>CACDGO010000020.1 GCA_902552345.1 uncultured Pelagibacteraceae bacterium | reverse complement strand
GACAATTAATAAACAAATTAATATTTTAAATAATAAGCTCAAAAATAAGGCTTATGTGACAAAAGCACCTAAAGAAATAGTACAAAATGATAAAAATTTAGTTAAAGAATTAACTATTGAAGATGGAAAATTAAGAAGTATTGTGTCTAGTATTAATTAAATGTCTAAAATTGATAAAAAAAAACTACCCAGCCGTCATACTTCTTTAGGTCCAGACAGAGCTCCACATCGATCTTTTTATTATGCAATGGGAGAAACTGAACAAGATGTGGCGAAGCCATTTGTAGGAGTAGTATCCACTTGGAACGAAGCTGCGCCTTGTAATACAGCTTTAATGCGACAGGCGCAGTCAGTTAAAAAAGGAGTAAAACAATCTGGTGGAACCCCAAGAGAATTTTGTACGATAACCGTAACAGATGGTATTGCCATGGGACATGAAGGAATGAAATCATCGTTAATTTCCAGAGAAGTTATTGCTGACTCGGCAGAACTGACAGTAAGAGGGCATTGTTATGATGCTCTAGTTGGTATTGCTGGATGTGATAAATCACTACCAGGCTTAATGATGTCTATGTTGAGATTGAATGTACCTAGTGTATTTATTTACGGCGGATCAATTTTGCCAGGAAAATTTAAAGGCAAAGATGTAACAGTTGTAGATGTATTCGAAGCAGTAGGCAAACATTCCTCAGGTAAAATGTCTTCTGAAGAATTAAGAGAATTAGAATTAGTAGCTTGTCCAAGTGCCGGAGCTTGTGGAGGTCAATTTACTGCTAACACAATGGCGTGCGTATCTGAAGCGATAGGGTTGGCTTTACCTTATTCAGCTGGGACGCCAGCCCCTTATGAGGAAAGAGATAAATATGCTTATGAAAGTGGTCAAGCGGTTATGAATTTATTAGAAAAAAAAATTAAACCAAGAGAAATAGTAACTAAAAAATCTTTAGAAAACGCAGCAACAATTGTGGCTGCAACTGGAGGCTCAACTAATGCAGCCCTTCATTTACCTGCACTAGCTAATGAGATAGGAGTAAAATTTGATTTAATGGACGTTGCAAAAATATTTAAAAAAACTCCTTATCTTGCAGATTTAAAACCTGGAGGAAAATACGTTGCAAAAGACATGTGGGAAGCTGGCGGTGTTCCAATGTTATTAAAAACTTTATTTGACGGAGGTTACATTCATGGCGAGTGTATGACAGTTACAGGCAAAACTATGAAAGAAAATTTAGCTAACATTAAGTTCAATACTAATCAAAAAGTTTTAAGAGAATATAATAATCCTCTTTCTCCAGATGGGGGAGTTGTTGGATTAAAAGGTAATTTAGCTCCTGAAGGAGCAATTGTAAAAATTGCAGGATTAAAAAAATTACAATTTACAGGTAAGGCTAGATGTTTTGACAATGAAGAAGATGCAATGAAAGCAGTACAAACAAAAAAATATAATGACGGTGATGTAATAATAATTAGATACGAAGGTCCAAAAGGAGGACCAGGAATGAGGGAAATGCTTTCAACAACTGGAGCTATTTATGGACAAGGCAAAGGTGAAAAAGTTGCACTTATAACTGATGGAAGATTTTCAGGAGCTACTAGGGGTTTCTGTGTTGGTCACGTTGGCCCAGAAGCTGCGATGGGCGGTCCAATTGCACTTCTTAAAAATGGAGATGTAATAGATATAGACGCAAAAAAAGGATCAATTAATGTAAGGCTTACTAGCGCACAATTAAAAGCTAGAAGAAAAAAATGGAAAGAAAAAAAATCAAGTTTTGGATCGGGAACGATTTGGAAATATGCTCAAACAGTAGGACCTGCTTATCTCGGTGCCCCAACACATCCAGGTAAGAAAAAAGAGGTTAAAGAATATTCAAAAATTTAATGAAAATACGTCCAGTAATTTTATGTGGCGGTTCTGGCAAAAGACTCTGGTCTGATAAAAAACATCATCAACCAAAGCAGTTTATTGATTTTGGAAATTGGACATTATTCGGAAAAACTCTAGAGAGAATAAAAAAATCTATTTTTGATTATCCTATAATAAGCACTAATAAAAGATATATAAGAGAAGTTAAAAATCATTTAAGATTAAAAGGTTTCAAGAAATATAAAATTATTCTTGAACCAGCAAAAAGAAATACTGCTCCTGCTATACTTAGCTCAGCATTAATAAAAGAAATACCTGAGAACCAACCATTAATTTTCTTAACATCAGATCATTTAATTGAGAAAACAAACTTGTTTAATAAATCTATTAAAAAATATCAAAAATACCTAACAGATATAAATATTTTTATATTTGGCATTAAGCCTTCTTATCCTTCATCTGATTTTGGCTATTTTTTATCAAATCGAGTTAAGAATG
>CACDGO010000019.1 GCA_902552345.1 uncultured Pelagibacteraceae bacterium | reverse complement strand
TTCAAGAAATATAGATCCTGAAATTTTAAGATATTTAAATGAAACAGAACAAGCTGTAAGTTTTTATTATTCAGTTGAAAATAGTCAAACAGGAATCAAAGTAACTTTTGCCGTTATATACATTATAGTGGTAACGTTACTACTATTTCTTTCAACCTCAATAGCAATTACTTTTGCCTCAAAACTTACGAAGCCAATAGTTAATTTGATTAGCGCATCAGACTCAATCAGCAAAGGCGCTTTGGACGTAAAAGTTCCGGAACTAGATACTGATGAAGAATTCAAGTTGCTGAATAGAAATTTTAATTCAATGATACAAAGATTAAAGGAACAACAAGATAAATTACTAATTACAGAGCGCTATGAGGCATGGGAGTCGGTCGCAAGAAAGTTAGCTCATGAAATTAAAAATCCTTTAACTCCAATTCAACTATCTATCGACAGTTTAAGGGAAAAGTATAAAAAAAAATTAAATAACGAGAGTAAAGAATTTGAAAAGTACTTAGAAACTATAAATAGACAAATTAAAGATATTGAGAAACTAGTAAACGAATTTTCTAATTTTGCTAGAATGCCTAGACCAATTTTAAAAAAGATAGATATAGTAAGTTTAATCAAAAAATCTATAGAATTTGCAAAAATGTCTTCTAAAAGTTCAATTAATTTTAATTTCAATGATCAAACGATATTTATTAAAGGTGACGAAGATCAATTAAACAGAGTTTTTATAAACTTAATTAAAAATTCTGAAGAGGCATTTTTAGAAAACACAAAAAAAAACCCCAATTTCAAAGGTATAATAAACATAGAAATTAATAGTAATAATGACTATATAGTTCTAAAGTTTAAAGATAATGGATCAGGTATTTTAGACCCTAAAAAAGCGATGACACCTTATTTCACTACAAAAAAAACAGGTACAGGTCTTGGTTTACCTATTGTAAGTAAAATAATTAATGAGCATGCAGGGATTTTTTTAATTGATAATATAAAAAAAGGAAAAGGTGTTTTGATTAAAATTTCATTACCAAAGATTGATGCATAGAGAAATATTAGTAATAGACGATAATCCTGACATTCGTATACTGGTAAGCAATATACTAAAAGATCAGAACTTTAAAGTAAGAACAGCAGCTAATTACGATCAAGCTGTCAATGAGATTAATAAAAAACTTCCAGACTTAGCTATAATAGATATTAAGTTAGATAAAACAGATAAAGATGGAATTGATCTTTTAAAGTTAATAACCAAAAAAACAAAATTTACACAAATAATAATGATTTCAGGTCATGCGACAGTGCAAATAGCTATAGAGGCTATTAGATTAGGTGCATATGAATTTATTGAAAAACCTTTTTCAAAAGAGAAAATTTTAAATTATGTCAATAGAGCGTTGGAGTCATCACAATTGAAAAAAGAGAAAGACATAATTGAAAATAAACTTTTTCATTCTTTTGATCTAGTAGGAAAAAGTCCTTCTATTTTAAAAGTAAAAAAGATAATAGATAAACTTTCAACATCTGAAAGTAGAGTTCTTATTTCAGGCGCAACTGGTACAGGAAAAGAACTAGTTGCAAGAAAAATTCATAAGAATTCATTAAGATCTAAAGAACCATTTATAATAATAAATGCAGCATTACTGAAAGAAAAAACCTATGAAAAAGAGCTTTTCGGAGAGGAATTTGAAGATGGAAATATTTCTATTGGTGCATTGGAGAGAGCAAACAAAGGAACATTATTAATAGATGAAGTCTCAGAAATACCTTATGAAACTCAAGCTAACGTCTTAAGAGTCTTAATTGATCAAAAATTTAAAAGATTGAATGGTTCAAAAGATATAAATGTTAATATTAGATTAATTTCTTCGACTTCAAAAAATCTAAAAGAGTTAGTCGAAGTCAACAAATTTAGAGAAGATCTATATCATAGATTAAATGTAATGCCGATTGAATTAAGTTCATTAAGCTCAAGAACTGAAGATATCCCCTTATTAATAGATTACTTCAAAGAGAAATTATCCGAAATCAACGGAGTTCAACAGCCAAAAATTGATATTAATAATGATAATTTTTATACTTATAATTGGCCAGGCAATGTTAGAGAGTTGAGAAATCTTGTTGAGAGAGTAACCATTCTTTCCTCTAACGAAGCAAAAGGAGATATAAACAAATTAATTGAAGATATTTTGACACCAAAGGCGTCAATTGAAAGTAGTAGAATTTTATTGGAAAAAACTTTAACTTCTCCTTTAAAGGAAGCTCGTAAAAATTTCGAAAAAGAGTATCTTTTAACCCAATTAAGAAAAAATCACGGAAATATTTCTAAAACTGCTGATTTTATAGGAATGGAAAGATCTGCACTTCATAGAAAACTGAAAGAACTTGGAATTAAAGGCATAAATTAAAATGAATATAATAATTTGTGGAGCTGGCAAAGTAGGCTTCTCTATAAGCAAACAATTATCTGCTCAAGGCCATTCAGTTACAGTAATAGACCAGTCTTCAGAGGATATAAAAAAAATTAATGATACCCAAGATGTTAAAGGCATTGTTGGTAGAGCGACTTTACCCTCTGTTTTAGAAA
>CACDGO010000018.1 GCA_902552345.1 uncultured Pelagibacteraceae bacterium | reverse complement strand
GAACAGGTCTTTTTTTCATAATTTCTCTTGAAAAATTTTTAAATAAATGATCACTCTTGTTTATCAGCCCAATTTTTCCAGAGGGGCTTGACCCTGCAATATTGAAATATCTAAGTATGCTGTAATTAATATTGTTTTTTTTGCAAAAAGATTGAATAATCTTTTCGCACTTCACTTTTGTTTTACCATAAACACTTTTGGGTTTAATGATTGAGTTTTCTGAAACTTTAAACTGACCATCCTTATAAATTGCTGCAGTGGAGGAAAATATGAAATTTTTAATAGTACTATTACTACAAGCTTTTAATAAATTTTGTGTTCCCAAAACGTTATTCCTATAATATTTTTTTGGATATTTTTCACCTTCACTTATTATTAAATTTGCTGCTAAATGAATTATAGAGTCAATTTTATTTTCTTGAATAATTTTTTTAACAGTTTTGTAGTTATTAATATTTAATTTGAAAAACTTAGCTTTTTTATTTATAAGAGAACGGTATCCCGTTGATAGATTATCAACTATATAAATTTTTTTTTTATTCTTCACCAAAATTTCAGAAATGTGTGATCCTATATAACCTGCGCCACCAGTAATAAGAATATTTTTAATCATAGTTTAATTGAATGGCGCGCCCTGAAGGATTCGAACCTACGACCCTCGGTTTAGAAAACCGATGCTCTATCCAGCTGAGCTAAGGGCGCCAAATATCATTATATTTACTTAAAAACATACTAAGTGGTCAATATAAATCGGAGATTTAACGCCGAATTGTTCTGATTTTTTGTGTTGATGAATGTGATGGGAATGAACAAATACCGGTAAATGCTCACCTTTTTTAGTCTTTAAAGTATAAATGAAATTTGTACCTCTAAATTTTCTATCTACTACTTCTAATTTTAGTTTACTTTGATCATCATGTATTAAGTCCTCTGGCTGTAACAGTAATTTAACCTTTGATCCAGATGGAAAATTATTTGATAATTTACCTCTAATTTCTCCGAGTTCATCGTGTTTTAATCTATGAACTGCACATTCACTATCTACAACCTGAACATCGATAAAAATTCCCTTATTTAAAAAATTAGCAACATCAATTGAGTTAGGTTCATGATGTACATTGTAAGGTATATCGAACTGCTTTAATTCTTGGTCAAGAATAATTCCACATTTATCAGCCATCGAAAAAGCCTCATATGAGTCATGTGTCACAATGATGGTAGTTAAATTTATTCTTTTTAAAAGCTTTTTTACTGATACTTGAATTTCCTCCTTTAAGCTTTGATCTATATTTGAGAACGGTTCATCCAACAATAGTAGATCAGGTTTAGACATTAACGATCTAGCTAATGAAACCCGTTGAGCCTCCCCAGCGCTTATTTGATGAGGGTATTTTTCTAATATAGGTTCAATTCTTAATAATCTAATTATTTCTTTAACATCTAAATTAGATACATGGCCGTTAGATCTTTTTTCTCCAAAGTTTATATTATCAATAACTTTATAATTAGGAAAAAGAGAATTATCTTGAAAAGAGAGAGCTATATTTCTTTTTTCTGGCTCAATATGAATTTTGTCAGAGGCTAAGATTGTATCTCTAAGTTTAATCTTACCTCCGCTAAGTTTTTGTAAACCGGCAATCGTTCTTAGAATAGTGGTTTTGCCTATTCCAGATGGACCAAGCAAAGAAATAATCTCGCCCTGTTTTTCTATCACTAGATTGACGTTATTTACTTTATTTTTTTCGCTAGCGGTAAAGTTACCATTCTTAATCTCAAAAAAATTATTGACCATTAGATTAATTATATTAATTTTTTTTTGAAAGTATATATCTAGATGAGAGAAGTATTAAAATTGTAGACCAAAATATTAAAAAAAGAGAAGGTAATGCAGCTGCTTCGAGTAAATCCTGAGACGCATATATATAAGCCTGAGTGGCAAATGTTTCAAAATTGAAAGGTCTTAAAATCATTGTCATGGGCAATTCTTTAATTACCTCTAGAGAAATTAGTAAAACTATCAGAATTATATTTGTACTTAAATAAGGAATATGAATTTTTAAAAATGTATTAATCTTAGAGTAACCAAGAAGATAAGCACTTTCGTCAATGGAATTATTGATTTTTTCATAACTTGATTTTATTCCATTAAAAGATAAAGAAAAAAATCTTATAAAATATGCCAATAATAATCCAAAAATAGATCCAATAAATAAACCTTTTGAGCTTTTAAAATCAAAATTTATTGTTAAAAAATCACTTAAATTTGAAAAGAAAGTAATAAATGCAACTGCTAAGATAACCCCTGGTATCGCATAACCTGAAATTGAAAAAGTTGTAAGGTAATTTAGAATTTTGCTTTTTGAAATTCTACTTCCATAATTAATAAGTAAAGAAATAATTACAATAAACGCGCTAGCTAATCCTACTAGCATTAAAGTGTTTAAGTTTATTTTAAAAATATCTATGTCATGAATATATTTTGGAAACTTCACTGTCCAATAAATCATCTGAGAAACTGGAAAAATAAAGCTTAATAGAAAAATGAATGAACAAATTAATACTGGAAATATAGACTTTCTTCCAGTTAATTTGATTTTGGTAATTGGCTTAAATCCCCTGCCTGGCTGATGATATCTTGCTTCTTTTCTTGAATAAATTTCTATCGAAAAAAGTAAAAGAATGAAGATTAGTAATATAAAAGATATCTGATTAGCGGTGTTTAGGTCATCAAAGGATAACCAAGAATTATAAATTCCAGTAGTCAGTGTGTTAACATTAAAAAATGATACAGTGCCAAAGTCTGATAAACATTCCATTGATACTAAAGCTAAACCAGCGATAATTGCTGGTCTTGCAGATGGTAAGACTATCCTAAAAAAAGTTTCATTAGATGATAGACCTAGGTTTTTTCCAACCTCAATATAATTATTTGATTGATAATAAAATGATGCTCTCGTTAATACATAAACGTAAGGAAACAA
>CACDGO010000017.1 GCA_902552345.1 uncultured Pelagibacteraceae bacterium | reverse complement strand
TTTACTTACGATTAGAAAAATAAAAAAACTAAATAATGCAAAAATTGATAAAAAACTTGCCTCGATTGATTCTGTGCCCATTTAATTCTGTATGCCTTTGTTGTTTTTTTTAAATATGTATATTCCTAAAAGTATTATAACTAATGACAACAAAACTCTCCAAGTAATAATTTCATCCATGAAATAATATCCAAAAAATATTCCAAAAATAGGTATTAAATAAGCTACTTGAGTTTGAAATACTAATCCGTTTACTGTTAAGATTCTGAATCTAATTAACCAGGCAAGTCCTGTGGCAACTACACCAAGATACAAAAGTGATAGTGTCGATCCAAGAGACGGGTTTAAATTCCAAGGAGTTTCAATAATTAAAGAAAATGGGAATAGAAAAATAACAGACCATAGAGTTGTAGAGGTTGTAACATTTTCATTTTTCTTATTTTTTAATTTTAAAGTAAGTAAACCACCTATACAATAGAATGTAGATCCTAGAATAGTAATTAGTACATAAACATAATTATCATTATTGATTATGATTTTATCGAAAAATAGTAATATGATTCCACTAAATCCAATTGACACTCCTAGAAACTTAGGAAGAGTGAACTTTTCATCTTTCAAAAAAAAATGAGCTAAAATAGAGCCACTTAAAGGTGTAGTGCTCATCAGTATTGCCGCAAGATAGCTGTTAATTTTACCTGTTCCTATGGCTATTAATACAAAAGGTATAGCGATATTACATAAACCGATTAAGGCATATGATTTCCAATTTTTTCCAAAGGCTTCTAATTTTATTTTTTTTAATTTGCATAAAATAATTAAAGGTACGCATGCAAAAATAACTCTTACTAAAGCTAATGTAATAGGTTCGTAAGAATAAGTAGCTATTTTAATATTGGAGAATGAAGAGCCCCAAATCATTGCCAGCAAAATAAGTAAAGCTAAATCAAAATTATTAGCCTCTCTCATTTCAAGTTTAAATTGTATGTATGTGTTATACGCATAGCTGATATATACTTTTAATTATACTCTAAAAAACCCCCTTATATATGTTCAGACCAATTTTAAAACAATATTAAGGAGCAAAATGAGTTCAAAAAACATTTTAAAGCTTATGAAAGACAAGCAAGTCGAGTTTGTAGACTTAAGGTTCACTGATCCTAAAGGAAAACTACAACATTTAACTATAGATTCTACAGTAGTTGATGAAGATATGCTCGATAATGGTGTTTTTTTTGATGGCTCATCAATAGCTGGCTGGAAAGCTATTAACGAGTCTGACATGATTTTAAAACCTGACTTAGATAGACCCATAATTGATCCATTTAACTCACACACTACTTTAAATATATTTTGTGATATTTTAGATGCTGTAAAGAAGAATCCTTACGAAAGAGATCCAAGAGGAACTGCAAAAAAAGCTGAGGCTTATTTAAAAAAAACTGGAATAGGTGATAAATCATATTTTGGACCAGAACCTGAATTTTTCGTTTTCGACGACGTGAGGTTTAAGAACGACATGAATGAAACTAGTTTTTCTATTGATAGTTCAGAGGGACCATACAACACTGGAAAAAAATATGAAAATGGCAATATGGGGCACAGACCTGGTATTAAAGGTGGGTATTTTCCTGTACCTCCAGTCGACAGCGCTCAGGACATGAGAGGAGAGTACTTAAAAGCATTAAAAGATATGGGTGTAAAAGTTGAGAAACACCATCACGAAGTAGCTCCAAGTCAACATGAATTAGGAATGTATTTTGGAACACTTACTAATCAAGCAGATAACGTACAACTTTATAAATATGCCGTGCAAATGGTAACGCACTCGTTTGGTAAAACGGCAACTTTCATGCCAAAACCTGTAAAAGGCGACAATGGATCAGGAATGCACTGTCACCAATCAATTTGGAAAGGAAATACTCCATTATTTATGGGAAAAGAGTATGCAGGTTTATCAAAAGAAGCTTTATATTATATCGGTGGTATTTTAAAGCACGCCAGAGCTATTAACGCATTTTCAAATGCAACAACGAATAGTTATAAAAGGTTAATACCAGGTTTTGAAGCTCCAGTAATATTGGCATATTCAGCTAGAAATAGATCTGCATCATGCAGAATTCCAGTAATTATGAATCCTAAAGCTGCAAGAATGGAAATAAGATTTCCTGACGCTGCAGGAAACCCATATCTAACATTCGCCTCTATGTTAATGGCTGGGATCGATGGTATTAAAAATAAGATCGATCCAGGAAAAGCATTTGATCAGGACTTATATTCTCTTTCTGAAGATGAAGTTAAAAAATTACCTACTGTTTGTGGATCTTTGAGAGAAGCAATGGAAAACCTGGATAAAGATAGGAAATTTTTAACTGAAGGTGGAGTGTTCACTGATGATCAAATTGATGCGTATATTGAATTAAAATTTCAAGAAATATATAATTTTGAGCATACTCCTCATCCGATCGAATTTGAAATGTATTACAGCGGTTAAACTTTAAAAGATTCACCGCAACCACATCGCTCTGTTTCATTAGGATTTTTGAAAACAAATTGTGAAGAGAATTTTTCTTGTTTATAATCCATTTCTGTTCCTAATAAATACATTATTGCTTTAGGATCTATTAAAACTTTAACCCCTTTTTCCTCTATAACTTCTTCATTTGGTTTAATTTCATTAGCGTATTCCATTATGTAAGACATACCTGCGCAACCTCCAGATTTTACTCCTACTCTAACTCCAATTGCAGTCTTCTTTGCTTTAGACATTATATCTTTTATTCTTTCTGCCGCATTATCACTTAATTTGATTACTTGTTCACTCATAAATTCAATTCTAACTTAGCCGCTTCTGACATTTTATCTTTATTCCATGGAGGATCCCAAACTAGTTTTAAATCTACATCCTTAATGTCAGGTATCTTTAATATATTCTCTTTTACAGATTTAGGCAAACTTTCAGCAACAGGACAGTTTGGAGAAGTCAATGTCATTTCTATGAACACTTTTTTATTATCTACAACTTCAACTTTATATATAAGACCTAACTCATAAATATTGACTGGAATTTCCGGATCGTAAATCTTTTTTATTTCAGATATAATTTTTTCTTTTAAATCACTCATAAATTAAACCTATTTATCTATAGCAGATAAAAGTGTATGCCATGCCATTGTCGCACATTTTATTCTCATTGGAAATTCCTGAACACCCGATAATGAAGAAATAGTCGTTATCTGATCTTCTGTTAAACTGTTTAGAGTAATTTTTGACTTATTTTTTAACATATTTAAAAAATCTTTGGTTAATTTTTTAGAGAATTGTAAATCTTTTCC
>CACDGO010000016.1 GCA_902552345.1 uncultured Pelagibacteraceae bacterium | reverse complement strand
GTTTTCAATAGCATGAAATAAGGAGTCATATGATTTCTGGTTAAATTTTGATTTTCTTACTTGAAATATTTTTAAAATTATTGAAAAATGAAATAACATTAAATATACCCGAGTTTCAAATGTATCAGATAGTTTAATTTCCCTATAAAAGAAAATATTCCTAGATAAGCTTAGCAATGTATTATACAAGTTAATATCATGTTTATTAGTTTTAAATATCATAAGTATTTATTTTTATTATCTATTTTTATTATTTCAATCGGATGTAGTTTTCAAGAGGCATCTAAAAATCATGGTATTGTATTTTTAGAAAATAGATCAAATAAGTTGATAATTAATAAAAGTAATAAAAATGATGTTATAAAAATTTTTGGACAGCCTCATACTACATCAGTAAATAATCAAAATGAATGGATTTATATTGAGAGAGTATTGATTAAAGGAGAGTATCATAAATTAGGTAAACATATTTTAAAAGAGAATAATGTACTAGTATTAAATTTTGATAAGTTTGGAATTTTACAAAATAAGAAAATTTTAAATAAAGATAAAAAAAACAAATTAGTTTTCACAAAGAAAGAAACGAAAAATGAATTATCGCAAAAAAGTTTTGTGGAGAAATTTCTATCAAGCGTTAGATCAAAAATGTACAGTAATAAATAATTTAGTGAGCTATTACAGCTAATAATAACAAAGCAACAATATTAGTAATTTTTATCATCGGATTTACAGCTGGACCAGCTGTATCCTTGTATGGATCGCCTACTGTATCACCGGTTACTGCTGATTTGTGAGCTTCTGAACCTTTACCACCATAATTTCCATCTTCTATATATTTTTTAGCATTATCCCAGGCTCCACCCCCAGCTGTCATTGAAACTGCAACGAACAAACCTGTTATTATTACACCCAACAACATTGCTCCTAAAGAAGAGAGAGCTGCCTCTAATCCCCCAATTTGTAAAATAATAAAATATAAAATTATGGGTGATAAAACAGGTAACAAAGATGGTATTATCATTTCTTTAATTGCAGCTTTAGTTAACAAATCAACTAGTTTTCCGTAATCAGGTTTTCTTTTTCCTTTCATAATTCCAGGTATTTTCTTAAATTGTCTTCTCACCTCGATAACAACCGCACCTCCGGCTCTGCCGACAGCTTGCATTCCCATAGAGCCAAATAAATATGGAAGCATTCCACCTATTAATAAACCAGCTACGACAAATGGATTTGATAAATCAAAAGTAACATTAACACCCTCTAGCGTTGAGCCACTAACCTTTGAGAAATAATTTATATCCTCAGTATATGCAGCAAATAGAACAAGAGCACCTAATCCTGCAGAACCTATTGCATAGCCTTTTGTAACAGCTTTTGTTGTATTACCAACAGCATCTAAAGCATCTGTAGTTTTTCTAACATTCTTAGGTAATTTCGACATTTCAGCGATACCACCAGCATTATCTGTTACTGGTCCATATGCATCTAGAGCAACCACCATACCTGTAAGAGCCAACATGGCTGTTACAGCTACGGCTATACCATATAAACCTGCTAAACTGTTTGTATACAAAATTCCTGAAACAATAATTAAAGCCGGAATTGCCGTTGCCTCCATCGATATAGCTAAACCTTGAATCACATTAGTTCCATGACCAGTCGTAGACGATTTAGCAACAGTCTTAACTGGTCTATAATTTGTTCCAGTATAATATTCCGTCACCCAAATTAACAATCCTGTAATTACAAATCCAACAACACCACAAATGTAAAGATCTAGACCTGAAAAAGCTGCACCAGCGTTATTATTATAGTTTTTTTCTATCCCAATTAAGGAGTCGGTAACTGGGTACATTATGATTAATGAGGTTAATGCGGTAACTATGAAGCCTTTATAAAGAGCACCCATAATATTCTTGCTGTTTCCAAGTTTTACAAACCATGTTCCTATAATTGAAGTTATTATACATGACCCACCAATTGCTAGTGGATAAATCATTAGATTAAAATCTTGAGGGGAAAATATAGATGCTAAAACCATTGTAGCAACAATAGTTACAGCATATGTTTCGAATAAGTCAGCAGCCATCCCTGCACAATCTCCTACATTATCACCTACATTATCAGCAATTACTGCAGGATTTCTTGGGTCATCTTCTGGTATACCGGCTTCAACTTTTCCAACTAAATCTGCTCCTACATCAGCACCTTTTGTAAAAATCCCTCCTCCCAACCTAGCAAAAATTGAAATTAAAGATGCTCCAAATCCCAGAGCTACTAAAGCATTAATAATTTCTCTGTTATCAACTTTGAGGTTTATCAAAATTATATAATAAATTGTAATTGCTAATAGAGCTAAACCGGCCACTAAAAGACCAGTAATTGCCCCAGATTTAAAAGCAATAGTTAAACCAGACTGAAGACTTTGTCTTGAAGCTTCCGCTGTCCTGACATTAGCTTTCACTGATATTAACATTCCTACGTAGCCAGCTACCCCAGATAAAAATGCTCCTATAAAGTATCCTAACCCAACTAGATAACTAAAAAAATAAGTTACAATAGCTAGAACAATAATTCCTACAACAGCTATTGTTTTATATTGTCTATTTAAATATGCTTTTGCACCAATCTGGATTGCTTCAGCTATTTCTTGCATTTTAGAATTACCCGGACTTGAAGATATTATTTGTCCAGACAATAGGTAGCTATAGGCAACGGCAAGAATTCCTGTAAAAGATATTAGGTATAGAAGTTCTAAATAATTTGTCATTGATAAGTGATAGATGCCAAATATATATTAAAAACGCAAGCTAAAGTTAAAGTATTTCTAAACATTTATTCACCTTTTCTTAGAACTTTTGAAATTTTATCTAAAATTGCATTTAAATAACCTATTTGAACTTTTTCAAGAAAGTACTCTGAAGCATGCAAATATTCATTAATAATCACTTTTTTTGGATTATTATGTTTAAATAGTAGCTCAAAAACAGCTGCGAATAAGATGATTTTTAATATCTTATCTGTTTTCTTTAAATCAATATCATTTTTAAGATTATTGATAATAGTTTCCTCAATTAGGTCTAGTCTTTCCAGTGTACCTGACACAACATCTTTGATAAATTTTTTATATCGATTTTTTGGATAATTTATTTCTGAGTTAGGGTTCATTAAAGAATTATAGATTTTTTGTATTACTTTAATTCTAGGAGATGGGTTTCTAAATTTTTTTTGTTCCATTCTTAAAAAAAGATATAATTGCCCGAGCTGACTCTGCTCCTTTATTAGCTTTGTTAGAGCGTATTTTACCGCATCGCTCGTAGGCTTGTTTTTTATTAAAAGCTGTTATTATTCCATTAGTAATTGGTTTATTAAAATTAGTTGATAAATTTAAAATTGAGTCGAATACAGACCTACAAATCAAATCAAAGTGAGGCGTATTTCCTTTAATTACACAGCCTAAAGCAATAAAACCATCGAATTTATTAAT
>CACDGO010000015.1 GCA_902552345.1 uncultured Pelagibacteraceae bacterium | reverse complement strand
TCTTTTGTCTACAGGTCCTTTCAATTTGAGTTTGCTTTTTCCTGCTGGCTTATTGTCTTTTTTTATGAAATCTTTTGTAGTTTGCTGTTCTATAAACTTTCTTGTAAAATTTTTTTTCTTTAAATCTTTGTTAGGATTAATTTTTGGAGCAGAACTTCCCCTATTAAAGGGTTTATTTAGTCTTAAAGGTTTTTTTTTCTCTACAGAAAACGTTTTTTTACCAGAAGTTTTAAAGGCGCTTGTGTCGATTTTCTTTTTTAAAGTTGAAGATATAGTAAGAGTTTTCTTTTTGTCTTTATCCATAACATTATTTATAAGCTATCTCTCTAGCCGCCATAATTAAGTCATCAGCCTCTTTACGTGATAACGAGAATTCTTCAAGATAACCATCAATTCTTATTTTTTTTCCTTTTATTTCGTCAAATCCTCCTATTAATTCGTCAGAAGACAGATCCGCAAATTCCGTAATTTTTTTAATATTTTTTTGGCCAAGTATTACAAGCATACCCTGGGTCATGCCTTTTAAATTAATGAGTTTGTCATCAACGCCTAATTCTTTAAGCTTGCTAGCAACAGCTTCCTTTTGTTTATCGAGCGTCTCTTTTGATCTGCTTATAAGTTCTTTAGCAGTTTCTTCATCTATTGCTTCAATTTTTGCGATTTTTTCTGGTGAGGATTGAGCAATTTCTTCAATTGATGTAAAGCCTTCTGAAACTAACAGTTGTCCCAAAGTTTCATCAACCTCAAGATTTTTTATTAGATTTTCAGTTCTTTCCTTAAATTCTGTCTGTCTTCTTTCAGAGTCTTCTTTGTCTGTAAGGATATCTATTTCAAAATTTGTTAATTTAGATGCTAACCTTACGTTTTGTCCTCTTCGACCAATAGCTTTACTTAAATTTTCCTCTGTTAAAATAATATCTATTCTTTTATTATCTTGATCTATTAAAACTTTTTGTATTTCTGCAGGCGATAATGACTCTGAAATTAAAGTTGGTAGATCTTCTGTCCATTTTATAATATCAATTTTTTCTCCATGTAGTTCGTTTACTATAGTTTGAACTCTACTTCCCCTCATACCTACGCAAGCTCCAACCGGATCAATAGAAGAGTCCTGAGAATGAACGCAAATTTTTGCCCTGCTACCTGGATCTCTTGCGACTGATTTGATTTCAATTGTTCCTTCATAAATTTCTGGAACTTCTTGAAAAAAGAGTCTTGCTAAAAATTGCGGATGAGCTCTTGAAAGAAAAATTTGGTGTCCTTTGAGTTCTTTTTTTACCTCGTAACAATATGCTTTCACTCTATCACCTGTTTTTAATATTTCTCTTGGTATAAGTTCATCTTTTTTTATTACACCTTCAGCTTTTCCAAGATCAACTATTACATTTCCATATTCTAATCTTTTAATTATACCACTTAAGATTTGGCCTTGCTTATCTATAAAATCTTCGTATTGTCTATTTTTTTCAGCTTCTCTGACACGGCTACTGATTACTTGCTTAGCGCTTTGAGCTGCTATTCGTCCGAAATCAATTTGTGGAAGTTCTTCATAAACTTTTTCACCTATTTTTAGACTCTCATTGTCTGGGTAAAGTTTCTTTGCATTATCAAGAGTTGTTTCTCTTGCATAATCTTCAACATTTTCCACTATAGTTAAAACTTTTTGAATTTTTATCTCACCGTTCTCTCTGTTTATAATAACTTCAATATCATTATCATTTCCGAATTTAGTTAACGCTGCTTTTTGTATAGCACTTTCCATTGATCCCAATACAAGTTCTTTATCAATCGATTTTTCATTAGCCACAGCTTCGACGATCCGCAAAAGTTCTAATTTATCTAGTCCTCTATTAAGCATTTTACTTCTCCTAAAAAAAAATGGGCTACTGCCCATTTTGAAATTCAATAGTATTAACTTCTTTTAAAAGAAAATTACGATTTTTTCAAGATCACAATTTAAATAAATCTGCTTTATCAGTTTTTTCCCAAGAAAACTCCCCAGAATTTGTAGGTTTTCTTCCAAAGTGTCCGTATGCAGATGTTGTTTGATAAATCGGATTATTAAGTTTCAACATTTCTCTAATTCCTCTTGGAGATAGATCAAAATTTTCATTGATCGTTTTCAAAACTTTATTAGCTTTTTCATCATTGTCATCAGTTAATTTGACCAATATAGAAAGTGGTTTAGAGACTCCAATAGCATAGGCTATTTGAATTAAGCATCTGTCAGACAATCCTGATGCTACAACATTTTTTGCCAAGTATCTTGCAGCATACGCAGCAGATCTATCAACTTTAGTTGGATCCTTTCCTGAAAAAGCACCACCACCATGTGGCGCAGACCCACCATATGTATCTACAATAATTTTTCTTCCCGTAAGACCTGTGTCTCCATCTGGTCCACCGATTATAAATTGACCAGTCGGGTTGATATAAATTTCATTCGGATCAAGATCTTTAAGTAAATTTGATGGTATCGATTTATTGATATAAGGAATAACTAAATCTTTAACTTGCTTTTGATTTAGATCTTTAGAATGTTGTGTCGATATAACTACCGAGGTAACCTTAGTGGGTTTGTTGTTCTCATATAACATTGTTACTTGGCTCTTATTATCAGGCTCTATTCCAGCTAATAATCCATCTTTCCTATCTTGAGCCATTAACCTTAATATTTTATGTGAAAAATGTATTGGTGCAGGCATCAGTTCGTCTGTTTCATTGCACGCATAGCCGAACATGAGTCCTTGATCGCCAGCCCCTTCATCTTTATTGTCCTTAGAGTCCACTCCCATCGCAATATCAGTTGATTGGGAGTGTAAAAAGCTTTCAATTTTTACAGTTTTCCAACTGAAGCCTTGTTGATCATAACCTATTTCTTTTATACAGTCTTTTACTTTACTAATGAGTTCTTCTTTATCTAAATCTGGACCTCTAGTTTCACCCGCTAATATAACTCTGTTTGTCGTTGTTAAGGTTTCACAAGCGACCCTCGAGAATGGATCTTTTGTTAGATAAGAGTCCACAACCATATCAGAAATTCTATCGCTTACTTTATCTGGGTGACCTTCTGAAACAGACTCACTGGTAAATAAATAACTATTTTTTTTCATTTTTATTAATATTAAATTTAAAGAATAAAACATATGTAATTAAAAGGAGAAAAAATATCAAATCATTTTTATTCTTATTTTTACTTTCAATCAATGGTACGTTAAACTCAATATTACCTTTTTCGTTATTGCTGAGTTTTTTTACAACTTGGCCTTTATTATTAATTACTGCACTAATACCCTTATTTGCTGACCTAATTAAATATGAGTTTTTTTCCACTGCTCTAAATATAGCCTTAGAAAAATGTTGATGAGGTCCTATTGAGTTGCCGAACCAACCATCTTCAGAGATATTTATTATTAAATTAGTTTTTTTATTAGACTTTTGTATTAGATTGGTAAATATAACTTCGTAACAGATCAGTGGTAAAATATTGAGTTTATCAATAACTAAATTTTCTTGTTTTTTTCCTTTTAAAAAAGAACCGTACCCCTCTGTAATTTTTTTTAAACCGAAATTATAAAAAAAGTTTTCAAATGGTAAAAATTCACCGAAAGGAACGAGTTTCTGTTTTTTGTATTCTTTAATTATTTCTAGTTTAGAGTTTACTATGATTAGACTATTATAAACTCCTTTTTTATTCTCATCAAAACGATTTATTCCGAATAATATTAAATGATCTGAGTTGAAATATTTTGAAAATAGAGTTTTTAAAAATAATATTTCTTTATAGTTGTACCCACTAAATACACCCTCTGGCCAGACAAATAATGTTTTAATATTACCTTTAGGTTCACTATATCTAATTAATTTTTCTGCCCTTTCATAGATTTCATCCTTACTTAAACCGTATTTTAAATTAAAATTTGGTGAGATTACTTTAATATAAAATCTTTCATTGACAGTTTCTAAAAATTTTTGATTTTGATTAATTGTGTGGTTTCCAAATATATAAGATAAGAAAAAAAAT
>CACDGO010000014.1 GCA_902552345.1 uncultured Pelagibacteraceae bacterium | reverse complement strand
TTCAGATTTTATTATTTTTGCGTCTAATTGTTTAAAAAAATTTACTAAAGAAGTTAAAGACCAGTAATTAAAATGTTCGTGGTATATATTATCAAAAGTTAAATCTTTTAAAGTATTCATTAGATATTGAACCTCAATTATTATCGTTCCTTTATTGCTTAATAGTTTAAACATACATTCAGCCATTTCCTTAAGTTTATCTGAGTGGGCAAAAACATTTGAGGCTAAAATTAAATCTGCATTTTTTTTTATCTTTTTTAAATTTTTTTTCTCTAAAAAACCATTAAAAGTTTTTATTTTATTCTTATTTGCAAGTTTTGCCAAGTTTTTTGCTGGTTCTATTCCTAAAATATTTTTATATCCTAAATCTTTGAATGGTTTAAGGCCTACACCATCATTACTGCCTATATCTATTATATAAGATTTTTTTTTGTTAAGTTTTAAATCTTTCGAATATTTTTGTGCAGCTCTTACAAAATGATCTCTATATATTTTAGAAGTAGATGAAGTGTAAAGATAATTTACAAACATTTTTTTTGGATTTACTGAAACAGATAACTGACAATTATGACAATTGTTGCAATAATTCATTTCTAATGGATATAATTCACATTTTTCGTCAGCTTTGTTTAGTAAATTATTCGCAAGCGGTTGGTAACCCAATGATAGAACTCTTTTTAAATTTGAATTACCACATACCCTACATTCAAATTTGTAGCACTCTAAAAGTAAATCTTTTTCTTTTTCGTCTACAAAAAGATGTTTTATTGTATGAGTAATTCCATAATTTTCATGATCTCTTTCTCCTCTAACTAAATTTAAAAAAGTTGTGTCTTTCGTAAAGACCATTGCGTGGGCTACATTAGGTTTTATTATTGATGTTTGCCCTGCGTTTACAACCTGAGTTATTTTTGGAGCATCTGGATTAATAATATCTTGAAAGATTTCAATAATTTGACCTTTTGCGAATAAACATTTTTGCTCTTGTTGGGGGTGGTAATGATTTGCTCTGATTGTGCCTTTTTTTGAGTCAATGAGCCCAATTAAATTTATGGGCTCGGTCAATTCATGATTACTGATGGTTCCTCTACTATCAGTATATAAATCCTCACCATCTCTTACATATTCTAGATCTTTAATTAAATCTTGTTTAGACCACTTTTTTATCATTTCTTTGATGCTTTCATCAATTCCGTATAAAAATTTAAAACCAGTTTTTAAGAGTTTTTTGTTTGATAAAGAAAAACCTAAATTTGGTATTTCATCGTTTGTTTCTTTAAGTTCGATTTTAGGGTTATATTTTTTGCAAATTTCAGCGACCTTTTTTACTGTTAGAGTGTCTTTTGTTAAGTTGAATAAATCTGAAGCAAAATTATCTTGTTCTTCCATAAATTTAAAACATCGTGCTACATCCACTAGTGGGACTAAACTTTTTATCTGTCTTCCACCGGCAAATAATTTCAATGGGCCATTTTGAGATGCTATTTTAGAAAATAGATTAGGCATTATGTCTATTCTCATTGAGTCTGTAGAGTAACCGTAAACTGAGCCTAATCTTAAAATTATATAGTTTTTTTTTGAGTTTTTGAGCTGTTTTTCATTTTCTGCTTTTGATGAAGAATACGCTAAAATAGGTTTCGTAATCTCCTCTTCCTTAATATCTGTTTTTACTTTATCTATTCCCTCATAAACCACATGAGTAGAGGGAAAAATTATCTTACAGTTATCACTTATAACATCTAATATATTTTGTGTACCTTCAACACCTACTAATCTAATATTATCATCTATTTCTTTTGATGACTCACTCTGTGTTCTTGGAACTGCAGTAACTCCAGCTAAATGATGGACTACATCTGCATCTCTTAAATGTTTTTGTATTAAATTTTTGTCTAAAATATCACCATGAACAAAGTCTATGTTCCAATTTCTGAGTTGACTCACTCTTTCAGAAATAAATCTGTTATCAATTACAGTTATTTTATGATGCCAACTTACTCCTGAATAAAGTTTACACAACTCTGTTCCGATATAGCCTAGACCGCCGGTGATTATGATCTTTTTTTTCATTAGAAAAATTAATTATTATTTACTTACAATAGATTTTATTATAACTCAAATATCATGAACATATATGATTGTTTTATGTATTTTGATGAGGATTTACTGTTAGATTTGAGACTAAATATTCTTCAAAAATATGTGAAAAAATTTATAATTACTGAGTCTACTTTTCTTCATAGCGGTAAAACCAAAAAACTTAATTTTGATATTAAAAAATTTAGTAAATTCAAAGATAAAATTGAATATATAGTAGTTGATAAACTTCCTGACGGCATTGAAACAATTAACTCAGACGATAATGTAGAATTGAGAAACAAAAAAATATTAGATAACTCACTTAAAAGAGAAAACAATCAAAGAAATCAACTTATGCAAGGTTTGAAGAATGTGAGTGATGAGGACTTAGTCCTTTCTAGTGATCTTGATGAGATACCCAACTTCCAAAATTTTAAATTCAATAATAGAATAGTACTTTTTGAACAAAATGTTTTTTATTATAAATTTAATTTAATGCAACCAAACTTCAAATGGATTGGCACAAGGGCATGTAGGAAAAAAGATCTATATGGATTTCAGTGGTTGAGGAATATAAAAAATAGATCCTACCCTTTTTGGAGAATTGATACTTTTTTTTCCAAAAAAAGGTATATGAACGTTGGAATTATTAAAAATGGTGGATGGCACTTCACATCAATAAAAAGACCAAAAGATATCTTTTACAAACTATCAAATTTTATGCATCACCTTGAATTTGAAGAAAGTGGATTAACATTAAAAGATATGGAGGATATGGTTGATAAAAAAAAAATATTATACGACCATACAGTTGCCCAAGAAGAAAATAAATATACAGGAAATTTGTCCCTAGAAAAAGTTAGTAACAAAATGCTACCAGAATATATTCGAGAAAATCTTATAAAATATAGAGATTGGATTGATTAATCTTTTTTAGTGAGTACTTAATTCCTCTTTATTTTTACTCTTTTTGGCAATTTGGTCCACTTCTACCCATTCAACTCGTTTGAAAGGTTTTGTTAATGCAACTTTGAGAACCTCATCCACATTTTTTACAGGAATTACCTCCATTGAATTTAGTATCGTCTTTGGAACTTCAATTAAATCTTTTTTGTTTTCTTCAGGAATTAATACTTTTTTAATACCAGCTCTATGAGCTGCTAAAAGTTTTTCTTTTAAACCGCCGATTGGTAAAACAAGACCTCTCAAAGTGATTTCACCTGTCATTGCCACATTTTTATCCACTGGGATTTCCGTAACAGCTGAAATAATTGAAGTCACCATTCCCACTCCTGCTGAAGGGCCGTCTTTTGGCGTAGCTCCCTCTGGGACATGAATATGAAAATCTTTTTTATCAAAAATTGGTGGAATAATACCGTAATCTAAACTTTTTGATCTGATGTAGGATTTTGCAGCTTTAACAGATTCTTGCATAACATCACCTAATTTTCCCGTAATCTGCATTTTACCTTTACCTGGCATTATAGCCGACTCTATTTTGAGAATCTCTCCACCAACTTCCGTCCAGGCTAGACCGGTAACAACTCCTATTCTATTTTGCTCTTCAATTTCTCCATAATTAAATTTTTGCACGCCTAACAGGTCTTTTAAATCTTTTTCATTTATTGGATTATTAACTTTTTCTTTGCTGTCAATTTTTTTAACAAGTTTTCTTGCAATTTTTGAAAACTCTCTCTCTAGATTTCTGACACCTGACTCTCTCGTATAATGCCTAATAATTTTTCTATTTATATCCTCACTTATTGACCATTCTTCTTTTTTTAAACCGTTATTCTTACTTTGGTTTGGAATTAAAAATTTTTGTGAAATATTAACTTTTTCATCCTCAGTGTATCCTGACAACCTTATAACTTCCATTCTGTCTAATAGTGGTGGAAGTATATTTAATGTATTAGCTGTGGTAACAAACATAACGTCTGATAAGTCGTAATCGACTTCTAAATAATGATCATTGAATTCTTTATTTTGCTCTGGATCTAAAGCTTCAAGTAACGCAGAAGATGGGTCTCCTCTATAATCGTTTCCAACTTTGTCAATTTCGTCCAATAAAAACAGAGGATTTTTAGTACCAGCCTTTTTCATCATTTGAATTATTTTACCAGGCAAAGATCCAATATAAGTTCTTCTGTGTCCCCTTATTTCTGCTTCATCTCTAATGCCTCCTAAAGAAATCCTAATAAACTTTCTATTAGTTGCTTTAGCTATTGATTTTCCAAGAGAGGTTTTTCCAACTCCTGGCGGCCCAACTAAACATAAAATAGGCCCTTTCATTTTCTGTATTCTTTTTTGTACAGCCAAGAACTCAATAATCCTCTCTTTTACTTTTTCTAAACCATAATGATCTTCGTCTAAAATTTTTTGAGCGTTTTTTAAATCAGTATTAATTTTCGATTTATTCGACCAAGGCAATTCGGTCATCCAATCAAGGTAATTCCTGACAACTGTTGCTTCTGCTGACATTGGGCTCATTGATTTTAGTTTTTTTAGTTCTGAAAGGCATTTTTCTTTAGCTAATTTAGGCATCTTGGCATCTGAAATAGCTTTGGATAAAGATGAGAGTTCATCTTTTCCTTCGTCAATTTCTCCCAATTCTTTTTGAATAGCTTTTAACTGTTCATTTAAATAGTATTCTCTTTGGGTTTTTTCCATTTGATTTTTTACTCTTCCCCTAATTTTTTTTTCAACAGACAAAACGCTAATTTCTTTTTCGATAAGAGAATGAATTTTTTCTAATCTTTTCTTAAGATCTGTAATTTCTAATAGTTCTTGTTTTTCAAATATCTGAATGTTTAAGTTTGAGGAAATATTGTTTGCAATTTGAGAAGAATTTTTTAAATTTTTTAAATTATTCGTAGTTTCATTAAAATCTTTTTTACTTAAAATTTGTAGCTTCTCAAACTTTTTTACTAGGCCTAAAGCATATTGATCAAGGTCTTTTGAAACATTTTCGTCATCTGCCATCTCAACTTCACAAGTCAAATAATTATCGTTATCTTCTTTGTAATTAACGATTTTTATTCTCTTCTCTCCCTCAACTAAAACTTTGACTGTTCCGTCTGGCAATTTCAAAAGTTGGAGAACTTTACTTAAACAACCATACTGGTAAAGATCCTTACTAGATGGATCATCAACTTCAGAATTTTTTTGAGTAATTAAAACTATCGATTTATCTGATTTCATGACCTCTTGAAGGGCTTTAATTGATTTTTCCCGTCCAACAAATAATGGTACCACCATTGAAGGGAAGATCACGATATCTCTTAAAGGAAGTAAAGGTTTTAAGTAAGAAGCTTTCATAAGTATAATATGGCCATAAATCTAATAATTTCAAGAAACAAATTTTAATTAAGCTACAGATGTTGATGATTTTTTGCCATATGTGACAATGGGTTCTGACTTGCCTAGAACAGATGATTTATCTACTGTAACTTTTACAACATTTTCCATATCAGGTAACTCAAACATTGTCTTTAGTAAAATATTTTCTAATATTGACCTTAATCCTCTCGCTCCTGTTTTTTTGGAAATGGCTTTGTTTGCTATTTCCGAGATAGCATCATCTTTAAATTCAAGCTCAACATCCTCAAACTCAAAAAGTCTTTTATATTGTTTTATTAATGAGTTTTTAGGTTCCTTTAAAATTTTAACTAAAGATTTTTCATCTAAATCATCAAGTGTAGCTATTATCGGCATCCTACCTATAAACTCGGGAATCAAACCATATTTAATTAAGTCTTCTGGCTCTAACATTTTCATGGTCTCTGAAAGAGGTTGTTCTTTATAATCCTTTACTTTAGCGCCAAAACCAATTGAGCTTCCTTTACCTCTGCTGTCTATTAATTTATCTAACCCTGCAAAAGCTCCGCCACAAATGAATAAAATATTTGTTGTATCAACTTGCAAAAATTCTTGTTGAGGATGTTTTCTGCCTCCTTGAGGTGGAACACTAGCTACAGTTCCCTCCATAATCTTTAATAAAGCTTGTTGAACACCTTCTCCGGATACGTCTCTAGTTATAGACGGATTTTCTGATTTCCTACTAATTTTATCAACCTCATCAATATAGACTATTCCTCTTTGAGCTTTTTCAACATTGTAATCAGCAGATTGTAATAATTTTAAGATTATGTTTTCTACATCTTCACCAACGTATCCCGCCTCTGTTAAAGTTGTTGCGTCAGCCATTGTGAAAGGAACATCAAGAATCCTTGCTAGAGTTTGAGCAAGTAAAGTTTTTCCGCATCCTGTTGGACCAACAAGTAAAATATTTGATTTTGAAAGTTCTATATCTTTATTATTTTTAGTTTCATGGCTTAGTCTTTTATAATGATTGTGTACAGCTACAGATAAAATTTCTTTTGCAAATTTTTGACCAATCACATACTCATCTAAAACATTACAAATTTCTTTTGGAGACGGAACGCCATCTTGATGTTTTACAAGAGAACTCTTGTTTTCCTCTTTAATAATATCCATACAGAGTTCAACACATTCGTCGCAAATGAAAACTGTCGGACCCGCAATCAATTTTCTTACTTCGTGCTGGCTCTTGCCGCAGAAAGAGCAATAGAGAATATTTTTATTATTTTTTTCGGTCATGTCGAATCAATATAACTAATATAAAGCGCTAAATAATTCATATCAAGCTGAAGTTGTAGGAGAAACTATATGTTGTTATCTATTTTCTTTTTTGCACAACAGAATCTATCAGGCCAAAATTTTGTGCTTCTTCAGCAGTCATAAAATTATCTCTTTCAAGGGCTTCTGAGATTTCGTTGACAGATTTACCAGTATGTTTTGAGTAAATTTTGTTTAATCTTTCTTTTAAAGACAGTATTTCTTTTGCATGAATTTGAATATCAGTGGCCTGGCCTTGAAATCCAGCAGACGGCTGATGCACCATAATTCGTGAGTTTGGTAGAGAGTATCGTTTTCCTTTTTCGCCTGCAGACAATAGAAATGATCCCATTGAGGAGGCCTGCCCAATACATAATGTAGAAACAGGCGAATTGATGTACTGCATTGTGTCATAAATTCCTAAACCAGCTGTTACTAAACCACCTGGGCTGTTAATGTAAAAATTTATTTCTTTTTTTGGATTTTCAGACTCTAAGAAAAGTAATTGTGCTGTTACTAAAGAAGCCACTGCATCATTAACAGGTCCAACTAAAAAAACAATTCGCTCTTTTAATAACCTTGAATAAATATCATAAGCCCTTTCTCCTTTACTTGTTTGTTCAACAACCATTGGTATTAGGCTATTCATTTTTTCTTCAAATTCGCGACTCATAGTTGACTTATACAACTATTGGTTACTTTTTACTAATTTTTTTTGTTTTATGCTTATTTTTAACGCTCGGTGTAGTCTTATATTTTTCAACATCATGTAGATTAGGTTTATTGAAATCATTAATTATCTTTTCTGCCTCCTTATTATCTATTTCTTTAATGGAAAGATTTATTTTTGATTTAATTAATTTGATAATTTTTTCTTCATACAGAGAACCTTTTAAACTTTGTGAAGCACTTGGATTTTTTTTATAATATTCAAGAACCATTTTTTCTTGACCGGGCATTCCTTTTATTTGTTTTTGTATTTCTGAACTTACTTCATCATCAGATACTTTAAGATTATTTTTCTCGCCGTATTCATTTAATATTAAACCTAATTTTATTCTTGATCTAGCTAATTTTTCGTTAGTTGATTTATTTTTTTCT
>CACDGO010000013.1 GCA_902552345.1 uncultured Pelagibacteraceae bacterium | reverse complement strand
AGGGAAATTTATAGTATTGTTAGGTCCATCTGGTTGCGGAAAATCTACGCTACTAAGAATGATAGCTGGGTTAGAAAAAATAGATTATGGAAAAATACTTTTAGAGAATAATCTCTTAAATGATTTGCTACCTTCAAAAAGACAAATTGCAATGGTTTTCCAATCTTACGCTTTATATCCTCACATGAGTGTTTTTGAAAATATTTCTTTTGGTCTTAAATCAGAGAAAATTTCAAAAAATGAAATCAAAGATAAAGTAATCGAAGCTGCTAAAATTTTAAAAATTGAAGAACTTTTGGATAGGAAACCGAGGGAACTTTCTGGAGGTCAAAGACAACGAGTTGCTATTGGAAGAGCTATAACTAGAAATCCTAAATTATTTTTATTCGATGAACCTCTTTCCAATCTGGATGCTGCCCTTAGGTCAGAAATGAGAGTTGAAATCTCAAAACTACATAAAAAATTAAAAAGTAATATTGTTTATGTAACTCATGACCAAATTGAAGCTATGACATTAGCTGATAAAATTGTTATTATGAACAAAGGGAAAATTGAACAATCTGGAAGCCCTGATGATATCTATAATAACCCAAATAATATTTTTGTCGCTGAATTTATAGGAAATCCAAGAATGAATATTTTTAAGGTTGAAAACAAAGATATTATTAACAAAAATACATTCAATAATGAAATTAAATTTGACAATATAAATTTTAGAAATGAACTTTATGTGGGTATAAGGCCCGAGGACATTTCTTTAGAAAATAAAGGTGAATTTGCGGCTGGTATCAGAGTTGATCTAATTGAAAATTTAGGATCAGAAAAGATTATATATTCACACTTGAATAATATGGAAATCAGAATAAAAAGTACTAAAAATATTAAAGATAAAGATATTACAATTTACTTCCCAAAAAATAAGTTATATTTATTCGATAATAATAAAATTAGATTAAAACCATGATAGGTAATATAATTTTTAATAATCAACGGCCACGTGGCGGAATGGTTACGCAGAGGATTGCAAATCCTTTTATCCCAGTTCGATTCTGGGCGTGGCCTCCAAAAAAAAGTTGTATTATTTTAGTAAAGAAAGTATGTTCACTTTTATTCCTCGGTAGCTCAGTTGGTAGAGCAGTTGACTGTTAATCAATTGGTCGCAGGTTCGAGTCCTGCCCGAGGAGCCAATTAACCGACTTTTTCAAACTTGGAAGTGTTACTTAATATTTGTAAAATTTTCTCTTTCTGAGAGCTTGATAAAGATGAAAAAGTTCTACTCAAAAAAGAGTAATTCAAGTCTTCACTGGTTTCATCGCTAGATGTTACATCTTTAAATTCTCTATAGTCTTCAAAAAAATATATAATGGGTACTTTTAAAAATTGTGATAATTGCATTAATCTGTTTGAACTAACTCCATTAGTGCCTTTCTCATATTTTTGAATCTGTTGGAAAGTCACATTAATTGCTTGTGCAACTTTAGTTTGTGTTAAGCCTAATGATAATCTTCTCATTCTTAATTTTTTACCAAGATGAATATTGAAATTTTCTTCCATAGAACTCCCTAAATTTTCAAACATAAAACCTCAAAATGAACTCTTTGGCAATACCAAAAATTTTTTTTTTTGGGGGGTCTATAAGCCAAAAAAACATATATTTAGTATTGACTAAATCAGAAAAATAGAGTGTTAAATTTTAATTATTTTACTTTTTTTAGCCTATACTCCCAATATCCAGATTTATCAAAAGCTGCTTTTACCCAAAGAAACGTTTCTTCCTCATACCAAATATCAGTATTTAGCTTTTTATTTTTAGACAAACTTGGGTCAGATGATCTAAAATTAAATTTTAATGTTTTATAAATTTTATCCCCTATTTTAACTTCTTCTTTCCCTTTGAATTCAACTTTTTGCTCAATAATTCTTCCAGAAACAGCGCTGATTTGTGCTTTCTTTTGCACTATTTCGTGATTCCACCAAGTGCCAATAATCAAATCACTATCGACTTTGCCTTTAAAAGAAGATCCGTCAATAATTAAATCTTTATCAGTTGGATCGATAGAAATATTTACATATTTTTCTTTTTTATTCTGGTTAGTAATTGAGTTAAAGCCTGAAAAAATACCATTTTCATAATTTTCTTGTCCTTTTGCGTAATATTTATAAAGATCTACACCTAACTTTGTAATTTTAAAGCTCACCTCATTATCAATTATTAAATTTGATCCATTTCTCTTAAAATTGTACTTGTGAAATCCAATAGATTTGTTGTTTCTGAATAATTCGTACTCTAAATAATTATATTTAGAATAATGATCAACATGAGCGTTTATATCAAAAGGCACTAAGTATATTAAAGCAATTGAAAGTAAAATTTTTTTCATATATTTAATGATATGGAAACTAATTCAATAATTTCTCAAATTGGAAATACACCATTAATAAGACTAAAACAAGCCTCAGATTTGACTGGTTGCAACATTTATGGAAAGGCTGAATATTTTAATCCAGGTGAGTCAGTTAAAGATAGAGCAGCCTTATTCATTGTTGAAGATGCAATCAAAAGAAAACTTATATCAAAAGGTGGTACTATTGTTGAAGGAACTGCTGGTAATACTGGAATAGGTTTAGCGGTTGTTTGTAAAGAATATGACCTAAAACTCAAAATTGTAATACCAAATACCCAATCAATTGAAAAAAAAGAAACTTTAAAAAAACTAGGAGCAGAATTAATCGAAGTTGATGCCGTACCATACTCTAATCCTAAAAATTATATCAAACAATCTAAACAAATAGCAGATTATTTAAATAAAAAAAGTAAAAACGGGGTATATTGGGCAAATCAGTTTGATAATACAATTAATACAGAAGCTCACATTAAAACTACGGCTGAAGAAATATGGAGACAAACTGCCGGTACCATTGATGGTTTTACCTGTGCAGTAGGTACTGGGGGTACTTTAGCAGGTGTTTCAATTGGATTAAAAGACAAAAATAAAAATATAAAAATAGCTTTATCTGACCCTATGGGTTCTTCTTTATATTCCTATATTAAAGATAAAAAATTAGAAAGCTCTGGAAATTCAATAACTGAAGGTATTGGAACAGCAAGAATTACTAAAAATTTTGATAAAGCTTTAGTTGATGAGGCCTTCCAGACCAATGATACTGAAGCTTTAAATTTAGTATATGATTTAATAGAAAAACAAAAAATTATTTTAGGAGGGTCCTCAGGTATTAATATTGCTGGAGCTATAAAACTTGCCAAAAAAATCGGTCCAGGAAAAACAATTGTAACTATACTTTGTGATCATGGAAAAAGATATGCAAGTAAGATTTTTAATAAAGAATTTCTTAAAAGTAAAAATTTGCCAATACCTAAATGGTTATAGTATTTGACTTAAAAAAAGTTTAGTACGATCGGATTTTGGATTTTCAAAAAACTCTTTGGTTCTTGCTCTCTCAACAATTTTTCCTTCATCCATAAAAATCATATAATCTGCTACTTCTTTAGCAAAACCCATTTCATGAGTCACTACAATCATTGTCATACCACCTTTAGCCAGGTCAACCATTACATCTAATACTTCTTTAATCATTTCTGGATCAAGTGCAGAAGTTGGTTCATCAAACAACATTATTTTAGGTTCCATACAAAGAGCTCTGGCAATAGCGGCTCTTTGTTGTTGGCCACCTGAAAGTTGACCGGGAAATTTAAGAGCTTGATCGTCTATTTGAACTCTAGTTAAATTTTTCATAGCTAATTCTTCAGCCTCTTTTTTTGGAAGTTTCTTTACCCATATTGGGGCTAGTGTACAATTATCTAATATCGATAAATGCGGAAATAAATTAAATTGTTGAAAAACCATTCCAACTTCAGCTCTAATTTTTTCAATATTTTTTGTGCTTTCAGAAAGTTCATTTCCGTCTACAATGATATTCCCCTCTTGATGTTCCTCTAATCTATTGATGCATCTAATTAAAGTTGATTTTCCTGACCCTGAAGGACCACAAATAACTATTTTTTCTTGTGCAGCAACTTCAAGATCGATATCTTTTAATACTTGAAATTTATCAAACCATTTATTAACTTTTTTTAACTCAATTATTTTTCCCATTTTATCTTTCAGTGCTTAACTTTTTTTCTAAATTTTGACTATATCTACTCATTGCATAACATATTATCCAAAAAACTAAACCGGCAAATACATATCCTTCCATAGCCATACCTAGCCATTTCGGGTTTGTCTTAGCTAAACCTATCATACCTGCTAATTCCATCAACCCCACTACAAAAATTAGTGGTGTGTCTTTTACTAAAGCTAGCAATGTGTTTGCTATTCCAGGTATTACTAATTTCAGAGCTTGAGGCAATATGATAAGTGCATTCATTCTCCAGTATCCCATTCCTAAAGACTTAGCAGCTTCGTATTGGCCTTTTGGTAAAGCTTGTAATCCTCCTCTAACAACCTCTGCCATGTAAGCAGCCTCAAATAATGTAATTGCTATTAAAACTCGAATTAGCTTATCAATAAAAGTACCATCTGGTAGAAACATAGGAAACATCACAGCAGACATAAACAATACTGTAATTAATGGAACACCTCTCCACAGTTCTATAAATCCTATAGATATGTATCTAATAGCGGGTAAAGAAGATCTTCTTCCCAGAGCAAGAAATACACCTATTGGAAAGCAAAATAATATTGCGAATGCTGAAATGATAAAAGTTAAAGATAATCCTCCCCATGCAGCAGTTTCGACGTATTTTAAACCAAAACTCCCACCAGAAATTAATTCGATACCTAAAAATGGATATATAAAAATTAAAAATAAGATGAAGTATTTTTTAAGTTTTTCTTTAACAAAAAAAGAAACGCCCACAACAGTAAATAAAATCAAAAATGCACTATTAATTCTCCATTGCTCAGCATCTGGATAAAGTCCGTACATAAATCTATTGAACCAAACCTTAATAAAGACCCAACAAGCACCATTTCCTGTGCAATCATCTTTAGAATCTCCCACAAAATTAGCCTCTAAAAAAAACCAATTCAATAGAGGAGGAATAGATTTTATTATTATAAAAACTGTTAAAAGTGTCAAAAAAGCATTGAAATTATTTGAGTTAATATTTTTATTTAAAATATCTAAGGATCTAACTCCGCTAAATTCTATTCTTATTAAATAAAACCCAATGTATCCCAAAATTAATGGCAAAAAATAACTTACTTGACTTGGGAAAAAACCTGATAAATTTAAACTAAAAAAAGCATTAATAAATACATCTAGAAAACTTAAAAATATTAGTACAATTCCTATTGGAAGATAGGTTTTTATATTTTCTTTTGATGGTTTGGTTATTAAATTCATTATTTTTCCTTAATAGCCATCTTTTTATTATACCAATTCATAAATATCGAAATTGAGATACTTAATGTTAAATACGTGAGCATCGTAATTGAAATTATCTCAATTGCCCTACCTGTTTGCATTAGAGCAGTTCCTGCAAAAACTAATACTATATCTGGATATGCTATTGCTGCTGCCAAAGAAGAGTTTTTAGTTAAATTCAAATACTGGTTTGTTGTAGGTGGTATAATTATTCTTAAGGCTTGTGGCATTACTACTAACTTCAAAATTTGATTTTTGGTTAACCCAATGCTGGCTGCAGCTTCTTTTTGACCCTTGCTTACTCCTAAAATTCCAGCTCTAACATTTTCTGCAATAAATGTAGCTGTATACATGGATAAAGCTAAGGCTAAAGCAATTAATTCAGGAATAATACTTACTCCACCATCATAAGTATAAACAGTAGGAGAAAGTTGTTTTAAAACAGGATATTCAAAATTAAGTGATACTCCAAAAAATAGAAATGTGATTAAAGGTATAAGTATTAATATTACTATAGATATTGATGCGGTTGGTAATTGTTTTCCAAACTGTTCTCTCTGTTTAGTTGCGTAAGAATTAACAAAATAGATTACAATTAATGCTACTACTACAGATAAAAGGAAAATATTAAAATTTATCCATATAAATTTAGGAACATACCATCCTTTAATAGTTAAAAAAGAAATATCATTAAAACTGATAGCGTTTTCAGGCAAAGGTAGAGCTCTTAAAGCCGCAAAATACCAGAAAAAAATTTGTAAAATTAACGGTATATTTCTAAAAATTTCAACATACCATTCAGCTACTTTTGCAATTAGATAATTATCTGACAATCTTGAAACACCAACAATTACACCAAAGATTGTAGCAAAGAAAATTCCAATAGCAGAAACTAAAATTGTATTTAATAGACCAACCAAAAAGGCTCTACCGTAAGAATGTGATCCATCATACTCAATCATCGAAAAAGTAATATCAAATGATGCCTCTTGGTTTAAAAAACCAAATCCAAAAGAAATGCCCCTATTACCCATATTAATTTGAGCATTAGTTGCAAAGTAAATAACTACAGATAATAAAGCTAAAACAGTTAATACTTGAGGAATTAAATCTCTAATTTTTTTGTTCTCAATATTAATTTTTTTTAGATTCATTTAAAGTTTGAGAGTAAAAAAAAGGGCTGAATAAATCCAGCCCTTTTTAATTTAATTAGCAATTATCTTGCTGGTGGTACGTAAAGAATACCGCCTTTAGTCCATAATTCATTTGGACCTCTATTAGGTAATATTCCTGTATCAGCTATGTGTTTCTTATAGCTTTCACCATAGTTACCAACTTGCTCGATAATTCTTAAGCTCCAGTCGTTATCAAGACCAAAAGCTGCACCTAGTTCACCCTCAGCTCCAACTAATCTTTTGATAGCTGGATTGTCAGAGTTTTTTAGGCTAGAAGCATTTGATGAATTTACACCATACTCTTCCGCTTCGATCATTGTGTTTAGAGACCATCTAACAATATCTTCCCAAACTGAGTCACCTTGTCTTACAACAGGTCCTAAAGGTTCTTTAGATATTGTTTCCGGCAATACTTTGTGTTCATCAGGGTTTGACATTTTTGTTCTTTGTGCCGCTAAACCTGATTTATCAGTTGTATAAGTATCACATCTTCCTGCATCATAAGCTTGAACAACTTCGTCTGCTTTTTCAAACGCTATTGGTTCATATTTGATGTTTTTAGAATTGAAGAAGTCTCTCATGTTAAGCTCGGTAGTTGTACCAGTATTTGTACAAGCTGAAATACCATCTTTGAAATCATTCACTGAATTGATTCCAGAATTTTTTCTTACCATGAAACCTTGACCATCATAAAAGTTTACACCCACAAAAGTTAAACCAATGTCAGCATCTCTTGATAATGTCCAAGTTGTGTTACGTGAAAGAACATCGATCTCACCAGATGTTAAAGCTGTGAATCTTTCCTTTGCACTTAACGGAGTATATTTAACTTTGTCAGCATCGCCTAAAACAGCCGCCGCAACAGCTCTACATACATCCACGTCAATACCAGACCAGTTTCCTGATGCATCAGCATTAGAAAAACCAGGGAGACCTTGTGAAACTCCACATTTCACAAAACCAGCTTTCTTAGTATTGTCTAGAGTTTTAGATTTTTTAGAACCCGCTCCTCCTCCGCCTTGGCCGCAAGCAACCAAAAGTAAAGAAGCAAATCCAACTAAAATCCAAGTTTTGATAGATTTTATCATTTAAGATTTCCTTTTTTATTGTTAACAATATTTTTGAATTAATAATTCAAAACGACTTAATATAATTTTATTTTTTACCCACTTCAATTTTATGTTGGTCAATATATAGGTTGAAAATTTTAGAATTTACTAAATACATGCATTTACAACCTAAATTTAAGATATTTTCGACAATGTCATTTCA
>CACDGO010000012.1 GCA_902552345.1 uncultured Pelagibacteraceae bacterium | reverse complement strand
TAATAGAAGCTAATCTAAAGCCTTATGATATTTTGCCTTTAATACCCATTATTAAAAACTCAGGCGCAATTATAACTAATTGGAAAAATGAACCCGCAGAAATAGGAGGTAATATCATTGCTTCATCTAATAAAGCTTTACATAACAAGATTCTAAGATTACTAAAATCTTTTACAAAAAAATGATTAATTTATTTATAAATAGAGTTTTTAGAGCTATCAAAATAGATATAGATCTTTACGAAGAAGTTGAAAAAGATAAAAAAGCGACTTTTCAAGCAGGTATAGTAGTTGTGTTATCAAGTCTTGCTGCCGGTGTTGGATCTTTACATTTGGGAGCTTCAAATTTTCTGATTGCCCCTGCGCTTTCTCTTTTAAGCTGGTATGTTTGGGCCTATATAATTTATTTTGTTGGTGTAAAACTTTTTGGGGATATTAAAACCAAAAGTGATCACGGTGAACTTTTAAGAACGATTGGGTTTTCAAGCGCGCCTGGATTGATCAGAATCTTTGGAGTCACACCAGAGTTAATGACTGTAACATTTGTTGGCTCAGCGTTCTGGATGCTTGCTTGCATGGTTGTTGCGGTAAAATCTGCATTAGACTACGATAGTCTCTGGAAAGCGTTTGGAGTTGTAATAGTTTCTTGGCTAGTACAAGCATTCTTTTTATTCTTAATAATTGTTTTATTTAAAGGTTTTTAAAGGGGAAAAATTCTTTTTGAAAGGTTACAACTGTTACAAACTTTGTAGCTATGCATAATTAAGTTTTGTTTTACACTTTCGTCTTCTTTTCTACATTCTTCGCAAATATTATCTGTAGTATCTTTGTTATCGTCTATGACAATATGATCATCGTTTTTCATAAAAATTAATATAACATCAAAACATGAAAAAATATTTATTAATGATATTAATTTTTTTAACTAGTACGTCTGCTCAATCAAAAAATTTTAAAAAAGTGTATTTTGCTGGAGGATGCTTTTGGTGTATGGAGGAGTCTTTTGATGGAGTTGAGGGTGTTATATCAACAGTTTCAGGTTATTCAGGCGGGCATTTAAAAAATCCTACTTACCATGATGTTATTTATAAAGATACAGGCCACGTAGAAGCTTTAGAAATAATTTATGATCCAGCTAAAGTAAACTATGAAAAATTACTTGATATTTTTTGGAGAAATATAGATCCCTTTGACTCAGAAGGTCAATTTTGTGATAAAGGTAAGAGCTACAGATCAGTAATTTTTTATCAAAATCAACTAGAAAAAGAATTTATTGATAAATCCTTTAAAAAATTAGAAAAGAAATTTGGTAAAAAAATTGTCACTTTAGTATGGAAATTTGAGGAATTTTACCAAGCAGAAGATTATCACCAAGATTATTATGAAAAAAATTTTATTCGATATCTAATGTACAAAAAGGCATGTAAAAGAGAAGATACATTGAGAGAAATATGGAATTGAAAAAAATAATTTTAGCAATTTTTTTCGCGGGTTTTGTTAGTTCAGCAAATGCAGAAATGATAAAACCAGCTGAAAATTTATCTGCTTATGATGTTATCAAAATACAATTAGACGCTTTGAAAAATAATGATGATAAAGATAACGGCATAAAACAAACATGGATATTTGCTCATCCTGATAATAAAAAAATGACTGGCCCATATCCCAGATTTAGAATTATGCTCTACGATGTGCATTATAGAATTCTGTTAAACCATTTTTCACATAAAATAGATTTAATTACGAATACCGAAAATAAATTTGTTTACGGAGTAAAAGTTTTAAGCGATGAGAAGCAACAATTTTTTTATGAATGGCATGTAAGCAAAGGTAATGAAGAAAATTGTACAAATTGTTGGTTTACTACAGCAGTTTCAATGCCACTTGATCAAGGAAATTCAATTTGAAACGACCACCTTTTGCTATTCGATACTTAATTATCGGCGTTATATTAGTTGTGCCACCAATACTTAGCACTCATTATGGAACAATATATTTAGGTAAGCATAATGGCGTACTACTTGGTTTTTGTGTAGGGATAGTTTGTGTATCTTTTGCGTGTTGGAAGCTTTTTATTGATGAGTGGAGGGATGACGAGGACTAATGAAATTCGAAATCTCAAGAGACGGAGCCTTAAAACGGCTTGATGCTTTTATAAACAGTGAGTTAGTAAATTATAGTTTTAATAGAAATTTTGATTTAGGACCAAAAGATAAATCAAATGTATCTTGCTTATCACCTTACATCTCTCACAGATTAATAACCGAGTATGAAGTTGCAAAAACAATTTTAGCAAAGTTCCCATATCAAAAAGTTGACAAATATATACAAGAAATATTTTGGAGAGTTTATTGGAAAGGTTGGTTAGAACTCAGACCTCAAGTTTGGACTGACTTTATAGAAGATTTAAAAGGATTGAAGGAAGATGACAATTATAAAAAAGCAATCAATGGTGAAACTCAAATTGAATGTTTTAATGATTGGGTTAAAGAGCTTAAAGAAAATAATTATTTACATAATCATACACGAATGTGGTTTGCTAGCATCTGGATATTTACTTTAAATCTACCTTGGCAAAAAGGTGCAGAATTCTTTATGAAACATTTATTTGATGGTGATGCTGCTTCTAACACATTGAGTTGGAGATGGGTTGCTGGACTTCAAACTAAAGGAAAGCACTATGTTGCTCAATCATGGAACATAAGCAAGTTTACTAATAATAAATATAAGAATGTTAAATTAAATGAGAACGCTTTACCTGTAATAGACAAAAGAGAATATAAATTAAATCCATTTAATTTAATTACAGAAGATAATTCAAATGAAAATTTATTACTATTTGAGAACGAATCAAATTTGGAAAATAAATATTTAAAAAAATATAAAAATATTTACTTAGTTTTATTGAGTAATGATGCTCGAAGAATAAAGCTTGGACAAAAGGTGCTAGATTATAAATCAGAAATAATTAATTACCAAAAAAAAAGATTTGAAGATTTACAAATCATAGATGAGGTAAAATTTCAAACCCTTACAGATGAAATTAACTCATTTGACGTTGTTCACCCATGTATTGGAGAGAATTTTTCTTTTTTAAATTCAATAAGAAAAAAGCGAAATTTAAAATTAAACTTCGTTTTGAGTGAGGAAGATAAATTTTCTTGGCAGTTTTCTAACAAAGGATTTTTTAATTTTAAAAACAATATTCCTAAAATTTTGACTAATTTTGATTTACAATAATTTATTTAGAGGAACACCTCTTTGAACAATATTTTACTTTGTCCCAATTAATCCTCCATTTTTTTCTCCATATAAAAGGTTTATTACAAACCGGACAAGTTTTTTTGGGCAAATTAGCTTTTTTCATTTTTCAGAAGGTGTTTATTTTTTATAAATAGAAAATAAGCTGCAATCTCATAGAAAATATTTAACATGAAAAATAGAGGCTTAATTTTAAATATTTTATATAAAAAATTATATTTAGGAACATTTTTCCAAATTATTAAAAAAGATTCTGCTCCATCAATTACTCTACCGTCTTGTATAACATGCATTCTTCTTAAAAGTTCTTTATATGATTTTGAGGTAACTTTTTGAGCCTCTTCATTATTAGTTACATCTATCCATTCTACACTGTTATCACTATGTTTTTTGTAATGATTGATTTCGGCTCTACAAATATTACATGAATTGTTAAAAAAAACTTTAACCATTAGTATTTTCTTTTATAAAATTATTGGCGGCTTTAAAAATTCTTGTTTTTCTCTCTTTATTCATTTTTTCAGAAACTCTAACCATCATTGCAAGCCGTGGATTTTTTAAAAAGAATTTCTTATGTCTATCTATAAATTTCCAATATAATCCGTCCATTACATCACACCAAGGACCTTTTTTAAAATGCATCATTTTAAGAAAATAACTAGATCCACAAATATAAGGTTTAGTTGCAAATATTCCGCCATCACTAAATAGTCCCATTCCATAAACATTTGGAGCCATTACCCAGTCAGATGAATCTACAAACATTTCCATAAACCATTTGTAAACTTGTTTAGGATTTATCTCACAAAGATTCATTATATTTGCTAATATCATTAGTCTTTCAATATGATGCGACCAACCGTAGTTTTTAACATTGTTGATTGCATAATCTAGCGGATCTAAACCAGTATTTCCTTCGTACCAGGATTTTTTCATTTTTCTTTTATGATTAAAAAAATTAGTGTTATCTAATCGTTGATCATAATTTTGGTAAATTCCTCTCATAAACTCTCTCCAACCTATAATCTGTCTAATATAACCTTCTAAGGAATTCATAGGCACTTTGTTTTCAATCTTTCTTAACTTCTCTATTATCTCTTCTGGTGCTATTAAACCTAAGTTTATAAGTGGACTTAACGCGCTATGAAAAACAGTATTTGATTTATCTGTTACTGCATCCTCATAATCCCCAAAAAGCTTTATTCTCTCTTTCAAAAACTCATCAAGCCACTTACTTGCGTCTTTTCGAGTTGTTGGAAACCAAAATTTACCAGTATTTCCTGGATGATCTTTAAAATTAGAATTTATAAATTTTTTAAGAGTAGTAGTTTCCTTTGTCTCTTTTACTTTAGAAATCACAGGGACTTTAATAGTATTCGGAAGTTTTTTTCTATTTTCTTCATCGAAACTCCATTTATTCCCTTTTGGAGTCCCGTTTTTATTCATTAATAAATTCATTTTTGTTCTTACAATTTTATAAAAATTTGCCATGAAAGGTCGCTTATTTTTAGAAAGGTAATCTTTAAACTCTTGTCTCTCCATTAAAAACATTGGAGATCTAACTTGGTTAATCTTAAGTGAATTTTTTTTTCCTAAATTTAATATTCTTTTTTCAAAAAATTTATCCTCAATTTCAAAAAAAGTAATTTCTTTAATCTTTTTTTCTTTAACAGTCTTTTCTAATTTTTTCTCGTAGGATAATTTAAAATCTTTATTTACATCTTTATAAATTACATTAAAGTTTTTTGATTTTAGTTCATCTTTGTAAGATCTCATTGAAGACAAAAAAAGAAGAATTTTTAATTTATGATGTTTTTCAAAAGTACATAAACCATAGTCTTCTGCCATAAAAAAAATGTGATCTTTATAATTAGATAGATATTTTGGGTTAAATAATTGATTTCCTAAAATAATAAAAAGCTTCATAGGTATTAAAATACATATTTTATTTATATATTACACGCGTCATTATTTGCATGTAAATAACCGTTAATAATGTTATTTTTAATTATGAAAAAAGTAATTTTAGGTGCAACAGGGTCGATCGGATCCTCTTTGGCAAAGAAATTAGCTGAGAGTGGCGAGGAATTACACTTAGTAGGTCGAGATCAGTCTAACCTATCAGCACTAGCGAACGAATTAAATTCAACATTTACTGTATGTGATGTTCTTGAAGAAAACTTTTCTGAAAAAATATTAGCAGATTTAAAAGATGAACAAATTAATGGTCTTGCTTATTGTGTAGGCTCTATAGATTTAAAACCATTAAAGTTAACTAAAAAAAGTGATTTCATGCAATCTTTCAATCTCAATCTTATTTCAGCAACAGAGACAATTAAGTCTTTAGCAGATAATTTGAAAAAAAATAAAGGTTCAATAGTTTTATTTTCAACGGTTGCTGTAAAACAAGGTTTTCCTAATCATGCAATTGTTTCATCAGCAAAAGGTGCAATAGAGGGTTTGACATTGGCTCTAGCCGCTGAGTTTGCCCCGAATATTCGAGTGAACTGTATTGCCCCTAGTTTGACAAACTCTAAAATTTCAAATTTTTTACTAAAAAATGAAAAAGTTGCTGAAGGTATCGCTAAAATGCACCCAATGAAGAGAATAGGTGAGGGAGCTGACTCTGCATCTGTTGCTAAGTTTCTTCTTACAGACGAGAGCTCTTGGATAACAGGTCAAATATTGGGAGTTGATGGAGGACGATCATCTGTCGCATAACAATTTTGAATTAAAAGTTTAAATAAATATTATGAAAAATTTGATTATAGTAATCTTTTCCTTAATCTTAAGCACAAGTTTGTTTGCAGCTGGTAGCGATAGCAGCAGTAGTTCCTCTAGCGAAACATCTTTGTACGAAGATGCAGTTAAATTAGTAAAAAGAGCTGGTAAATTAGAAAAAAAAGAAAAAACAGAAAAAGCTAAAAAACTTTATTCTCAAGCGTTCAGTAAATTAGAAAAAGCTCATCAATCAGATAAAAAAAATCCAGATATTCTTAATTACATGGGATTTACTTCAAGAAAAGTTGGAAATTTTGATCAAGCTGAGAAATTCTATTTAAAGGGTTTAAATATTAAACCAAATCATAATGGAATAAATGAATACTTGGGTGAACTTTATGTTCAAACTAATAGAATCGACAAAGCTAATGAAAGATTAGAAGTTCTTAAGAGCTGTAACTGCAAAGAATATGGAGAACTTGAGTTGATTATAAAAACTCGAGGTTCAAAAGTTTACTAAGATAAGTCTACAGCAAATTTTTTTAACTTTTCAATCGGTATTAATTCTAAGGTCTTTATATTAGTTTTTTTTAAAAAAACTGAGCAAGCTGCATCCTCTTCAATTGCTCTTGCGTACCATGTGGCGCAAACGCACCAACAGTCACCATCTTTAAGACCTGGAAAACCAAATTCTGGATGCGGGGTAATTAAATCATTACCTACTTTTTTTGACCAAAGTAAAAATTTATCTGTCACTTTAGCGCAGACAGTGTGAACTCCTCTATCATTCTTATCAGTATTACAACATCCATCTCTAAACCAACCAGTCAATGGATCTTTAGAGCAAGGTTCTAAAGGCTCACCAAAAACATTTTTTTGAATTTCATTACTCATCTTGAAAAAACATTAGCAATTTTGTTATCTACTTCCAAATTAAATGAAAAAGATCTTCTTTCTCCACTTGATTTAGATGGATAGGCTGTATGCATCAAATAATGTGGAAAAAGAATTACATCTCCTACTTTTGGTTGATGATTGTAAATACTATCACTTAAAAACATTTTATTTCCATTTATGAAATCGATTGTACCATCGATTTTTGAGTTTTTTGGATTTTTCGAGATAAAACTTGGAATCTTTAGATAACCTACACCAGATATGTGTCCATCATGATAATGTATGGGATTATATTCATTATTAAATTGTCTTACTACCCAAAAATTCTTAATTGAAATTTTTTTTATTTTTTTTCTAATAGTTTGAAAAATATATTTTTTGACTTCTTTAAAAATTATCGTTTCTAAATTTTTTTTTACAAAAGACTTTGGCAATTGAAATTCTTGCTTTACCTGCCCAACTAATTTTTTTGAGTAATCAAGTTTTTTTACTAATTTTTTTTTCTTTAGAATATGATCAACCTCATCATTAATTTTTTTAATTAATTTACTAGAAAATTTTAATTTAGCTATTTTTGGACCAAAAGGACTTATAACTTTCATAATTATAGTTTTGTTGGGTTAGGCTGACCTTTATAAACTTTTTCAGGATCAAATTTTTTTTCTTTTTCTTTAAATTCTAATTTAATTGCTTCAGAATTTTCAATTTTTCCTAAAGGTATTGATCTGTAAAAGCATGACTTATATCCTACATGGCAACTTGCTCCATTTCCAATATCTACAGACATCCACAATGAATCCTGATCATCATCAATTCTTAAATCAATAACTTTTTGCACAAAACCGCTTGTCTTACCTTTGTGCCATATATCTTTTCTAGATCTACTCCAATAGTGAGCCTCTTTAGTTTCAATTGTTTTTTTAAGAGCCTCCTCATTCATGTAACCATGCATCAATAGTTCACCGGAGCCACTGTCAGAGGTAGTCACTGGAATAAGTCCATCTTTATCAAATTTAGGAGATAGAAATTTTCCTTCTTCTACCTCAAATACGCTTTCTCTCTTTTTGAACATGAGGGTAAAATAATGAAAAAAAGACAAAATAGCAATTTGCATTAATCAAATATGTCCTATAAAACCTTTTAACAATGAAGTTAGTTAAAGACGCAGATAAAAGCTCCTCAAAAAAGCCTGAAGTTTCAGATAAACAGGCAGAAGAAGCATTTAAAACTATTCTTAAATGGATAGGAGAAGACCCAAATAGAGAAGGTCTAGTTGAGACACCGAAGAGGGTAATTAAAGCATTTAAAGAATATTTCAAAGGTTATCATCAAGATGCTGAAGCTGATTTATCCAAAACGTTTGGAGATGTGGAGGGTTATGATGATATGGTAGTGGAAAAAAATATCACACTTGAAAGTCATTGTGAGCATCACATGGCACCTATAATTGGAGTAGCACATGTTGCTTATATTCCTAACAAAAAGGTTGTAGGCTTAAGCAAGCTAGCGAGAACTGTAGAAATATTCTCCAAAAGACTTCAAACTCAAGAAAGACTTACAATGCAGATCGCAAAAACTTTAATGAATTCATTAGATGCTAAAGGAGTAGCAGTTACCATTGATGCTGCTCATCAATGTATGACCATGAGAGGCATCAAAAAGGAGAGAGCTACTACAGTTACTAACTATTTTTTGGGTTCTTTCAGAGAAGACTTAGGTATTCAAAATAGATACTTAAGATATATAAAAAAGTAAATGTCTCAAAAATTTAAAGCTGTAATTATAGATAATCAGAACGAAAAATTTACAAGAGAAATTAAAGACATTGACACAACTCATCTTAAAGATGGAAACGTGTTAGTTAAAATAGATTATTCAAGTCTTAATTATAAAGATGCATTGATTTTAAATAATGGAGGAAAGATTATTAGAAAATTTCCTTTCGTTCCAGGTATAGATTTTTCAGGCACTGTAGTTGAAAGTGATGATAATAAATTTAAAAAAGATGATAAAGTAATTTTGACTGGTTTTAGGGTAGGAGAAGCTTTCTTCGGCGGTTTTGCTCAGTACGCTAAAGTTGACGCAAACTTTTTAATTAAAATACCAAAAGATTTAGACACTTATAAGTCTATGATGCTTGGCACAGCAGGTTTTACAGCTCTTTTATGTTCTTTTGCAGTTAAAGCTAAAGAGGAATTGTTGTTAGGTGAAAAAGTAAAAGATGTTTTGGTAACTGGAGCTACGGGTGGTGTTGGAAGTATTGCCGTGATGATCCTATCTAAAATGGGATATGACGTTCATGCTGTTACAGGAAAAAAAGATAAAAATGATTATTTAAAAGGTTTAGGTGCAAAAAATATTATAGATAGAAAAGAATTTGAGGGAGAAAGTAAACTTCTTGAAAAAGGAGTTTGGGACGGGGTTGTTGACACTGTAGGTGGTGCAGCTTTAACAAAAATATTTGCACAAACTAAACCAGGTGGGATTGTAGCTGCTTGTGGAAACGCAGGAGGGATAAAAATTAATACAAATGTAATGCCTTTTATAATAAGAGGAGTAAAATTGTGGGGTATCGATTCGTCAGGCTCTTCAATTAAAAGAAGAGAGTTTGTTTGGGGAGAAGCAGCTAAATTGATTGATTTTTCAAAAGTTCAATCGTTCACTAAAGAGCTATCATTTACTGAACTTTTAGACACTTATCCAAAGCTTTTAAAAGGTGAGTTTTCTGGAAGGGCTATAGTAAATCCAAATAAATAAACTATAATCTTTTTAATGGATTGGGATAAATTAAAAATTTTTCATACTGTTGCTGAGGCTACAAGCTTTACTAAAGCTTCAACTATTTTAAATTTAAGCCAATCAGCTATTAGCCGCCAAATTCAAGGTTTAGAGAACGATTTAAAAGTACAATTATTCGAACGTCACGCTAGGGGATTAGTTTTAACGGAGAACGGTGAATATCTTTTTAAGTCTGCTCATGAAGTAATTTCTAAATTAAAAGATGTTGAGTCAAATCTTAGCGGTCAAAAAGATAAATTAAACGGAAAACTTGTTGTAACTACCGTAGTAAGTTTTGGAACAACATGGCTTACGCCTAGAATAAAAGAATTCATGGATCTTCACCCAGGTGTAGAGGTAGAACTAATATTTGATGATAGAGAACTTGATTTGGCTACTCGTGAAGCTGATGTAGCGATAAGAATGAGGAGGCCTAAACAATTGAATTTAATCCAAAAAAAATTCGTAGATTTCAATTATCACATATATGGTTCAAATGAATATTTAGAAAAAAACGGTTACCCAAAAACGCTTAAAGATTTAGATAAACACAAATTTATTACTTATGGTAAAGGAGCTCCATCTCCCGTTTACAATCCTGACTGGGTATTGAAGGTTGGCTCAAAAGATGGAAAGAAAAGAAGATCTTTGATGAAAGTAAATAGTGTTTATGGCCTGTTATTAGCTGTTCAAAGCGGTGTTGGTTTAGCTGCGCTTCCAGATTACATAGCTCATAATGTTAGCGGTATTTCTAAAGTTTTACCAAACGAAACAGGCAAACCGACCGAAACACATTTTGTTTATCCATCTTCTCTAAAAAATAATGCGAGACTTATGGCTTTTAGAAACTTTCTTTTTAGCAAGGTAAACGAGTGGAAATTTTAATTTCTTTCATTGTACCGTTTATAATACTACTTACGGTTGTAGTGTTTATACATGAATATGGTCATTATTATTATGCTAAGAAGTATGGAGTAGGAGTCACAGATTTTTCTATAGGATTTGGTAAAGAAATATTTGGTTTTAATGACAAATCTGGAACAAGATGGAAATTCTGTGCAATTCCTCTTGGAGGGTATGTAAAATTTTTTGGCGATAGAAATGTTTTTAGTCAAGCAGAGCAAGAAGAATTGTTAAAAAAATACAGCAAAGAAGATCAAGAAAAATTATTTGTAGTCAAACCATTATATCAAAGGTCTATAATAGTAGCGGCTGGACCTTTTGCAAATTTTTTACTAGCAATATTTATTTTTGCATTTATCTATATGTTCGCTGGAAAAGATTTTACTCCTGCTCAAATACAAGAGGTTCAAATACAAAGCCCTGCTGAAGAGGCAGGTATAAAATCAGGTGATATTATTCATTCTATAAATGGCAAAGATGTAAATAGCATTATGGAAGTTTCCGCTTTCATTAATTCCTCTTCATCAGAGATAATTAATATCGGCATATTAAGAAATGATAGTGAAATTACATTTTCTGTAAAACCTGAGGTAATTAAAGGGGAGGACTCTTTAGGGAATAAAGCAAATAAAAAGATTATCGGTATAAAAATAGCACCTTTAAATGATAAAATTAATAGAGAAAGATTGGGCCCAGCAACCGCTTTGTTTTATGCTTTTAAAGAGACTTGGTTTGTAATTGATGCTTCATGGAATTTTATTATTTCAATGTTTAAAGGCACAGGAGACACCACTCAATTAGGTGGCCCTATAAAAATAGCTAAAATAACTGGTCAGGTTGCAAAAATGGGTTTTATAGCTTTTTTAAGCATTATGGCTTACATATCGATAAGCTTAGGATTTATTAATTTGTTGCCTATTCCTATGTTAGATGGAGGACACTTAATGTTTTATGCTTTTGAAAAGGTTTTAGGGAGACCTCTAACTCAAAAGACACAGGAAGGATTTTTTCGAATCGGTCTTTTTTTACTACTTTCTCTGATGTTTTTCACAACATTTAATGATTTAAGAGATTTAGGCTTATTTTAAGCCATTTTTTTTGTCAAAAAAGTCAATAAAATCAAAGATTTTTGACCATACAATATATTGTGTTGATATTTACGTGAAACACCAAAAAAATGTTGATTTTATTGGATTTTTATAGAAATTGTAAATAACTAAGGGGCATAAATGAATAAAAAACAACTAGTAGCAAAAATATCGTCCACACTGGGTCAAAGCAAAGCTGATGCTGAGAGAACTTTTGATTCAATAACGACTATTATTTTGGATGCGTTAAAGAACGACGATACTGTTAAAATAGCTGGATTTGGTACTTATAAGGTAGCAAAAAGGAAAGCTAGGGTAGGAAGAAACCCGCGAACAGGCGAGTCTATTCAAATTGCTGCATCTCAAAAAGTTAAGTTTTTACCTGCTAAAAGCTTAAAAGAAATGTTTAACCGATAACGTTTTATTTAGCCCTTGTTTGAAAATCTCAAATAAGGGCTAACTACTTGCAAAAACTGCATAGCTCAAATTAAGACAATTCAATTCTTTTTCAAATTTTTAAACCCTATAACGCACCCTTAACAAGGGAGTTAGTTATGAAAAAATACTTAGGATACTTTTTTGCAGGTACAGCCATTTATTTTGGCTTTGCTAGTCTTGGATACGCTGAGACTACAGTGTCTGCTGAAGTACAATACATTTTTAATACCCTATTATTTTTAATGTCAGGTTTCTTGGTCATGTGGATGGCCGCAGGTTTCGCAATGTTAGAGTCAGGATTAGTAACATCAAAATCTGTATCAGCAATCTGTGCTAAAAATATAGGTTTATACTCAATCGCTGGAGTGATGTTCTGGTTGGTTGGTTACAATTTAGCTTACGGTATACCAGAAGGCGGTTACATAGGTTCGTTCACGCCATGGAGTGATGCATCAAGTATTGATACAGGTTATTCTGATGGATCAGATTGGTTTTTCCAAATGGTGTTTTGTGCAACAACAATGTCTATTGTTTCTGGAACTTTAGCTGAAAGGATTAAGATTTGGCCATTCTTCTTATTTGCTGCAATTCTTACTGGAATAATTTATCCAATATCAATGGGTTGGCAGTGGGGTGGCGGTTGGTTATCAGTCGCTGGATTTTCCGATTTTGCTGGTTCGACATTAGTACATGCCGCTGGAGGAGCAGCAGCTCTTGCAGGTGCAATTGTGCTTGGTGCAAGAACCGGAAGATTTGGATCAAAAGGCGAAGCTAAACCAATGGCACCATTTGCTGCATCATCAATTCCATTAGCAACCTTAGGAGTATTCATACTTTGGTTAGGTTGGTTTGGATTTAACGGTGGATCGCAATTGGCCGCTGGAACACTAGAAGATGTGTCTTCAGTTGCAACAATTTATATCAATACAAACTTAGCTGCAGGTGGTGGTGTTTTAGCCGCTGCAACAGTATCAAGAGTTATTGGTGGAAAAACTGACGTGGTGATGATGCTAAACGGCGCAATTGCTGGATTAGTAGGTATCACAGCAGAGCCATTAACACCAAGTCCGTTAGCTGCAATCTTCATTGGAGCAATAGCAGGAGTATTAATGTACTTCTCAACAAAACTATTGTTTAAAATGAAAATTGATGACGTAGTTGGAGCCATTCCAGCACACTT
>CACDGO010000011.1 GCA_902552345.1 uncultured Pelagibacteraceae bacterium | reverse complement strand
ATTTCTAAATTTCTACTTTTAAGATTATTATTTGTCCAAACATAAATTATACCTTTTTTTTCCACTAAACCGCTTGTGTCTATTTCTTGAAAAATTTCTTCATAAGCATTCTTCGATAAATTTAATATTTGGTGCATATACTTTGCGGTATGAAGCATTGATTTTTTATTACAATTTTTAAAATAATGAAAAATCCACCTCAACATTTTTGGAACGTAGTTCCATTTTAAAGCTAAGGGTCCGTAAGAACTTAAAAGCATTTTTGGAACGTCATACATGATGTCTGGACGATTAAGTTGTAAGACAGCGTATGGAGAAAAATGTCCGGCATTACCATAAGAGGCTGGCTTATAATTATTCGATAAAGGATCGTGTTTGTCAAAGAGTGTAACTTTCACTCCTTTTTTAATTAACTGGTAACCAATGCATACCCCTTGAATCCCTGAACCAATTATTCCTACTGATTTACATTTATAATTTTCCACAAGAAAATTATATTTCAATGTTTGTTAAAATAGTAGTGCGGTAGATTAGGCTAAAGCTTCTTTGTTGACTACTTCTGGTCTTTCCTCTGTATCTGAGGGCTCTTTCTTATCTTTTTTCTTGAATAAGAAATCACCAGTAAGAGTTGATTTTGATTTGTTGGTCTTTTTAATATAACCATCAATGTCGGCACCATTTTCAGTTTTTAGATTATTTCCAAATTCTATATCACCTTTAACAGTTCCTGTTGACCCTATGACTACATCCGATCCTGAAACTTTGCCATCAAGATGTCCGTGTATCTCAACATGATCTCCCTCTATTGAGCCAGTAATTGAACCTGTCTCTCTAATTATAATCTCTTTTGAATAAACTGGGCCTTTAATTAAACCTGCAACATCGATAGCTCCAGAGCTATTAATAGTTCCTTCAATGCTTACAGTCTCACTTATTAAAGATCTTTCTGAGTCAGTAATTTTTTTTTTCTTATCGCCGAACATATTATTTTTCATAAATTAACCACCTATCAGGACATTATACAAGTAATTAATAAAATCAAATTTGACCAAAATAGGTTTTAATTCTTTAGTTTACCGGAGTATCTTTATAGACTTTGCAAGACATTGCTATGCCTAAACCAAGCATAATGGCCATCATTGAGGAACCTCCATAAGACATAATTGGCAAAGGAGAGCCAACTATAGGCAAGAGCCCAAGAACCATCATCATATTTACCACTACATAAATAAAAAATGCTGTAGCAAAACTATAACAATATAATTTTCCAAAATTACTTCTAGTGACATTGCCAATTTTAACAATTCTCCAGATAATTATTGCATATAATACTAAAATAAATAGTGAGCCGAAAAAGCCAAATTCTTCTGAAAAAAGTGTAAAAATAAAATCTGTATGTTTCTCTGGCAAATAATCAAGGTAACTTTGCGAACCTTGTAAAAATCCTTTTCCAAATAACCCCCCAGAACCAATAGCTATTTTTGATTGAATAATTTGGTAACCTGCACCTAACGGGTCACTCTCAGGATTAAGAAAAGTTAATATTCTTGACTTTTGATAAGGCTTTAGAAAAGAAACTGCTATAGGCAATAGAGCGATAAAAGCAAATCCAGAAATTGCAAAAAATTTAATGCGTACACCTGCTAACCAAGCAACTGAAATACCCCCTGCAGCTATTAATAAAGCAGTTCCAAGGTCAGGTTGAGTTGCCACCAAAATAATTGGAGCTACAAGAACCACAATAGGTAAAAATAAAAATCTTAACTGATTAATGTTTTCAATTGATATTCTATGATAGTACTTCGCTAAAAATAAAATTAATCCTACTTTCATCAACTCAGAAGGTTGTAAATTCATAAAGTAAAGATCTAACCATCGTTTTGAACCTGAAGAAGTAAGTCCAAAATACTTAACTCCAAGTAGTAAAATAAAAAATAAAATATAAATTAGATAACTTTGACTATGCCAAAATCTAATTTGAATAAAAGATAAAAATAAAAACATTCCAAAAAATATAAAGAAACGAAGTATGTGACTATTAGTGTGGTATTTAAATTCTCCACCATCTGTAGAATACATTGCTAATATACTCACTAATCCAAGTATAAAAATTGATAAGACTAAAACGTAGTCGATTGATACAATTTTATCTTTTAAGCTTAATGCTGATTGAATTGATCTTGATCTATACATTACACTTCTTCTCCTAATAATTTATTTACTCTTTGTCTTAATTCATGCCTCTCCAAAACTTTTTTAATAATTTTTTTTGCGATTGGTGCTGCTGTTTTTCCACCTGAACCTCCGTGTTCAACAAGAACACTGATTGCATATTTAGGATCATTATATGGTGCATATGCAACAAATAAAGCATGATCTCTATCTTTATAAGGTAAGCTCTCTTGTTTAACTTCTGCTTCTCTTTGATCCTCAGTAAATCTTTTTATTTGAGAAGAGCCTGTTTTTCCTGCAAAAGTAAATTTTTTATTTTCCCACCTATGTTTATACGAAGTGCCCCCTGGCTCGTTAGATGATGAATACATTGCATCTTTGATTAAATTTATATGTTCTTGATTTTTAAATAAAGGTTTTAAATCAAAATTAGATAGTAATAAATCTATAGGAAGCGGGTCATTGGGGTTTTCATTTTTGTATTTAATGTAATCTTTTAATTTATTGTTTTTTTGATTAAATAGAATTCTTGGTTTAATTTCAAATCCTCCATTAGCGATTTGTGCTGTCATTAAACATAGTTGCAAAGGTGTACTCTGAAAATATCCTTGACCTATACCTGAGTGCAACGTTTCTCCCAAATACCAATTCTGACCAATAAATTTTTTTTTCCACTTTGTATCTGGTACAACACCTGCTCTTTCTTCAACAAACCCGCTTAAGACTTTTTTTCCTAAACCAAATTTTTTTGCTGTAATCGATAATCGATCCACACCTAGTTTTCTTGCCACTTCATAAAAATATACATCGCAAGATCTTTGTATCCCTTTTCTTAAATTTACGAACCCATGTCCATCTTTTTCCCAACAGTGAAATTTTTCTCCGAACAACTCTATTTTTCCACTGCATTTAAAAGTATCTTGCGGTTTAATAATTCCATTTTCTAAGGCACTGAGTGCTACAAGTGTTTTAATTGTAGATCCTGGAGGGTATAAGCCTGAAATAGCTTTATTAGTTAAGGGTCTCCTTTCATTTTTTATCAAACTATCCCAATATTTTCTATCTAATCCATGAACAAATTCGTTTGGTTCAAAAGTTGGAGAAGAAACAAGTGAAACAATATCTCCATTATATATATCCATAACGCAAACTGCTGCAGCTTTATCTTTTAAAAGTTCTTTAGTAAATTTTTGAATCTCAAAATCTAAAGTTGTTTTAAAACTTTTCCCAGCTTGACCTTCATTGATTTGAATTTGTTTTATTCGTTTACCAAAAGCATTTACTTCGTATCTCTGAAATCCAATTTTACCAATAATTTCCTCATCCAATTTTCTCTCTAAACCAGTTTTTCCAATAGTCATACCTGGGACATGTAAGTCTTTTAAATATTTTTTAGTTTGTAAATCTTTAGTGCTGACTTGAGATACATATCCAAGAATATGAGCCGAGGAATTATCCGGGTACATTCTTGCTATAGATACGACAGGTTTTACACCCTCTAATTCGTGTAAAAATAAGTTTATTCTAGAAAATTCTGACCAGGTAATATTATCAGAAACAATAATTGGTTCCCAGGGTTTTTGTTTAGAAATGACCCTTTTTAAAAAAAAAAGTTTTTTATCAGGAATATTTAAAATTGTTTTAAGTCTTACAAACAGTTTTTCAATATCTTTTGAATTTTCAGGAATTAGATGAACCTGATAAACTTGTTCATTAGATGCAATTTCTTTGTCAAAAAAGTCTTTGATAACACCTCTCTCTGGGGCTAATTTCCATTCTCTAAATCGGTTCTTGTCGGATAAAGTTTTATATTTTGATCTTTCATTTATTTGTAAAGATACAAGTCTTCCGATTATACCAACCATTACTACTGCTTTAGCGGCAGTAAGTAAAAACATTCTTCTACTAATTAACTTTGATTTTATTATTGTATTACCTGAGCTTGGGCTAAGCATCGCGATTAGTCATAAATGTTGTTTGATAAATATTGAATAATAACCAGAAAACTGGAAACATAAATAATGTAAAAAAGATATTATACCCAATTTTGGTAAAACTGAACATCAAGTCAGAAAAGTTGTTTAATAGAGAAAAAAATAACAAATTAGAAAAAATCATTGCCAATAGGAAAGTAAACCAATCTGATGCGATCGTAGTATTTACACTTTTGTTTCTTACGTAAGTACCAACAAATATTATAATTAAATAAGATAATGAACTTAAGCCTAATGGAAATCCCATTACAACGTCATTTATTAATCCTGCAAGAAAAATATGTCCATTAGCCATTATATCAGGTCTTTTAATCACCCAAAAATAAATTAAAATTATTTGAAAGTTTAAGGTAAAAATTTCAAATACTTTTTCTAAATTAGTATCAATCTCACTAATACAAAGGTAATACAAAAGAAACAAGGGACCTCCATTATATAGTTTATTCATAATTGAATTTCTAGCCATTAAAGTTTTCCTTGATTTTGAATATTTAAATTTACTGTAACAAAAGATAATTGATTTGGATCAACAAATAAATTTACTGTTCCTTTACTATTTGTTTTGCCAATAGGAGTGCCTGAAGTAAATATTCCATCTTTACCTGAGGCAAATACACTTAAACCTTCTACTGTGTCAAAGTCTTCAGGCAGATATTCTAATATAGGATTTGTTAATCCACTTCCGGATAATATTGCTTGTGCACCTTTATCTAATGTAACTGGAATTCTGCTATTCAAATCGTTTAATAATAACACTCTTGATGACAAATAGTTTGTTTCAACTATTCTACCTACTAAATAATTGTCCATTGTAACTGGCATACCTTTTAAGACACCATTCTTAGTTCCTTTATTTATTATGATTGATTTTAAAAACGGACTATCTTTGTCAACAAGCACTTTAGCAAGAACAATATTTGTTAGGTTTTTATTAAAATATTCTGTTTCCAAGATTTTTTGTAAATTTTTATTTTCATCAGCTAAAAATTCAACATCTAACTCGAGTGATTTATACTTTTCTATTTCAGCTTTTAATCTTTTGTTTTCTTCTCTAATATTCATATAGCTTGAAATAGTATCGCCAGCTTTTGGAAAAACTCTAGTTGGCGTTGATGCTAAATAGGTTATTCGATAAACAACATCATTAATAAATGCCCTAACTGGTTTAGTAATTTTTGGACCATAGATATCTATGAAAAATATAACTAAAGCTAAAAACGTAAGTGAAAGAACTGAAAATTTTTGTGCTCCTCCTCTTTGAAGAAGAGCAGATCTAAAAGCTATACTAAAATCATCTCTACTAACTGACATTTATTCATTAATATAAATTAATACTCAGATAACATAGTAGAAAATAATTCTTCATTTTCTAACGCTCTTCCTGTTCCTATCGCGACGCATGACAATGGATCGTCAGCAATAGTTACAGGCAAACCTGTATCTTGTGAAATTAATTTATCAATATTTTTTAATAACGCTCCTCCACCTGTTAGGACGAGACCCATATCAATTAAGTCTGCAGATAATTCTGGAGGGGTATTTTCTAAAGCTTCTTTAATACCTCCAAGTATTTGATTTAAAATTGGCATTAGTGCTTCGCAAGCATCTTTTTCGGTAAGCTCAATTTCCTTTGGAGTACCAGATCTAATATCTCTTCCTTTCATTAAAAACGTGTTATTTGTTGAAGGTATAGCTGTACCAATTTCTTTTTTTATCTTTTCAGCTGTAGAGTCCCCAATCATTAAATTCATTTTCTTTCTCATGTACGCAATTATTGATTGGTCGAGAGCATCCCCTGCTACCCTTAGTGACTTAGAGTAAACAACTCCACCTAATGACATAACAGCAATTTCAGTAGTACCACCACCGATATCTACAACCATTGATCCTGTTGCCTCAGAAATTGGCAATCCTGCCCCTATCGCTGCAGCTATCGGCTCCTCAATTAATTGTACTTTTCTTGCACCTGCAGCCAAAGCAGAGTCTTGTATAGCTTTTCTTTCAACGGGTGTTGATCCAGTAGGAACACAAATTAATATTCTAGGGTTTGCAAAAGCATTTTTTTTATGTACTTTTTTTATAAAGTGTTTGATCATTTCCTCAGTTACAACAAAGTCTGCGATTACTCCGTCTTTTAATGGTCTGATTGCAGCAATATTACCTGGAGTTCTACCTAACATTGTTTTTGCTTCGTCCCCTACAGCTAGAACTGATTTTTTTCCAGCATCTTCAATTACTGCCACTACAGATGGTTCATTCAAGACCACGCCTTGATCTTTCAAAACTACTAAAGTGTTTGCGGTTCCTAAATCTATAGCCATATCTTGAGACCATAATGAAGTTAGTCCTGTTAATCCTTTGAACATTTTATCCCTTTCTATATTTGTGCGCTAAAGTCTTCACTATCAGGCGCTGTTTTTTTTCTCTTAATTAATAATTTATTCAAGGCACTTAGGTAAGCATTTGCAGATGCAACTAAAGTGTCAGTATCGGCTGCTTGACCCACTGTGGTTTTGCCTTGTTCTTCGATCCTTACACTTACTGTTGCTTGAGCATCAGTGCCCTCAGTGACAGCATGTACGTTATATAATAAAAGTTTTACATCATGAGCATAAAGTTTTTTTATACATTTGAATATTGCATCAACTGGTCCATCACCTGTTTCAGAGGCAGATTTTATTTCTCCAAGAACTTCTAAGGTCATCTCAGCTTTTTGGGGTTCACCTGTGCCTGCATAAACCTTTAGAGATTTTAGTTTGATCACATTATCTTCAGTTACCAAACTATCATCCACAAGTGCAGCTATATCTTCATCATAAATATGTTTTTTTTTATCAGCTAGAATTTTAAACTTACCAAAAGCCGTATTTATAATATCATCAGTTACATCTACATATCCCATGTCTGATAATTTGTCTCTAAAAGCATGACGACCTGAATGTTTACCCATTACTAAAGAAGTTTTTTTAACTCCTACACTTTCGGGTGTCATTATTTCATAAGTATTTCTGTTTTTTAACATTCCGTCTTGATGGATGCCTGACTCATGAGCAAATGCATTCTTTCCAACAATTGCTTTATTAAATTGAACTGGAAATCCTGTAGCATTCGAAACTACTTTTGAGGCCTTACTTAAAAGTTTTGTATTAATATTTGTTGTATAAGGCATCAAATCATGTCTTGTTCTCATAGCCATTACTACTTCTTCTAATGCTGCGTTACCCGCTCTTTCTCCAATCCCATTTATTGTACACTCTATTTGTCTTGCTCCAGCCATAACTCCAGCTAAGGAATTTGCTACAGCTAATCCGAGATCATTATGACAATGAGTAGAAAGAATAGCTTTATCAATATTAGGAACTTTATTTATTAATGTTTCAATAATTTTTGTAAACTCTGAAGGAACTGTATATCCAACTGTGTCTGGAATATTAATTGTTTTTGCTCCAGATTTAATCGCAATTTCTACTGTCTTGCACATATAGTCCATATCAGTTCGCGTTCCATCCTCACAGGACCATTCGACGTCATCAGTAAATTTTCTAGCGTATGTAACACTTTCTTTAATAGAATTCAAAACTTCATCTGGAGACTTATTGAGCTTATGCTTCATATGAAGGGGACTTGTAGATATAAATGTGTGGATCCTAAAGTTTTTTGCATGTTTTAAAGCTTCGTGACATGCATCAATATCTTTCTTTGTAGCTCTAGCTAATCCAGCGGGTATTGAATGTTTTAAAGTTTTGCTAATTTCAGTAACAGCTTCAAAATCACCTGGAGATGCAATCGGAAAACCAGCTTCAATCACATCAACACCCAGTTCATCAAAGACTCTGGATATTTGTAATTTTTCCTCTAGACTCATAGATGCTCCTGGAGACTGTTCTCCATCACGCATCGTTGTATCAAAAATTATAATCCTATTTTTATCTGTCATAGCTAATAGTTGTAAAAATATTTATCACAATATATTACAATCAAAGCTAGAATTTGCAAATAATTATGTAGCTAAAGTTAGTTTTTTGGACTCAGATTGGGTTAATTTTTATCCTTATCGACTAGTTTATTTTTACCAATCCATGGCATCATAGCTCGAAGTTCTTTACCCACCTTCTCAATAGGGTGTTTTGCTAAGTCTTGCCTCATTTTTAAGAAGTTCTTTTGACCTGATTTATGCTCATCCATCCATTCCTTGGTAAACTTGCCTGACTGAATATCTTTAAGAACTTCTTTCATCTTTTCCTTAGTTTTATTATCTACAACTCTTTTTCCTGATACATATTCACCGTATTCAGCGGTATTAGAAATAGAGTAATTCATATTTGCTATTCCGCCCTCATAAATTAAATCAACTATTAATTTTACTTCGTGAAGAGTTTCGAAGTAAGCCATTTCAGGTGGATAGCCAGCTTCAGTCAAAGTTTCAAAACCATTTTTTATTAACTCAACAAGGCCACCGCACAAAACTGTTTGCTCACCAAATAAATCTGTCTCGCACTCATCTTTAAAAGTTGTCTCTATAATACCAGCTTTACCACCCCCAACAGCTGAAGCATAAGAAAGCGCCAAATCTTTTGCTCTACCTGAGCTATCTTTATGAACGGCCATTAAACAAGGCACTCCTCCACCTTTTTGATATTCGCTTCTAACAGTATGTCCTGGTCCTTTTGGAGCAACCATAAAAACATCAAGATCTTTTCTTGCATTAATCAAATCAAAATGAATATTTAATCCGTGAGCAAAAGCTAAACTTGTTCCTTCTTTCATTCTTTGTTCTATGTGATTTTTATAAATCTCTGATTGAAGTTCATCAGGGGTTAACATCATTACAACATCTGCCCACGCTGCTGCATCAGATAATGACATTACTTTTAATCCAGCACTCTCAGCTTTTTTGATACTAGATGATCCTTCTCTTAAAGCCACTACTACCTCTTTTACCCCACTATCTTTTAGATTTAAAGCATGTGCATGACCTTGGCTTCCGTATCCAAAAATAGCAACTTTTTTATTTTTAATTAATTCTTTATTTGTATCTTTATCGTAGTAAGTTTTCATAGTTAGTTAAATATTTTTGATCCTTTTGTCATTGCTACTGCACCGGTTCTAGAAGTGCTTATAAGGCCTAAACTTTTTAAATCAAGAGCTAATTTATCAACCTCAGCTCTTAATGCCGTTACTTGTATTACAACAGATTTATTAGTTTTATCTAGAATTACCGGATTAAATTTTTTACAGATTTTTTTAACTTTTTCTAGCTTTTTTGAATTTGTTAAAACCTTAAATAACGCTAATTCTCTAAATAAAATATCTTTTTCTCCTCTTTTAAAGTCTGCAACTTTATGAACTGGTACAAGTTTTTTTAGTTGTAAATTTATTTGTTCTATAACTTGTGGTGTACCTTCAGTAACTATCGTAATTCTAGAAATATGCTTTTTTTTATCAACTTCAGCAACAGCTAATGACTCTATATTATACCCTCTACCAGAAAAAAGTCCTGCTATCCTTGCAAGAACACCGGCCTCATTATCAACCCATACAACAATTATGTGTCTTTCAACTTTTCCGACTTTTCCAGGAACGCTATAAGCAGATTTGGATTTTGCCATTAAACTAAAATTTTCCCTTCGTCAGAAATTTCTTCTTCTTCTTCTGGGCCTAAAATCATTTGATTGTGAGGTTTACCTGAAGGTATCATTGGAAAACAATTTTCTGCTTTATCGACAACACAATCAAATATTACTGGTTTTTCAATATTAATCATTTCTTTGATTTTATCATCCAATTCATTTGGGGTTTTTGCTCTAATACCTACACAACCATAAGACTCCGCGAGTTTGACGAAATCAGGCAGTGCAGCTGTATAACTTTCAGAATAATTTTTTTCATGTAAAAGTTCTTGCCATTGTCTTACCATTCCCATGTATTCATTATTCAAAATAAATATTTTAATTGGTAATCTATATTGCACAGCAGTAGACATTTCTTGCATGGTCATTAAAACAGACGCTTCTCCTGCAATATCAACTACTAATTTACCAGGATTAGCAATTTGAACACCAATAGCAGCTGGAAGCCCATAACCCATTGTGCCAAGACCTCCGGATGTCATCCATCTATTAGGTTTATTAAATTTATAGTGTTGAGCTGCCCACATTTGATGCTGGCCCACCTCAGTAGTAACAAAAGTATCCTGATTTTTTGTTAATTCGTAGAGTCTTTGCACTGCATATTGAGGTTTAATAATCTTATCACTATTAATATAGTTTAAAGATTTTTTTTCTCTCCATTTTTCAATTTGTTCCCACCATTTCGAAGTTCTTTGTTTATTAGAATTAGCAAAGTTTTTATTTTTTTCTTTAAATCTTTTTAATAAAGATTTTAAAAGCTCTGTTACGTCACTAACAATAGCTAAATCAACTTTAATATTTTTTCCAATTGAAGATGGATCGATATCTACATGAATTTTTTTTGACCTTGGAGAAAATTCATCTACCTTTCCTGTTATTCTATCATCAAATCTTGCTCCAATATTTATCATTAAGTCACAATCATGCATCGCATTATTTGCTTCGTAAGTTCCGTGCATACCAAGCATTCCTAAAAATTGTGGGTCATCTCCTGGGTAAGCTCCAAGTCCTTGTAATGTTGAAGTTATTGGAAAACCAGTTAATGAAACTAGTTCTCTTAAATGCTTACTAGCGTCTGGTCCTGAATTTATTACCCCTCCGCCTGTATAGAAAATAGGCTTTGAGGATTTTTTAATAAGGTCAATAAATTTGTCTATTTCTGTATTAGATATTTTGTGAGTTGCTTTACCATTCAACTTTTTTTTAAGTGTATTCTTAAAAAATTTATATTTGCCTTTCTTAAATTGTATATCTTTTGGAATATCAACTAAAACTGGTCCAGGTCTTCCGGTAGTTGCAACTTCAAAAGCTAAATGTAATATTCTTGAAAGTTCATTAACATCTTTCACTAACCAATTATGTTTTGTACATGGTCGTGTGATTCCTGTGGTATCACATTCTTGAAATGCATCTGTTCCGATTAAATGTGTCGGCACTTGTCCAGAAATACAAACAAGTGGAATTGAGTCCATGTAAGCATCAGTTAATGCAGTTACAGCATTTGTTGCGCCTGGTCCCGACGTAACTAATAAAACTCCTGGTTTACCGCTTGATCTTGCGTATCCTTCTGCAGAGTGACCTGCTCCTTGCTCATGTCTTGCTAAAATATGTTTAATTGATTTATGATTTTTTAGTTCGTCATAAATTGGTAGTACTGCGCCTCCAGGGTAACCAAAAATATATTCAACCTTTTGGTCTTCTAAAGCCTTAAATACAATTTCTGCTCCACTCAATAATTTTGGCATATATACAATCTAGCCTAGAAATTATTTGCGTCAAGTTTTAGGTTACAACTTTTAAGGTTTTTTTTAAAAGAATTGATAAATTTTCAGAATAAAGCTTGTTCCAGTTCTTCATATGTCCTCTTGCCCAAGTATTTTGTCTCTTAGCGTACTGTCTGGTCTTTATATTAATTAGCTCTACACATTGTTCTAACGAAACTGACCCATTCAAAAAATCATTGATTTCTTGAACACCTATTAATTTATTTGCTGATAAATTCTTTTTAATTTTCAGTTTGTTGAATTTTTTTACTTCTTTAATACAATTTTTTTCAATCATTAATTTTGTTCTATTAGAAATTTTTTTAAGTAGCTTGTCCCTAGGAATATCAATGAATATTTTTTTTATTTCAAAATCAGAAAAATCAGATTTTGTATTTGCAAACCAATCAAATAATGACTTTTTTGTTTTCAACTTTACTTCATATGCCCTTTGTAATCTCTGTGAGTCAGTTGGATTAATTCTACCTTTGATTTTAGGATCAAGTTTAATAAGCTGACTGTAAAATTTTTTAAACCCAAGTTTTTTATATAAATTTCTAACTTTGTTTCTAGTTTTTGAATCTATATCTGGAATTTTACTTATACCTTTAGTAATTGTATTAAAATATAAGCCAGTTCCTCCAACAATTATAGGGATTTTTTTTCTTTTTAAGCAAGCATCGACTTTTTTTCTTGCTTTCTTTAACCAATGTCCAGCAGAAAAATATTTTTTTACAGAAATCATTCCGTATAAATGATGTTTAATTTTTTGAGTCTCTCTTAAACTTGGACGGGATGATAAAATTTTGAATTCTTTAAAAACTTGCATGCTGTCTGCATTAATAATTTCTCCATTTAATTTTTTTGCTAAACAGATGGCTAGTTTTGATTTTCCTGATGCTGTGGGTCCAGCTAAGAGAATAATTTTTTTAGACAAACTAATTTATTTTAACACCTAAGTATCTTCTTCGATTATCTTTATTTATAATTGTCAATAATAATGTTTTCTCACCTTTCTTAAAAATACTTTCAACTTTTTTTTTAAGATCTGAAGAATTTTTGACAGAAGTTTTTTGAACTTCAATAATTATATCATTAATGCTTAATAGATTTAGTAGTGGGCTTCGACTTGAAATATCTGTAATCACTACACCTGTAGTTTTTTTATTTAAATTTCTTGAAGAAATATCGTCATTTGTGATCTCTCTAACTGCTATTTTTAAACTCTCGATATCAATATCTTTTTTTACCGTTTGGGGTTTTGTTACCTTAAATTCTTCGGAAGTTTCAAGTCTCCCAAGTATTAGTCTTTTAGAAATTAACTTTTTATTTCTCCAAATTTTAAGTTCGACACTCTTTCCTACCTTGGTGCTTGCTACGAAATTTGGAAGTTTTTTCATTGTATTAATTCTTTTTCCATCAAATTCTAAAATAATATCTCCCGCCTTGATCCCTGCTTTTTCTGCTGGACTATTTTTTCCAACGCTTGCAACTAATGCACCCTCAGGTTTTTTTAGTTTTTCAACTTCAGCAATTTCTTTACTCACCTCTTGTATTCTTACACCCAACCATCCTCTTTTTGTTTCTCCAAACTTAATTAATTGGTCTATTACATTTGAGGCTGCGTTAGCTGGTATGGCAAAACCAATACCGATTGAACCTGACTGGCCTGGTGCTATTATCGCGGTATTAATTCCAATCACTTCGCCTTTTAAATTAAATAAAGGCCCTCCAGAGTTACCTTGATTAATTGATGCATCGGTTTGTATAAAATCTTCATATCTTGTTAATCCAATTTGTCTATTTCTAGCAGAAATAATACCAGAGGTTACAGTTCCACCTAAGCCGAAAGGGTTTCCAATTGCAACAACCCAATCACCGACTCTTGCTTTACTTGAGTCGCCAAAAGAAACAGGTTTGAATTTATCTTTTGTTTGAATTTTTATTACTGCAATATCCATATATGGATCGGCACCTATGACTTTTGCTTCATATTCTTTTTCACCAACTCTAACTAAAATATCCTCTGCATTAGCAACTACGTGATTATTGGTAATAATAATTCCGTCTTCATCAATAACAAAACCAGAGCCAAGAGATGAAGCTTTTCTTTCTGTAGGTCTATCAAAATCTTTAAACATTTCTCCAAATGGTGAACCTGGGGGAAACTGAAAGGGAAATTGGTTTGTGGTTGTTCTTATAGTTTGAGTAGTAGATATATTAACCACTGAAGGCATTAATTTTTCTGCTAAATCCGCAAAAGAATCTGGAACAGGTTTTGCGTTGGCAAGTGAAAGATTGAATGTAATAAATAAAAATAATA
>CACDGO010000010.1 GCA_902552345.1 uncultured Pelagibacteraceae bacterium | reverse complement strand
TTAGATAATAAAAAATTTTTAAAATTAACAATTATTGAAAATCTTGATAATATTAATTTAGAAATTCCTCCAGATCATTTAAATTACGATTTATCATCAAATGTTTCACTGGTTTTAGCTAAAATAAATAAAATTAATCCGATTTATTTAGCTAAAGAAATAAAAAATTTATTACTGAAAAACATAAGTCATTTTGAAGAGATCGATGTTGCTGGTCCTGGATTTTTGAATATAAAACTTTCGAAAAAAGGTTTAGTCATAAATATAAATAATATTTTAGAAAATAAAGATTCATATGGATCCAAAAAATCAAACAAAACTTACAATATAGAATTTGTTTCTGCTAATCCAACAGGGCCAATGCACGTCGGTCATTGCAGGGGAGCTGTATTTGGTGACGTTTTATCCAACCTATTGTCATTTAACGGGAATAAAGTAATTAAAGAATTTTATATAAATGATTACGGTAACCAGATTAAGAACTTTGTAAAGTCAGTTTATTTAAGAATTAGAGAAATTAAATTTAAAGAAAAGTTCATTATTGAAGAAAATTTATATCCAGGTGACTATATCAAAGAAATAGCTAAAAATATTATTAAAAATAATAATAATTTAGATATTGAAAATTTTGATAATTGCTTTGAACAATTAAAAAAACTTTCTTTAGAGGGTTCCATGACTTTTATTAAAGATGATTTAAAAAAACTTGGCATAATGCATGACAATTTTATTTCAGAAACAGACCTTGTAAAAAAAGACCTAGTAAGTAAGACAATAAAAAAACTTAAAAATAAAAATTTTGTGGTGGAAGGTTATCTTGATCGTCCTAAAGGTGAAACACCAAAGAATTGGAAAAAAATAAAAAGATTAATATTTAAATCAACTGAATTTGGAGATGATACAGACAGAGCATTACAAAAAGATGATGGGACTTGGACCTATTTTGCCAATGATGTTGCATATCACTTTGATAAAATAAGTAGAAAATATGATAATTTTATAAACGTTCTTGGCGCAGACCATATAGGGTACGTAAAAAGAATTACTGCGGCGTTTTCAGCTCTATCGGGTAAAAAAGTGAAGTTGGATTGTAAAATTTGTCAACTAGTGAAACTTTATAAAAAAGGCCAACCATTTAAAATGTCAAAAAGATCAGGTGATTTTATTTCAGTGCAAGATTTATTGAATGAGGTTAATAAAGACTCAATAAGATTTATGATGCTAAATAGAAGTAATGATGCAGAAATTGATTTTGATTTTGAAAAAGTAAAAGAAAAAACCAAAGACAATCCTGTCTTTTACGTACAATACGCTTATGCCAGAATTAATTCAATAAAGAGAGTTTTAAAAAAAGATTTTAAAGATAAAATTATAATAAATACAAATAATTTTTCGCCAAATAAGTATGAAGAAAAAATAATGAGAAAAATATTTGAATGGCCAAAAGTAATAGAATCTGCATCATTCAAATTTGAACCACATAAAATTCCATATTATTTATATGAACTTTCGACTTTGTTTCATGCGTATTGGAGTAAAGGAAATGAGGATAAACAATTTAAATTTTTAGAAAATGGTAAAATTAAAAGATTAGAAACTTTAGTATTTATAAATTTAATTTCAATCGTGATTCAAAATGGCATGAAAATTTTGAATGTATCTTTACCTGAAAAAATGTAATGATTAGATTTTTAAATTTGATAATGTTTTTATTTGTTATTTTTTTTATTTTCATGATATCAAAGTATTATTTCTCAAATAAAAATATAAACTTAAAAAAAGATAATCGTTCAAATATTGATCAAATTTTAAAAGAGAAGATAAATAATCTGCCAATCTTGTTAAGTGACACAAATGACGTCATAATTTTTAATGATTCTTTGAGAGAAAATAAGGGCTTAGAAAAAAAAAGAAGTTTTTGGGACTTATTTAGAAGTAAATGAAAAGTAAAGCATTAATTGTCAGTTTAAAAGGAACAAATCTCACAAGTTTAGAGAAAAAACTTTTTTCAAAAGAAAAACCGTGGGGAGTTATTTTATTTAAAAGAAATTTAAAATCTTTTCACCAAATTAAAAATTTGATTTCTAATATTAAATTTTTAACAAAAAATTCTCAATTTCCAATTTTAATAGACGAAGAAGGAAAAAATGTTTCAAGATTAAAGGATATAATTGATCATAATTTGACTGCAAATTATTTTGGAAATCTATATAAAAAGAATAAATTTTTTTGCATCAAAATTTATAAAGATTATATTTATTCGTTATGTAGAATTTTAAACAGTCTAGGAATAAATATAAATACCATTCCCGTACTTGATGTCTTAAGACATAGAACAAATAAAATCATTGGTAATCGTAGCTTCTCAAATAATAAAAAAATTGTAAAGACGCTTGGAGAATTAACTATTAAATATTTACATGATAATAAAATCTTTAGCATTGCAAAACATATACCTGGTCATGGTGCAGCGATCTCTGACAGCCATAAAATGCTTCCTAAAGTTAATCTAAGTTATAGTAAATTAAATGAAACAGATTTTTATCCGTTTAAAAATTCCCATGCTAAATTAGCTATGACTGCTCACATACTTTACACAAAACTTGATAAAAAAAATCCTGCAACATTTTCAAAAAAGATAATTAAAGATATTATTAGGAAAAAATTAAATTATAGAGGAATTCTAATATCAGACGATATCTCCATGAAAGCATTGAAATACGATTTAGTTACAAATGCACAAAAATCAATTGAGGCAGGTTGCAATCTTGTGCTTTATTGTTCTGGAAAGATAAATGAAAACTTTAAATTAATCAAATCCCTACCTTATATTGATAGATTTACAGCAAAAAAAACATCAGAATTTTATAAATTTTTAAGGTAAAATTACAAATGGAATCAAAAACCTCTCAAATTTCTATTAATATACCTAACTATAGCGGTCCTTTAGAAATACTTCTTGATTTAGCTAAAACTCAAAAAGTTGATCTAGCAGATATCTCTATAACAAAACTAGCTGATCAATTCTTAGAATTTATTAAAAAAAAAGAGAACTTAAATTTAGAAACCGCTTCTGAATTTTTGCTTATGGCAACCTGGTTAGCTTATTTGAAATCAAAATTGTTATTACCCGAAGAGGACGATGATGTCTTTAAAGCTTTAGAAGTTGCTGAAAAATTAAAATTACAATTAAAAAAGCTAGAACTAATTCGTATTTTATCTGATCGAATGTTACAAAAAAAAAGATTAGGAGTTCATATTTTTACACGTGGTATGAAAGGAGGTATTAGATCAATAAATACACCAGTTTATGATGTTACACTTTATGAATTACTCAAAACGTACTCTTCAATACAAATGCATAAAACTTTTCAACAAATCAATATCCCCAAATTACCAGTTTTTACAACTGAAGAAGGGATAAAATTAATAAGAAAAAATTTAGAAAATATTTCAGACTGGAAAAATTTACTTGATTTAGTACCAAATTTTTATTTAGAAAATAAAATGAAAAAAACAGGATTGGCAGGATTATTTGCTGCTAGTTTAGAATTAGTAAAAGAGGGAATAATCACAGTCTCCCAAAAAAAATTATTTGATAAGTTACTTATAAAAAAATCATAAATGAAAAATAAGAAAAAAAATAATATTATAAAATTCCCTTCGTCACCCTCAAAAATTGAAAGGCAAGTAGAAGCTGTTCTTTTTGCAGCATCTGAGCCGTTGGAAATAGAGACAATTGAAAAAAGGATACAAACTTCTCTAAATTTAAAGAAAGTCCTAGATAATCTTCAAAAAATTTATAAAAACAGAGGTATAAATTTAATCTGCATTAAGAACAAATGGTCGTTCAGAACAGCTGATGATTTATCGAAATTAATGGCCTTGCAGAAATCTACGCAAAAAAAATTATCGAAGGCAACTGTGGAGACTTTAGCAATTATTGTTTACCACCAGCCAGTAACTAGATCTGAAATTGAAGAAATCAGAGGAGTTTCTTTTGCCTCAAACACATTAGAAATTCTTCTCGAATTAGATTGGGTAAGACCAGCAGGACGTAAAGACGTGCCTGGTAAACCAATTCAATATGCTACAACAGAAAATTTTTTAAATCATTTTAACATTCAAAAATTATCTGATCTGCCTACTATAGATGAATTAGGATCTGCTGGGCTAATTGACACTTCGAGTATAGATAAATCTATTTTTGGTACTGGAAAATTCTTTAAAGAGCAAAGCATATCTGAAAAACAGAATATTTATGAAGATATAGATGATGCGATCAAAAAAGCTCCAGAGGAGGAAAAATAAACATATTTATTTAAGTCTTTTTATTGTATATAGTCAGCTTTATGGGAATTAGTTTTTGGCAGATAGCAATAGTAGTTGTTCTTGTAGTCTTACTTTTTGGAAGAGGAAAAATATCTAGTTTAATGGGTGATGTAGCAAAGGGTATTAAAAGTTTTAAAAAAGGGATGTCTGATGATGCTTCAACTACCAATCAAGAAGATAAATCTAAATCAGACAATTCTGATTCTGAAAATAAGTAAAAAATGCCTCAAATCGGATGGTTAGAGATTTTATCTATAATAATCATTGCAATATTAGTTTTAGGTCCTAAAGAATTTCCAATAGCTCTAAAAAAAATTGGCTCCTATATCGGAAAATTTAAAAATAGCATAAATAACCTTCAAAACGATTTTTCCTCAATAACAAAAGATGTTGAGATTGAGGATAAAATTGCTGGCGATAATAAAAAAAATAAAAAAGATGTAAAAAAAAAGAATGTCTGAAAGTAATTCATTTACTAGCCATCTTGTTGAGTTAAGAAGCAGGCTTCTTAATTCGCTAATTTTTATTTTTATTGTTTTTGTAATTTCCTATATCTTCGCAGAGCAAATATATAACTTTTTAGTAGATCCATATGCGAAAGCGGTGAAAGATAATTCTTTATCTAGAAGACTTATTTTCACAGCTTTACACGAAACATTTATAACCTATATTAAAGTTGCTTTTTTTGCAGCAATTTTTTTAGGAAGCCCAGTTTTATTAATGCAAATTTATAAATTTATAGCTCCAGGACTTTATAAGAATGAAAAAAAAGCGTTACTCCCTTATTTGGTATTTACACCAATACTTTTCTTGTTTGGAGCTTTGCTGGTTTATTATTTAGTGATGCCTTTAGCAATTAAATTTTTTTTATCTTTTGAAACAATAGGTTCTCAATCAAATTTACCGATTCAACTTGAGGCAAAAGTAAGTGAATATCTTTCACTAATTATGAGGTTAATATTTGCTTTCGGCATAAGTTTTCAACTACCAATATTATTAAATTTACTAGCAAGAATAGGAGTAGTAAATTCTGAATATCTTAAAACGAGAAGAAGATATGTTATAGTTATAATCTTTGCTTTGGCAGCTCTTTTAACTCCACCTGACCCTATAACACAAGTTGGACTAGCAATACCTTTGTTATTACTTTATGAATTATCAATATTTACTGTTAAATTTACAGAAAAAAGAAAAAAAGAAGATATTAAAGATGCATAACATAAAAGATTTGAGAAAAAATTTAGATTATTACAAAAAAAAATTATTAAATAGAAATTATAATTTAAATATAGACGAATTTGTAAATTTAGATAAAGACAACAGAAATTTAATATCTAAAAAAGAAAAATTGGAACAAGAAAAAAAAATTTTATCAAAATCAAAGAATAAAGCTAATTTTGAAAAATCAAAAAAGATTTCTGAAGAAATATCTAGATTAAATAAGGATCAAGCACTTAATAAAAAAAAATTGGACTTTATCCTACATACATTACCTAATTTAGCCCTAGATGACGTACCAATCGGCAAAGATGAAAAATCAAATAAATTAATTAAAAAATTTGGTAAAATAAGAGATTTTAATTTTACACCTAAATCACATGTAGAAATTAGCTCTAATGAAATAGATTTTGAAACATCAACTAAATTATCAGGATCCAGGTTTGTGGTCTTAAAGAATAAATTAGCTTTACTTGAAAGAGCTTTAATAAATTTTATGTTAGATGTTCACACTATTCAATATAAGTATACTGAAGTTTCTCCACCTTTAATAGTTAATGAAGATGTGATGTTTGGTACAGGTCAATTACCAAAATTTGAAGAAGATCAATTTGAAATAAAATTTAATAATTCTGATCAAAGAAAATTTTTAATCCCAACATCTGAAGTTGTACTCACTAACTTGGTAAGAGATTCATTCACTAAAAAAGATGATTTACCCCTTAGATTTGTTGCTTCAACACCGTGTTTTAGAAGAGAGGCTGGTAGCTATGGGAAGGATACAAAAGGCATGATCAGGCAACATCAATTTTATAAAGTAGAATTAGTAAGTGTAGTCGAACCTAAAAATTGTTTAATAGAATTAGATAGAATGTTAGATTGCGCAAAAAAAATATTGGATATATTAGAAATACCCTATCAAATAGTTTTATTATCAACTGGTGACATGGGTTTTAGTGCGGAGAAAACTTATGATATTGAAGTTTGGATACCTTCTGAAAATAAATATAGAGAAATTTCAAGCTGCTCATCATGTGGAACTTTTCAAGCAAGAAGAATGGGCGCAAAATACAAAATTAATAATAACAATGAATTTCTAGGTACTTTAAATGGCTCAGGTTTAGCTGTTGGTAGACTTATTGTAGCATTATTAGAAAATAATCAAAATGAAGATGGATCTGTTACAATTCCTGATGCTTTAAAAAAATATATGAATAATTTGGATAAAATTTGATAAAATTAACTTGTTTATCTAATACATTTATTATAATTGTCTCATCATGAGTGGACAAGGAATAGCACAATTTATACCATTAATATTAATTTTTGTAATATTTTACTTTTTTTTAATTAGACCACAACAAAAGAGGGTAAAAGATCACAAAGCAATGGTTGAGTCTCTAAAACGTGGTGATGAAGTTATCACTTCAGGAGGTATCATTGGTACAGTGGACCGTGTAATGGAAGATGATAGAATTGAAGTTATAATTGGAGATAATACTAAAGTTCAAATTATAAGATCTACAATTACAAGTTTGTTAAAAAAAGAAGAAGTTAAAAAATAATTCTTTTTCGTGTTAAATTTTTCAAAAATAAATGTTGCTTTTATTTATATAATTTTTTTTATAATTTCTATTTTTTCGATATTAAATTTTCAATCTGAAGATAACCTTATTATAGATAAAAAAGTTAATTTAGGATTAGATTTACAGGGTGGTTCATATCTTTTATTAGAAATCAACTCTGACTCTCTTGTTGAAGAAAAAATACAATCAAAAGTAATTCCGATTAAAAAACTTCTAAGAGAAAATAACCTTAATTACAAAGATTTTAAGATTACAAAAAAAAATATAGTTTTTGAAATTAACGATATTGATAAATTTGAATTATTTTTTTTCTCTAAGAAAGAAAATCCAGTAAATCCTTATATTGATATTTATAGATCTTTTGAATTAGATTATAAAAAAATCAATGATAACTATATTCAGGTAGGATTTTCAAAATATGGATTATTAACGATAAATAATTCTGCTTTAAAACAATCAATTGAAATAGTAAGACGTAGAATAGATGATGTTGGGACTAAAGAACCAACTATTTTACAAAGAGGTGATAAAAGAATTTTAGTTGAACTACCAGGCCTTAAAGATCCAGAAAGAATAAAAAAACTTTTAGGAAAAACTGCTCAATTAAATTTTAGATTGGTAAGTGATAATTCAGAGTTTGGATTTGATGAATTAATCTCAGATAATGGTGAACCATTGAAGATAAGCAAAAGAATAGTAATGAGCGGTGAAAATTTAATTGATGCGCAGCCATCAATTCAAAATCAGCAAAATGAACCTACAGTTTCGTTTACCTTAGATAGACTGGGTGCCCAAAAATTTGGGAGAGCAACAACTGATAATGTTGGAAAAAGACTTGCAATTATTTTAGATGGTAAAATTGTAAGTGCTCCCAACATTAATGAAGCAATTACATCTGGTAAGGGTATAATCTCAGGAGATTTTACATTTCAAGAAGCAACAGATTTAGCTTTATTGTTAAGGTCTGGAGCTTTACCAACACCACTTAATGTTGTTGAAGAAAGAACAGTTGGTCCAGACTTGGGTGAAGACTCAATTAAATCAGGTGTAATTTCACTTGTTGTGGGATTTTTTCTAGTGATACTGTTTATGCTTTACAAATATAAAATTTTTGGTCTTGTTGCAAATATTGCATTAATATCAAATTTACTTATGCTAATCGGAATTTTGACCATTTTAGAGGCAACACTTACTTTACCTGGTATTGCAGGTATAATTTTAACAGTTGGAATGGCTGTTGATGCTAATGTGTTAATATTTGAGAGAATAAAAGAGGAATTAAAAACAGAAAAATCAATTATTCATGCATTTGATTCAGGTTATTCAAAAGCAAAAATTACTGTGTTAGATGCAAATATAACAACGCTGATAGCTGCAGCAATTCTTTTTGCTTTTGGGTCAGGGCCTGTGAAAGGTTTTGCTATTACTTTAGGAATAGGGATTATAACAACACTTTTTACTGCATACTTTCTTGCAAGACATATTACATCTATTATAGTTCTACATAGCAATAATAAAGGGGTTAATATCTAATGATTAATAATATTAATTTTGCATCTAAATTTAAAAAAGCAAATTTAGTCTCAATAATATTTTTTATTTTGAGTATTTTTTTTATTAGTTTTAAAGGATTAAATTATGGGATTGATTTTAAAGGCGGTACTTTAATTGAGTTGAGGACAGAAACATCCATAAATGTTTCTAATATAAGAGATACTTTAAATTCTATAAATGTGGGTGATGTAAATGTAAAAAAATTTGGTAAAGAAGGGGATTATTTGATTAAGATAGAACAAAAAGAGGATAATAGTAATAATCTGATTGCTGATATTAAAAAAAAATTATCAGAAAATTTAAATGCAGATGTTGATTTTAGACGGATAGAAAATGTTGGACCTAAAGTAAGCTCTGAATTATTAGAGTCTTCTATCATAGCTATATCTTTAGCTTTAGCTGCTATGCTTTTTTATATTTGGGTAAGGTTTGAATGGCAATTTAGCGTAGGTTCTATTGTCGCTCTTTTTCACGATGTTGTTATTACACTTGGTATTTTTTCGATTTTATCTTTAGAAATAAACTTATCAATTGTTGCTGCAGTTTTAACAATTGTTGGTTACTCTATGAATGACACAGTAGTTATTTATGATCGTATAAGAGAAAACTTATTTAAATATACTAAAATAAGTATAAGTGACATAGCAAATTTATCTATCAATGAAACACTTGCTAGAACAATTATCACCTCTGTTACCACATTATTAGCTTTGTTTTCTATATACATTTTAGGTGGTCAAATTTTAAGAGGATTTTCTTTTGCTATGATATTAGGAGTTCTAATTGGAACTTATTCCTCAATATTTGTCGCCTCACCGATACTAAAATATTTTAAAGTAAGTAATAAAACTTTAGAAAAAAATGAAGAAAAAATTCTTCCTTAATAAAGATTTTGAGCTGCCACCATTGATAGCAGCATAGGAAAAGACAATAAAGTATTTGCTCTTGAAAATAACATTGCTGTTTTAGCAGACTTTGCTTTTTCATCAGGCGTAGACTCTATAATTCCCAAAGCTTTTTTCTGGTTAGGCCATATAACAAACCACACGTTGTAAGCCATTATAATTCCTAACCACATACCTATTCCTATTGCTGTTGATTTAGGGTCTCCACTTCCTATACCTAATATCATAGCCTGGTGAACATATCCTTGAAGATATGAAACTATTAGTCCTGTTATAATTGTTCCTAAAGCAGCCCATCTAAACCAAAACAAAGCTTTAGGCGCTATTACTTTACCAATCGCGGGTTTTTGCTCATCTGGAATATTTGGCATAGATGGAATTTGAACAAAGTTAAAATACCATAATAATCCAATCCACATAATACCCGTAAGCACATGCAAATATCTAAATAACCAGCTTAGGAAATATCTATCAAATGAAAAACCGTCTCCAAAAAAATGCAAGCCCAAAAGTAGTAAAATTGCAATTCCTAAAGAAAAGTGTACAGTTTTAGATAGAGATTGCAAAATACTTGTCATGATTCTTTTATATCATATAATTTATTTTTAGGCAGTCTTTTTCATTGAGCCATTACTGATAATTTCTCTGATAAATTTCCCAGTATAGCTATCTTTTACTAATGATACTTTTTCAGGAGTACCTTCAGCTATTATTTTACCGCCATTAATTCCACCTTCGGGACCCATATCTATAATATGATCCGCTGTTTTAATTACATCCAAATTATGTTCTATAACTACAACTGTGTTACCAGTATTAGCAAATGCTTGTAAAATTTCTAACAATTTTTTTATATCGTGCGAATGCAAACCAGTTGTAGGTTCATCTAAAATATACAAAGTTCTACCTGTAGGTCTTTTAGAAAGTTCTTTGGCTAATTTAATTCTTTGTGCTTCACCACCTGACAATGTTGTAGCTTGTTGACCTATCTTCATATAACCTAATCCTACGTGTTTTAATGTTATAAGTTTAGATTTTATAGTTTGAATATTCTCAAAAAATTCACATCCCTCTTCAACTGTCATATCTAAGACGTCTGCTATATTTTTTCCTTTGAATCTAATTTCTAGGGTTTCTCGATTATATCTTGCTCCTTTACATGTATCACATGGTATAAAAACGTCTGGTAAAAAATGCATTTCATAAGTTAAAACACCATCTCCTTCACATGTTTCGCATCTTCCGCCTTTTACATTAAATGAATACCTACCTACTTTGTAACCTCTCGCTTTTGATTCGGGTAAACTTGCAAACCATTCTCTTATTGGACCAAAGGCTCCAGTGTATGTAGCAGGATTGGATCTTGGGGTTCTTCCGATTGGTGATTGATCAATATCTATAATCTTATCAATTAATTCAGTCCCTTTAAATCCTGTAAAAGCTTTAGGTACTTTACGACTTTTATTTTTATTTAACATTAAATTAAATGCGTTGTATAAAGTATGAAGAATTAAAGTTGATTTTCCACTACCGGAAACACCTGTAACGCAAGTGAAAGTACCAACTGGGATTTTTAAATTTACTTTTTTTAAATTATTTCCGCTAGCACCATTTATTTCTATGAATCTTCCATTTTTGGCTATTCTCCTCTTTTTTGGAATAGGAATAAATTTCTTTCCAGATAAATAATCTCCAGTAATACTTTTTTCATTTTTAATTATATTTTTTACTTCTCCCTCTGCTACTATATTTCCACCATTTAAACCAGCTTCTGGACCTATATCTATAATATGGTCAGAGTTCTCCATTGTTTCAATATCGTGCTCAACAACAATTACTGTATTACCTAAATCTCTTAACTTTTTTAAAGCAGTAATTAATTTTTTATTGTCTCTTTGATGTAAGCCTATAGATGGTTCGTCCAAAACGTAAAGTACACCAGTCAGACCTGATCCTATTTGTGATGCAAGTCGAATTCTTTGTGCTTCACCCCCCGATAGTGTTCCAGATTCTCTAGATAATGTTAAATAATTTAATCCAACGTTTAATAAAAAATTAAGCCTTTCATTTATTTCTTTTAATATATGTTGAGCAATCTTATTTTCTTTTTCACTTAGTACTTTTTCTAAATTTACAAACCATTTTTGAGCAATATCGATTGATTTTTCAGTAACTTCACTAATATTTAAACCATTAATTTTTACACACAGTGCTTCATCTTTTAATCTCATTCCTTTACATTTTTCACAATCAGTCTCACTTTGGTACTGAGAAATTTCCTCTCTTTTCCATTCACTATCAGTTTCAAGGTATCTCCTTTCTAAATTATTAATTACTCCCTCAAAAGTTTTTTTTGTAGTATATGCTTCATATCCATCATCATATGAGAATTTGATTTCTTCATCATCAGAACCGTAAAGAATTATATCTTGAATTTTTTTTGGAATTTTTTTCCAAGGCTCAGATAAGGATATTTTAAAGTGTTTTGCTATTGAGGCTAAAGTTTGCGCATAATATAACGAGGTTGATTTAGACCAGGGTTCAATCACTCCATCTTGAATACTTTTCTTTGAGTCTGAAACTACTAAATTTGGGTCTACATTCAAATTATGTCCGATTCCTTCACATTCTTCACATGCTCCATAGGGTGAGTTGAAAGAAAAAAGTCTTGGTTCAATTTCCTCAATTGTAAAACCACTTTCTGGACATGAAAATTTAGAGGAAAAGGTTATAGTTTCTCTTTTTCTAAATTTTTTTGGCAATGTCTCATTTTCGTACTCTACAATTAATAATCCGTCAGAAAGATTCACTGCAGTTTCAACACTATCCGCTAATCTGTTACCTAGATTAGAGTTAATTATTATTCTATCAACAATAATTGAAATATCATGTTTTACTTTTTTATTAAGATCTGGAAATTCATCAATATTTAGGTATTTCCCATCAACCTTAATTTTCGTAAAACCTCTTTTTTTAAAATTGAGTATTTCTTTTTTATATTCTCCTTTTCTCCCTCTGACTATTGGTGCTAAAAGATATATAGTATTATTTTTTGGGAGTTTTTTAATCTTATCTACCATTTCGCTTATCGGCTGTGATCTAATCGGTTTACCTGTGAAAGGTGAGTAGGGCACGCCAATTCTAGCAAATAAAACTCTCATATAATCATAAATTTCAGTTACTGTCGCAACTGTAGATCTTGGATTTTTCGATGTATTTTTTTGTTCGATTGAAATAGCTGGACTCAAACCTTCAATAAAATCCACATTGGGTTTTTTCATCTTATCTAAAAACTGTCTAGCATATGAAGATAAGCTTTCCACGTATCTTCTCTGTCCTTCGGCATAAATAGTATCAAAAGCTAAAGATGATTTCCCTGATCCAGATAAGCCTGTGATAACAACTAGCTTTTCTTTTGGGATTTCCAAAGAAACGTTTTTTAAATTGTGTTCTTTAGCGCCTTTTACAACGATTTTCTTCAACATTTTTTTTACTCCAAAAAATAATCATCTTATAATTAGCTATCAAATATGATATATATTTAAGACTTTTAATATTAAAAAATCAAATTATATTCAAAAATATTATGGCTGGTAGTTTAAATAAAGTACAATTAATAGGTCGTTTAGGCGCAGACCCTGAGATTAAGCAAATGATTAATGGTAAAAGTGTAGCAAGATTAAGTATTGCTACAAGTCAATCATGGAAGGATAAATCAAGTGGTGAGAGAAAAGAAAAAACAGAGTGGCATAGAGTTGTAATATTTAATGAAGGTTTAGTAAATGTTGTACAGCAATACGTTAAAAAAGGTGCTAACGTCTATGTTGAGGGACAACTCAGTACAAGAAAATGGAAAGATGAGGCAACCGGACAAGATAAGTATTCGACAGAGATCGTTTTACAAGGTTATAATTCAAGCTTAACCATGTTGGACAGTAGGAATAATTCTACTAATTCAAATTTAGTCTCAGAAAATAAGAGTTCATTACCAAATGATAATTTAAATCAGGAAAACTCTGATTTAGATGATGAAATTCCCTTTTAGTATTCATGGAAAAAAATACCCTAGAAAAAAACAAATCATTTAAACCAATATTTGTCCAAGATGAGATGAGCTCATCATATCTATCTTATGCAATGAGTGTAATTGTGAGTAGAGCTCTACCTGATGTAAGAGATGGTCTTAAACCAGTTCATCGAAGAATAATTTATGCGATGTATAAAGGTGGTTATGATTGGTCAAAACCTTTTAGAAAATCTGCAAGAATTGTTGGTGATGTAATTGGTAAATATCATCCTCACGGAGATCAGTCAGTTTACGATGCATTAGTAAGATTAGTGCAAGACTTTTCTATGAGTGTCCCTTTAATTTCTGGCCAAGGTAACTTTGGGTCTATTGATGGTGATCCTCCTGCAGCAATGAGGTACACGGAAACTAAACTAGGTAGAATCTCTCAATTTTTAACTGAGGATTTAGAAAAAGAAACTGTTAAATTTAGAAGCAACTATGATGAGTCTGAAAAAGAGCCTGAAGTTTTGCCTTCGCAATATCCAAATATTCTTGTCAACGGGGCAGGTGGTATAGCAGTTGGAATGGCTACAAGCATACCACCACATAATTTAGGTGAAATAATTAATGCAACAATTGCATTTATTAATAATAAAGAAATAACAATTAGCCAACTTATGAAACATGTTCCAGGTCCAGATTTTCCTACTGGTGGCGTAATTATAGGTAAAGATATTATAAAACAAGGTTATAACAAAGGTCGCGGCTCATTCAAGGTAAGAGGAGAAATCGAATTTGAGGAAAAGAAAGGCGGAAGAGAAACTTTAATAATCAAATCTATTCCTTATCAGGTAAATAAATCTATATTAATTGAAAAAATAGCCCAACTAGTTAGAGATAAAAAAATTGAAGGGATAAAAGATTTAAGAGATGAGTCAAACCGTGAAGGTATCAGAGTAGTAATAGAATTAAGAAAAAGTTTCGAACCAGAAACAATTAGAAGACAATTATATAAATTAACAAATATTGAAAGTTCATTTGGATTTAATACCTTAGCCATAGTTGACAACAAGCCCAAAATTTTGAATTTAAAAGAATTTATATCAGAATTTTTAAAATTTAGAGAAG
>CACDGO010000009.1 GCA_902552345.1 uncultured Pelagibacteraceae bacterium | reverse complement strand
AATTTATTCCTGGAGTGAGAATACCAATAAAGGATAAGTTAAATATAAAGAATAAAAAAAATGTAATTTTAGTATTAGCTTGGAATTTTTTTGAAGATATAAAAAAAAATAATCTAAACTTATCTGAAAACTTTATTAGTATTAAAGATTTAGAGTCTAGTAATTAATTAAATTTTTCCAAATTTCAAAAATATTACGAATACTTTCAAAGAAATAATTTAAATAGAACTCAGACATTGGGAAGTAAGAGACTAAAATATCTTGAGCGAAATATAAAATTCTTGATAAAGAAATGACTAAAAAAACAAATAAAATTAATGAATTATAAAACCCGAATGAAACCGCCTTTTTCTCTTTTTGACTTTTCTTTATTGGATCTTTTGTTTCATGTATCTTTATCCCATGTTTTTTTGCAAGATACTCGGGGGAGTACAAACTGATTTCTCTTGATTTTTTTGGAGCAGTACTTTTTACTTTTTTTGGTTTTTGAATTTTTTGTTTTACTGGCTGAGACTTCGAAACTACTTTTTGTAGGCGAGAGATTGATTGAGGCTTTGTAATTTTACCTATAGGAAATTGCCTCCATTTATTTCCACATGATCCGCATTGAACCATTCTACCTGACTCAGTAATTGCGTTATCCGGCACAACAAATTTTTTCTCGCATGAATTACAAGTTAAAATCATTAATACAACTATATTGATATTTATAATATTTGCAAAATTTCTATTTAAAATTGAAGTTTTTACTATAAAAATAGCAATTTACACTCATAAATTGTTTAAAAGATTTGTGCAAATAGGGTCAATTATCTCACAAAAACAATTAACTGGAGGAAAAATGCATACATTAAAAAGAGTATTGGTATTTTTTACAATCTTTTTGCTTGGAACAAACTTTGCATATTCAAAATGTAAAGATCCAAAACAATTAAGATTTTCTATAATACCTACTGAAGAATCATCATTTGAATTAGATCTATACAGACCACTTCTTGAAAAATTAAAGTCAAACACAGGAAAGAGTATAGAATTTTACATGCCAACTTCTTACGCATCTGTGGCAGAAGCTTTAATTGGAGGGTTTGTTGACGTTGCCGTGCTTGGTCCTTATGGATATATCACTGCAAAAAAAGAAAATTAATCTTAATTATATTTTAAAAAATTTTAAGAATATTTCGATTGCTGCTTTTTTTAATATCTATTCATACCTACCTGCAGTTTATGGATACACTATAGGTAAGGTTGCAGTAATTGCTGCTTTGAGAGAAATGAGTATTTTATTTGCCTCTATGTATGGGTTATTCATACTTAAAGAAAAAGTAGGCTATTTAGCCTTTATTTCAGCTGTGATGATATTAACTGGATGTATTTTGATAAAATTATTTTCTGATTAAGCAAAACTACCTAATTATTTAATTTTTTATTCTCTTTTATCTTTTCAAAAGTGTTGATATAAGAAAATCTTTATTTTGGGGCGGTTAGCTCAGTTGGTAGAGCATCTCGTTTACACCGAGAGGGTCATAGGTTCGAGTCCTTTACCGCCCACCAAAACGCCCTGGGGGGGTGTAGCTCAGCTTGGTTAGAGCGCCTGCCTGTCACGCAGGAGGTCGCGGGTTCGAGTCCCGTCACTCCCGCCACTAGTTGATAATGATTTTCATCTAGCAAGTCATAAACTAGCGAAAACTAATCAACATTAATGCTTCCTTCTGTCCTGTACTCTTTAATAATAAATGTTATAAAGAATAGTAATTAATATGAGAATCTCCAAGCCACGGCATTGGAGTAGATATTAATAATTAAAATGATTTACAATTTTTTATCTGACTATTTATCAATAATCATCTTCTTATTCATTGCTTTGTTTTTAAGCATTGGGTTTGTAATAGCAAATTTTTTAGCATCACCTTCTAATCCAGATCCAGAAAAATTATCTGCTTATGAATGTGGGTTTGAAGCTTTTGATGACTCCAGAATGGAGTTTGACGTTAGGTTTTATTTAGTTGCAATACTATTTATTATATTTGATTTAGAAATTGCATTCCTATTCCCTTGGGCTATATCTCTTGGCAACTTAGGCGCTTTAGGATTTTGGTCTATGATGATCTTTTTAGGAATTCTTACAATCGGATTTATATATGAGTGGAAAAAAGGAGCTTTGGAATGGGAGTAAAATTTAATTTGGATACAGATAAACAAAAAAAGATACCAGAAGAATTCAAAGATTTAGCAAAAGATTTTGCTGAAAAAGGTTTTATAACTACCTCTTCTGAAAATTTAATAAATTGGGCTAGAACTGGCTCCTTACATTGGATGACTTTTGGGTTAGCCTGTTGTGCTGTTGAAATGATGCAAACATCAATGCCACGATATGATTTAGAAAGATTTGGAGCTGCTCCTCGCGCATCACCAAGACAATCGGATGTGATGATTGTAGCTGGGACCTTGACTAATAAAATGGCTCCAGCTCTAAGAAAAGTTTATGACCAAATGCCTGAACCAAGGTACGTGGTATCAATGGGCAGCTGTGCTAATGGCGGAGGGTATTATCATTACTCATATTCTGTAGTTAGAGGTTGTGATAAAATTGTTCCTGTAGATATTTACATTCCTGGATGTCCACCCTCAGCAGAAGCACTTCTTTATGGCATTTTACAATTGCAAAAAAAAATTAGGAGAGAAGGCAATTTACAAAGATAAAATATGATAAAAAATTTAGACAAATTAGAGAAATTTATTAATTCTGAGTTATCTAGCAAAGTTAAAAACTCTCTGGTTAAAAACGAGGAGTTGTTAATCGAGATTAGCCCAGAAGATTTAATAGATGTAGTTCAATTTTTAAAATCTAGTGAAAAATGTAAATTTAGGCAATTAATTGATATTGCTGGAGTAGATTATCCAGATGAAGAAAAGCGTTTTCAGTTAGTTTATCTCTTTTTATCTCATGAGTATAATTTAAGAATTAAACTTTCTTTAAGATTTGAGATAAATCAGACTATAATTTCATTAACAAAAATTTTCCCATCTGCCAATTGGATGGAAAGAGAAGTTTTTGATATGTACGGAATTAAGTTTAAAAATCATCCAGATTTAAGAAGAATATTAACAGATTATGGTTTTAAAGGTCATCCTTTAAGAAAAGATTTTCCTTTGACCGGTTTTAATGAAGTTCGCTACAGTGAAAAGGAAAAAAAAGTTATCTATGAACCAGTTAAACTTGAACAAAATTATAGAAATTTTGATTTTGAAAGTCCATGGGAAGGAACAAAGTATTCAAAACAATTAAACAATATAGAAAAAGATGGTAAAAAAAACTAAATCATTAAACCTAAATTTTGGCCCTCAACATCCAGCTGCACATGGAGTTCTACGATTAATCTTAGAACTTGATGGAGAGGTTGTAGAAAAAGCTGATCCTCATATTGGATTACTTCATAGAGGAACTGAAAAACTTATAGAGCAAAAAACTTATACCCAAGCATTACCGTATTTTGACAGATTGGATTATGTTGCTCCCATGAATCAAGAACATGCTTTTGCTCTTGCAGCTGAAAAATTACTTAATATTGAAGTTCCCATAAGAGCTAAATATATAAGAGTTATTTTTTGTGAGATAGGAAGAATTTTAAGTCATATACTAAATGTTACTACTCAAGCATTAGATGTCGGAGCTTTAACCCCTTCTTTGTGGGGTTTCGAGGAGAGAGAAACTTTAATGACATTTTATGAAAGAGCTTCAGGTTCCAGATTACATGCTAACTATTTTAGGACAGGTGGCGTTCATCAAGATATCCCATTAAAACTAGTTGAAGACATCGAAAAGTTTTGCAAATCTTTTCCTAAAATTATTGATGATTTAGAGGGTTTACTCACAGAAAATCGTATCTTTAAACAACGAAATGTAGAAATAGGTTTGGTTAAGAAACAAGAGGCTTTGGATTATAGTTTTTCCGGCGTCATGCTTAGAGGCTCAGGAGTTCCATGGGATTTAAGAAGATCTCAGCCATATGAAATTTATCAAGAATTAGATTTTAAAATTCCTGTTGGTAAAAATGGGGATTGTTACGATAGATATTTATGCAGAATAGAAGAAATGAGAGAGAGTGTAAAAATTATCCTACAATGTATTGAAAAACTTCCAAAAGGTCCTGTTAAATCTATAGATGGAAAAATATCCCCTCCTAACAGAGATGATTTAAAACAATCTATGGAAGCTTTAATTCACCATTTTAAGTTATTTACAGAAGGATATAGAGTTCCTAAAGGCGATGTATACACTGCAGTTGAGGCTCCAAAAGGTGAGTTTGGTGTTTATTTAATTTCTGATGGAAGCAATAAGCCATATAGATGCAAAATCAGAGCGCCTGGTTTTTCACATTTACAAGCTATGGATTACCTTATTCGTGGACATATGCTCGCAGATGTACCTGCTGTTTTAGGTTCTTTAGATATAGTTTTTGGTGAGGTAGATAGATGAGTTTAAAAAGAATTCATGATGATCAGCCAAAAGAATTTAAATTTTCAAATGAAAATTTAAAAAAAGCTGAAGAAATTTTAAAAAAATATCCGGATAAAAATAAAAAAAGTGCGGTTATGCCATTTCTTTACCTCGCGCAAAAACAAAACAATAATTGGATACCACTAGCTGCCATGAAATACATAGCTAAATTTTTATCTATGCCATATATATCAGTCTATGAAGTGGCAACTTTTTACACAATGTATAATTTAGCACCTGTAGGTAAACATTTTATTCAAGTTTGTACGACTACTCCGTGTTTAATTAGAGGAGCTGATAAGATTGTTAAACTTTGTAAGGATAAAATTTCTCCTAATGAAAATAAGATCTCAGATAAAGGTAGTTGTTCATGGATGGAAGTAGAATGTTTAGGAGCATGCGTTAGTGCACCTATGATACAAGTAAATGATGACTATTATGAAGATCTCGATGAAAGAAGCACTACAGAAATTTTAGACTCACTTATTAAAGATAAGCCATTAAAGCCAGGCTCTTACAGAGGTCGTAAAAATACTTCCCCTGAAAAAAAACAGGTTATTGATGGAGAAAAACATGCTTAAAACTGAGAACAAAATATTTAAAAATCTTTACAATAATTTTGGCTGGGAAATTGACCACGCGATTAAAAGAGATGATTGGAAAGACACTAAGGATATTATTTCAAAAGGAAGAGATTGGATTATAAATGAAGTTAAAACTTCTGAATTAAGAGGTAGAGGTGGTGCAGGTTTTTCTACTGGTCTAAAATGGTCTTTTGCACCGAAAGAAATTGGGTCTAGACCACATTACTTAGTGATTAATGCCGACGAGTCAGAGCCGGGAACTTGTAAAGACAGAGATATAATAAGATTTGAGCCTCAGAAATTAATCGAGGGATGTTTAATAGCTGGTTATGCAGTCAACGCACATGTTTGTTATATTTATATTAGGGGCGAATATTTCAATGAGGGTAAAAGATTACAAGAAGCAATTAATCAAGCCTATGAGAAAAAATATTTAGGAAAAAATGCATGTGGTTCAGGTTGGGATTTTGATATTCATATTCATTTTGGAGCTGGAGCGTATATTTGTGGAGAAGAAACAGCTTTATTAGAAAGTATTGAGGGAAATAAAGGTCAACCAAGATTAAAACCTCCTTTTCCCGCCCTAGTAGGTTTATATGGATGTCCAACAATAGTAAATAATGTTGAGACTATTGCAGTCGTACCAACTATTTTAAGGAGAGGTGGAAAATGGTTTGCATCAATAGGTAAACCTAAAAATACTGGAACAAAAATCTTTTGTATATCTGGAAATGTTAATTCTCCTTGTAATGTTGAGGAGGAAATGGGCATTCCACTAAAAGAATTAATTGAGAGGCATGCAGGCGGAGTAGTAGGAGGTTGGGAAAATCTTCAGGCAGTTATACCAGGTGGCTCATCAATGCCGTTATTGTCTAAAAAAATATGCGATACGATAACGATGGACTTTGACTCTTTAGTTGAAAATAAAAGTGGACTAGGTACAGCAGGAATAGTTGTGATAAATAAAGATCAAGATATTGTTGCGTGCATGGCTAGAATAGCAAGATTTTATAAACATGAGAGTTGTGGTCAATGTACTCCTTGCAGAGAGGGGGCAGGTTGGATGTGGAGAATTTTAGACAGAGTAGTAAAAAGAAAAGCTGCTTATAGTGATATTGATTTATTGTCTGATGTTACGAAACAAATAGAAGGCCACACAATTTGTGCATTTGGTGAGGGGTCTGCTTGGCCAGTACAAGGTTTGCTGAGACATTTTAGAAAAGAGATTGAAAGTCGTTGTAGAGAGGAACCTTTAATTAAAAAGAAAATTGATAATCCTTATTTAGTAGATCAACACCTTTTGGAGAATAAAAATGCCTAGAATTAAGATTAATGGCAAAGAGATTGAATTTGAAAAAGGAATGACAGTGCTTCAAGCCTGTGAACTCGCTAACGTAGAAATTCCAAGATTTTGTTATCATGAAAAATTATCTATAGCTGGAAACTGTAGGATGTGCCTTGTAGAAATGGAAAAGTCTCCTAAACCTATTGCATCTTGTGCTATGCCAGCGGCAGATGGCATGAACATAAAAACTAACACTGATCTAGTAGAAAAAGCTAGAAAAGGTGTTATGGAATTTTTATTAGCCAATCATCCTTTAGACTGTCCAGTTTGCGATCAAGGCGGGGAATGTGATTTGCAAGATCAATCAATGTATTATGGAGTTGATAAATCAAGGTTCGTAGAAAATAAAAGACAAGTTAAAGAAAAATATATGGGGCCATTGATAAAAACACAGATGACAAGATGTATTCACTGCACAAGATGTGTAAGGTTTGCTACCGAAGTCGCTGGTGTGCCCGAGATCGGAGCAATAGGTCGGGGTGAAAACATGGAAATTACAACTTATTTAGAAAAAGCAATGGAATCAGAACTTTCTGCAAACGTTATAGATTTATGTCCTGTGGGAGCTCTTACTTCTAAACCTTATGCTTTTGAAGCAAGGCCATGGGAACTAAAAAAAACCGAAAGCATAGATGTGATGGATGCTGTTGGTTCAAATATAAGGGTAGATACCTATAATTGGGAAGTAAAAAGGGTATTGCCAAGATTAAATAACGATATTAATGAGGAGTGGATTTCAGATAAAACAAGATATTCTTGTGACGGACTTCTTAAACAAAGATTAGACGTTCCCTACATTAAAAAAAATAATAAACTTCAAAAATCTAGTTGGGATGAAGCAATTTCTCTTTTAGTTAAAAAAATAAATGAGATTAATCCAAAAGAAGTTGGTGGACATATTGGAGATATGGTTAACTTAGAAAATGCCTTGGCGTTTAAAAAGTTTTTTTCATTCTTAAATAGCAATAATTTAGAATTCAGGGAAAGAGAATTTTATATTAATTCATCTGAAAAAAGTAATTATATATTTAACTCCTCAATAAAAGGTATTGAGGAATCTGACCTAATTCTCTTAATTGGAACCAACCCAAGATACGAAGCCACAATGTTAAATGCTAGAATTAGAAAAGCTTATACTCAAAGAGGTACCCCTATTTATTCAATTGGTAATCCGGGTGAACTTACTTATGATTTTACGAAGATTGGTAACTCAACAGACGATATAAAAAAAATACTTAATAAAGAGGTAGATTTTTCAAGAAAATTATTATCATCAAAAAAACCAATTGTGATAATTGGAGAGTCTGCTCTGGAATTAAAAAGCGGCAAATATATCTTTGAGGAATTTAAAAAATTTTTAAAAGAAAATAATTTTATTAATAAAGATTGGAATGCTTTTAATTTTCTTCCACAAAATGCTTCAACAGTAGGTTTGATAGATTTACAAGTTTTACCAAATATTGAAGAAGAAAAGAATTTATTTTTTGAAAAGTTAAAAACAAATAAATTTAAATTATTATATCTTTTAGGATCAGATAATTTAGAGATTAAAAAAAATAATGAATTTATAGTTTATCAAGGCAGTCACGGCGATAGAGGTGCAGAAATTGCAGACTTAATTCTTCCTAGTGCTGCATTTACTGAACAAGAAGGACTTTTTGAAAATCTTGAAGGTAGATTACAAGAATGCAAAAAAGCATCATATCCAATAGGAGACGCTTTAGAGGATTGGAAAATTTTCAATTTAGTTTTTAAAAAACTTGAAAAGACTGAATATCATACAAATTTTGAGTCCTTGAGAAAAGAAGTTTTGAATTTAATTCCTAATTTTACAAATTTAAATGATTTGCCTAGGTTTCAAGAACCTAAGATTAAAAGTATATCTTCAAATTTTGTAAGTGAGGAAGTAAATATTAAAGAATTGGATTATTTTTTTACGAATGCAATCTCAAGAGCATCTAAAACCATGAGTGAATGTAGACAAATTAGGCAAAAAACAAAAAAAACTGGCACAGATAATCTATGATTGAATATTTACAAATCTTAGGACAAGAAGTTTATAAAGTCATTTTTCTACTCGTTCCTATACTTGTATCGGTAGCTATGATTGTATGGTTAGATAGAAGAGTGTGGGGATTGGTACAAAAGAGGAAGGGACCAAATGTTGTTGGTCCGTTTGGGCTTTTTCAAACTCTTGCAGATGCATTAAAGTATATATTTAAAGAAATTATTATACCAGCTAGCGCAAATAAAGTTGTTTTCATTCTTGCTCCAATTGTAACTATGACACTAGCTTTAGTTGCTTGGGCTGTGATTCCAATGAGTGAAAATTTAGTTTTAGCAGATATCAATGTCGGGATTTTGTATTTATTTGCAGTTTCCTCTCTTGGTGTTTATGGGATTATAATGGGAGGATGGGCATCTAATTCAAAATATCCATTTTTGGGAGCTATTAGATCTGCAGCACAAATGGTTTCTTATGAAGTTTCAATTGGGATCATTATCATAAATGTTCTTTTGTGTGTTGGATCATTGAACTTGAATGATATTGTCCTAGCTCAAAGAGAATTGTGGTACGTAATACCTCTTTTCCCAATGTTTGTAATCTTTTTTATTTCTGCCTTAGCAGAAACAAATAGACCACCTTTTGATTTACCTGAAGCCGAAGCAGAACTAGTTGCAGGCTACCAAACTGAATATTCTGGAATGATGTATGCAATGTTTTGGTTAGGGGAATATGCAAATATACTTTTGATGTGTGCGATGGGTTCAATACTCTTTTTAGGCGGTTGGTTGCCAATTATGGATGTTTATCCACTTAATATAATTCCTGCTCCATTTTGGATGATAATAAAAATTTTGTTTTTATTTTTGTTATTTGCTCTGATTAAAGCTATTGTACCTAGATATAGATATGATCAGCTCATGAGATTAGGCTGGAAAATATTTCTTCCATTTTCACTTATTTATCTAGTAATGACTGCAAGTTTCTTATTTTATTTTGACAAATTACCGAAGGTAAGTATTTAATGAATTTAACTAGGCTCTTAAAAACTATATTTCTTGTAGAATTTATTTCTGGATTATATATGGCAATTAAAGAGTTATTTAGAAAATCAAAAACTATAAATTACCCTTTCGAAAAAGGACCAATCAGTCCAAGGATGAGAGGTGAGCATGCTTTAAGAAGATATCCAAACGGTGAAGAAAGATGTATTGCCTGTAAATTATGTGAAGCAGTTTGTCCTGCTCAAGCTATTACAATTGAATCTACAGAGAGGTCAGATGGTAGCAGAAAAACAACTAGATATGATATTGATATGCTTAAATGTATATATTGTGGATTATGCCAAGAGTCATGTCCGGTTGAAGCTATTGTACAAGGTCCAAATTTTGAATTTGCAACTGAAACCAGAGAAGAACTTTATTACAATAAAGAAAAACTCTTAGAGAACGGTGACAGATGGGAGTCAGTTTTAGCGAAAAATATAAAGCTAGATAAACCTTACAGATAGATGTTAGTCCACTCAATTTTTTTTTATTTTTTCTCTATAATAGCAATTTTTTCTTCTTTAATGGTAATAACCTCAAGAAGTACAATCAACTCAGTTTTCTTTTTGATTTTAGATTTCATATCAGTTGGATGTCTATTTATCATGGTTGGAGCTGAATTTTTAGGGATGATACTTTTAATTGTCTACGTTGGGGCAGTAGCAGTATTATTTTTGTTTGTAGTAATGATGCTAAATGTTGCAGAACAGAAGCAATCATGGTTTATCGGTAAAAAATCAACGCACATACCTACAGGTTTAATCGTAAGTGTACTTATTTTGTTAGAGTTACTAGTCGTAGTTGGTGGGTGGAAATATAAAGAAAATGTGATGTCTAGTAGCACATTACTTTTGTCTAAAACTTCTAATACTCATCAACTTGGTCTTGTTATGTATACTGACTACATATTATATTTTCAATTAGCAGGAATAGTACTTCTCCTAGCAATGATTGGAGCTATTCTTCTTACTTTTAGGGAAAGAGTAGGCGTTAAGAAACAAAGTTACATCAATCAAATTTCTAGAGATCCTTCTAATGCAGTAGAACTTTTTGACGTAAAGTCTAATAAAGGAGTTAAAATAGATGATTGAAATTGGCCTGGGGCACTATTTATCTTTAGGAGCTATAATTTTTTTCTTGGGTGTAATTGGAATTTTTTTAAATAGAAAAAATGTAATAGTAATTTTAATGTCTATAGAGCTAATTTTATTAGCAGTAAATATCAATCTGATATCTTTTTCAATTTTTTCTGGCGACATTGTCGGTCAAATTTTCACGATGCTTATTTTGACCGTTGCAGCAGCTGAGGCAGCAATTGGTCTTGCTATTATTGTAGTTTACTACAGAAATCGAGGCTCAATCAGAGTGGAAGACATCCATGGGATGAAAGGCTAATTATATGGAATATGCAATAATATTTTTACCGTTAGCAGGTTCACTGATAGGGTATCTCGGTAAATCAATTACAAAATACTTTGCTGAAATCTCTACAAGCTTATTTGTTAGTATCTCAGCAGTACTTTCAATTATTGTTTTTTTAAATGGAATTCAAAATGATAACTATGGAAATCATATAATTTTTGAATGGATAAGTTCTGGAGGCTTTAAAGCCAATTGGTCAATAAATATTGATCCATTAAGCTCAATTATGTTAGTAGTTGTCACTTTTGTATCCGCACTCGTACATATTTATTCAATAGGTTACATGAGTCATGATCCGCATAAACCAAGGTTTATGTCTTATCTATCTCTGTTTACTTTTTCAATGCTGGCTTTAGTTGTTTCAGACAATTTCCTACAACTTTTTTTTGGATGGGAGGGAGTTGGATTATGCTCATATCTACTTATTGGATTTTGGTATAAAAAAGAAACAGCAAATAACGCAGCTATAAAAGCTTTTATAGTAAATAGGATTGGTGATTTTGGCCTAGCCATTGCGATATTTTTAATCTTTCTATTTTTTGGTACTATTAATTTTGAGGAAGTTTTTCAAGCAACAAGTCAGTTTGCTGAAAAAAAAATAACTTTTTTTGGTAATGAGTCAAATTTAATAACATTAATTTGTGTGTTCCTATTCATTGGAGCAATGGGAAAATCTGCACAATTTTTACTTCACACTTGGCTACCAGACGCGATGGAAGGCCCGACACCAGTGTCAGCTTTAATTCATGCTGCAACAATGGTTACAGCTGGTGTTTTTCTTGTTGTCAGATGTTCGCCAATTTTTGAATATTCTCAAATCGCTTTAAATTTAGTCACTGTAATTGGGATGATCACTGCTATTTTCGCTGCTTCAGTAGCACTTGTGCAAAATGATATAAAAAAGATAGTAGCTTATTCAACTTGCAGTCAGTTAGGGTACATGTTTTTTGCTGCAGGTGTTGGAGCTTATCATGTTGCTATGTTTCATTTGTTTACACATGCTTTTTTTAAAGCTCTATTGTTCTTAGGTGCTGGTTCAGTAATACATGCTTTTAAGGATGAGCAAGATATTAGAAACATGGGTGGGGTAAGAAAAAAACTACCTTACACTTACGTCTTTATGTTGTTAGGAACTTTAGCGCTGACTGGATTTCCTTTTTTATCTGGCTTTTACTCAAAAGATGCAATTATTGAATTTGCGTATCTTAAAAATTCCTCTATGGGAAATTATGCAGCTACAATTGGGATAATAACTGCATTTTTAACATCAATTTATTCTTGGAGATTATTTTTTAAAACCTTCCATGGACCTTACAATAATAAAAAGATTCTTTTAAGTGAAACTCATGAGTCCCCACTAGTAATGCTGATTCCTCTTTTTTTACTTGGCATTGGAGCGATATTTTCTGGATACTTTTTTAAAGGTACTTTTATTGGTCATCATAGTAACGAATTTTGGCAAGGATCAATCTTTTTTTTAAACGAAATTAAACATGACGCTATACCTTTATGGTTCTTATTAACTACACCAGCATTAGTTTTAATAGCAATTCCTATCTCTTTTTATTTATATATTATAAGTCCAAAAATTTTAGAAGATTTCAAAAATACCAATATGCCTTTATACAAATTCTTATTAAATAAATGGTATATAGATGAACTTTATGAAAAAATTTTTGTTAATCCAACAAAGAAAATAGGTTCATTTTTCTGGAAAAAAGGAGATATAGGTATAATAGATAAATTTGGTCCTGATGGTATTTCAAAGCTAATCAAGATTATTTCTTATAAAACTGGACGTCTTCAAACAGGATTTATTTATGATTACGCTTTTGTAATGTTATTGGGTTTATCAATTCTATTAACTTATTTGATTTTAAAGTAAAATGAACTTTCCAATATTATCTACTTTAATTTTTTTACCTTTGATAAGCTCCTTCTTTATTTTATTATCAAAAGATAAAACATCAAATATTAGCTCAATTTACATTTCTTTATTTAGTAGTATAGCGACTTTTTTTCTCTCATTATTTTTATGGTATTCTTTAGATTTAAATGTTTCCGAATTTCAATTTGTAGAGGAAAAATCCTGGGTAAATAATTTTATCAAATTTAAACTAGGTATAGATGGTATATCAATACTTTTTATAGTTTTAACTACTTTAATTACTCCGATTTGTATTATTTCATGTGTAAACAGCGTTAAAGTAAGAGTTAAGGAATTTTTAATCGCTATTCTAATTTTAGAAACATTTATGATAGGTGTATTTTGCTCACTCGATCTTGTAATTTTTTATTTGTTTTTTGAGGCGGGGTTAATACCCATGTTTTTGATTATAGGAGTTTGGGGTGGGCCAAGAAGAGTTTATTCTGCATTTAAATTTTTTCTATTTACTTTACTAGGATCAGTCTTAATGCTTGTAGCTATCATCGTTATTTATTGGTTAACAGGAACAACAGATATCACACAGATATATGAAATAAAAATACCAAAAGATTATCAGAATATATTATGGTTGGCTTTCTTTAGCTCTTTTGCAGTAAAAATGCCTATGTGGCCAGTGCATACTTGGCTACCAGACGCACATGTTGAAGCGCCAACGGCTGGTTCTGTAATTCTAGCTGCAATTTTATTAAAAATGGCTGGTTATGGTTTTTTAAGATTTTCAATACCAATGTTTCCAATAGCTTCCGAATATTTTACTCCTCTCATATATACTTTGAGTATAATAGCTATTATTTATACATCTTTAGTAGCACTAATGCAGGATGATATGAAGAAATTAATCGCTTACTCTTCTGTGGCTCACATGGGTTATGTGACTTTAGGAATTTTTACACTTACAAAACAAGGTATAGAGGGAAGTATTTATCAAATGTTAAGTCATGGTTTGATATCCGCAGCATTATTCTTATGTGTCGGTGTAGTTTATGATCGGTTACACTCAAGAATGATCAGCACTTATGGAGGACTAGTAAATTATATTCCAAAGTACTCTTTTTTGTTTTTAATATTTGCTTTAGCCGCGCTAGGTTTACCTGGGACTTCAGGATTTTTAGGAGAATTTCTTGTATTAACTGGCACATTTAAAAAAAGTTACTTAGCAGCTATGTTAGCAACTTTCGGAGTAGTTTTAGGCGCTGCATATATGCTTTGGCTTACAAAGAGAGTTATTTTTGGAGTAACAAATAATTCAGAAATTAAAAAAATGGATGACGTTAATAAATCTGAAATAGTAATGCTTATCACTCTGGCATTTTTAATACTTTTTTTTGGATTTTATCCACTCCCGTTAATGGAAACTTTTAGCGTATCTGTTAATAGTTTAATTACTAATTACGAGACAGCGTTAATTTCAAATTAATAATGATTAACAATTTATATATAATGTTCCCTGAGGTCTTTTTATCTTTATCAATTTTTTCTATTCTCATGATAGGTGTTTTTATAAAAAAAAGTTTTAACTTAATATTTAATCTTTCTTCATTAATAATTATTGTCACTATCTCTATTATTTTGACAAGTCCAAATAATATGGAAAAAATATTTTTAGATAGTTTTGTAAGAGATTCTTTTTCAAATTATTTTAAAGTTTTGATACTTGTATCTTCTTTGTTTGTGCTTAATTCATCAAAAAATTTTATTTTAGATAATAAATTAGATAAGTTTGAATACCCTATAATCATTTTATTATCGATTTTAGGAATGTTTTTCATGGTAAGTGCAAATGACTTAATACTTTTTTATTTAGGATTAGAGCTACAATCATTATCGCTTTATATTCTTGCATCGATTGACAGAGACAATTTAAGATCAACGGAGTCAGGAATAAAATATTTCGTTCTAAGTGCGTTATCCTCAGGTTTATTATTATACGGTTGCTCATTATTGTATGGATTTACAAGTACTACAAATTTCGAATTAATTGCCAATCAGCTAAATAAAGAAAACACAGGTGCAGTTTTTGCTATGGTATTTATACTGGTTGGTCTTGCATTTAAAGTTTCTGCAGTACCGTTTCATATGTGGACCCCAGATGTTTATGAAGGTGCGCCAACATCAATAACAAGTTACTTTGCAGTAGTTCCTAAAGTTGCTGGCTTAGCATTATTAATAAAATTTATGTTTGTTCCTTTTTCAAATATCTTATTGGAGTGGCAATTAATTATAATTTTTATATCCATCGCATCTATGATTTTGGGGGCTGTAGCAGCGATGGTTCAATTAAATTTTAAAAGACTTTTGGCCTATAGTTCGATAGGTCACATTGGTTATGCTCTTGCTGGAGTTGCTACTGGAGAAATATCTGGTTACCAAAGCGCGATAATTTATATATCTATTTATGTAATTATGAATATAGGTGCATTCTCTTGTTTATATTTGTTAAAGAAAGATGGACAATATAAAGAAAATATTTCTGATTTATCTGGAATTTCAAAAAAACATCCAATGTTAGCTATCTCACTATTGATAATTTTATTTTCTCTAGCAGGAATCCCACCTTTGGGAGGATTTTTTGCAAAATTTTACGTTTTTGTCGCTGTGCTGGAGAAAGAAATGTATACATTAGCGATTATAGGCTTGTTAACAACTGTTATGTCAGCATTTTATTATCTCAAAATTATTAAAACTATTTATTTTGATGACAGTCTAATAACTTTTGAACCAACAAAAAACAGAACTGCTCAAGTTTCAGTATTTGCTAGCTGTACAATTTTGATTACGTTTTTTCTATACCCTTCTGTTTTGAATAATATAGTAAATACATTATTCAATAATTAATGAAGATTACGATAAAAAAATATCAGAAAGTAAACAGTACTAACGATACTGCTATTAGCTTAATAAAAAAAAATTTCTCAAAACCCACTTTAGTTATGAGTGAAAAACAAAATAAAGGTAGAGGAAGAGTTGGAAAAAAATGGATTTCAAAAAAAGGAAACCTTTTTATATCTATATTTTTTAAATTTGATAAAAAAAAAATTAATTTTAAACAATTAGCAATTCTCAATGCATTTCTTTTAAGAAAAATTATTTCAACAACT
>CACDGO010000008.1 GCA_902552345.1 uncultured Pelagibacteraceae bacterium | reverse complement strand
ACACTAAAGCTTTAGAAGTCATTTCAACATCGTTAGGTGAGAAAGAACCATATCCAAACAATCCATTTATTATTTCTTCTGATGCAATTATTAAACCAAGACTGGCTGGTATTGAGAATAATAAAGATAATTGAATAGCTCCACTTTGAATATTGGAAACTTTTGTAAAATTTTTAGATTTAAATGCTTTTGAAAGAACTGGTAATGAAACGGTTCCTACGGCTATTCCAGCAATTGCCAAATTTATTTGATAAACTCTATCTGCATAATATAAATATGAAACTGCGCCAGCCTGAAATGAAGCAATTATAGTGCCGACTAGAATATTAATTTGAGTAACACCTGATGAAAAGATACTTGGTAATAATTTCTTAAAGAAAAATTTTACTTTTTTGGTGACCTTTAAATAAATTTTTATATTTGGTTTATAAAATTCATAAGTGCAATAAAATAAAAATATTAATTGAATAATTCCAGATATCGTTACACCATAAGAAAGCTGTTTTGCTATATTCAAATTCTGAATATACGAAACCAAAATACTTATAATCAAAATAATATTTAAAATTATTGGTGCTGCAGCTGCTGCCGCAAACTTATTATGAGAATTTAATATTCCAGAGAAAAAGGAAGAAAGACAAACAAATAGTAAGAAAGGGAAAGTAATTCTTGTGAACTCAATAGCTAAATCAAATTTTATTTCATCTGATGCAAAACCTGGAGCTATCAGATAAACAAAATATGGAGTAAATATTTCAGCAAGCGTGATTATAAAAAGTAAAATTAATAGAAGAAGATTTAATACTTCATCAGCAAAAAATTTCCCTTTTTTTTTATTTTTAAATTTTGCAGAAGTATAGCTTGGTATAAAAGCTGCATTAAAAGTACCCTCTGCAAATAAACGCCTGAAGGTGTTAGGAAGTCTAAAAGCTACAAAAAAAGCATCTGCGAAAATTGAGGCTCCCAAGAAAATAGCTATTAAAATATCTCTTAAGTAGCCCAAAATTCTACTGATTAGGGTGAAAAAACTAAATATAGAAGCGGAAGAAAGTAGGTTCATAAATGATCTAAATTAAGCCATAAATTTATAGTGAATTAACTTTCTTTATATTACATACTCATTAAGATAAATGCCAAAGAAAACAGAAATTGATCATTATTCAGATAAAGAAGCACTTGATTTTCATATAAAAGGAAAGTCAGGCAAAATTGAGATTAATTCTAGCAAACCTTTAACAACTAAAAGAGATCTTTCTCTAGCATATTCTCCTGGTGTTGCAGCGCCTGTAAAGGAAATAGCCAAAAATCCAGAACTTGCTTACGACTACACGAGTAAAGGAAACCTTGTTGCGGTAATCAGCAATGGATCTGCAATTTTAGGTTTAGGAAATTTAGGTGCTTTAGCGTCTAAGCCGGTTATGGAAGGTAAGTCAGTTTTATTTAAAAGATTTGCAGATATAGACTCTATAGATATTGAGATCGATAACAATAGTCCTGACTCGATTGTGGAAACAATTAAAAATATCAGTGGAACTTTTGGTGGAATAAATTTGGAGGATATTGCAGCTCCTAACTGTTTTATCATAGAACAAAAACTTAAAGAAATTTTAGATATCCCTATTTTTCATGATGATCAGCATGGTACTGCAATTATTACCACTGCTGCTTTAATAAATGCCTTAGATATATCTCAAAAAAAGATTGATAAAGTGAAAATTGTTGTAAATGGTGCAGGGGCTTCAGCGCAAGCGTGTGCTAATTTATTTAAAAGTTCAGGAGTAAAAAATGAGAATATTATTATGTGTGATAGTAAGGGAATTATATATAAAGGTCGGAAAAATATTGATCAATTTAAATCGGCACATGCTGTTGATACTAAACTAAGAACATTAACTGACGCAATGAAAGGTGCTGATGTTTTTTTAGGATTGTCTGCTAAAGATGTAGTGTCAGAAGATATGGTAAAATCAATGTCAAAGAATCCAATAATTTTTGCTTGTGCAAATCCTGATCCAGAGATAAAACCAGAACTAATTAAAAAATCTAGATCTGATGCAATTATAGCTACTGGTAGATCTGATTATCCTAATCAGGTAAATAATTTAATAGGTTTTCCATATATCTTTAGAGGTGCTTTAGATGTAAGAGCAAGAGAAATAAATGAATCAATGAAAGTTGCCGCAGCAAACGCTATTGCACTTTTAGCCAGAGAAAATGTTCCAGATGAGGTTGCCTCAGCATATGGAGGCGATAGACCGAGATACGGTAAAGAATATATTATTCCCTCCACTTTTGATCCTAGATTAATAAGCGTAATTCCAGCTGCAGTTGCTGAAGCTGCCATGAAGAGTGGTGTAGCTAGAAAAAGTATTAATGATATAGAAATTTATAAGGATCAATTAGCAAACCGACTTGATCCAACAATGTCATTGATGCAGGGAATTAATGCAAAAGTTAGAAAAAATCCAAAAAGGGTAATATTTGCTGAGGGAGAAGATGAAAATATGCTCAAGGCAGCTATTGAATTTGGGAGAAATAAGTTAGGTAAACCAATATTGATCGGGGCTGAGAAAAGAATTAAAGAGCAACTCAAAAATATTGGATTAGATGAGAATTATAATATTAAAATAGTAAACTCTACAGACAAAGAGAAAAGAGAAAAATACACCAAACATTTGTATAAAAAACTTCAAAGAGAAGGTCAGTTAGAGAGAGATGTTGATCGTCTAGTTCGTAATGACCGTATAGCCTGGGGAGCTTCTATGATTGCGTGTAAAGATGCAGATGCAATGGTTACCGGAAACATAAGACATTATGCTGCGTCTATAGAAAAATTAAAGAGAGTTACTGATCCTAGACCTGGAGAAGAAATTTTTGGTATGACAATGATTACATTAAAAGGTAAGACGATTTTAGTAGCTGACACAAATGTTCAAGATTTTCCGTCTCCAGAAAGATTAGTAAAAGTTTCTAAATCATGCGTGAGAGTAGCTAGATTATTTGGGTTTGATCCTAAAGTCGCATTTTTATCTCATTCAACTTTTGGAAAGCCTATTTCTAAAAATACCAAACATGTTCGAGATGCAATTGAGCTGCTCAAAAAAGAAAAAGTAGATTTTGATTTTGACGGAGAAATGCAGCCAGATGTAGCTTTAAATCCAATTTATAAAGATATTTATCCTTTTTCAAAAATTGTTGGTAATGCTAACATACTTATAATGCCTGCATTACACAGTGCTGCTATTTCTACAAAACTAATGAAGGTTTTCGGGGGTGGAAAACTTATTGGACCCCTTTTAATTGGCTTGGGTTATCCAATTGAAGTTGCTCCATTAAGGGCAACTACCTCAGAAATTCTAAATTTAGCATCAATTGCGGCTTACTCTTCCGATGTAATTGATTATTCATATTAGAGCTTATTTCTACTTAGCTCAGTAGCTAAATATATTGACGGAAAAACTTTTTTAACATCATAAATTTTGTTAGCCTCATTAATTACTTCTTGTCTCTCTTTTTTATCCATTGCTATGCCGAAAATATATACATTTTTGTTTATTGTCTCTAAGGTGTAATTTCTTGCTTTTGTTTTTTTATTAAATATTAAGGCAGATCTTAGTTGACTAGTGATTAAAATATCTTTTGCTGTAGTTTTAAAATTATGTTGCCCTTTAATTGTTATCGCATTTTTAACGGACCGAACACCATTAGTTTCCCAGGCCATCTTTGTTATCTTAATTTTCTCCTCAGGTTCATCAACTTTTCCGGATAGAAATATATTTCCATCTCTTACCTCTGATTGAATAGCAAGAAAATATTTTTTATCTGCTAGCGCTAATCTTGCTGACAAATTTTTTTGCATAATTGTATCATCAATTTGCATTCCAATTGTTCTAGGATCAAATGTAATGTCCACCCCAGCTCCAAACCTGCTTACTGAACTGCAAGACGTTATTAAAAATATTATTAATAAACTAAATATTTTTTTCATTTTTGGTTTTTAGGCATAAGTTATAAATTAATTTCTTACTAATTTTTTCTGACTTAGAAATTAGTTCAACTGTATCTTTAATGCTATATTTTATTAAGTTTTTTTTTATCATGTTGATAATTTTTTTATTATCAAAAGTTATTTGCTTTAGATTTTTAGACATAATTCCTGATATAACTAATGTTAGCTCACCTTTAAGAGGTGTATCGAATATTTTAATGTTATCTATATCTTCCCTGTAGAAAGTTTCGTGTAACTTTGAAATTTCTCTTGCTATCAAAATTTTTCTTCCTGAAAAAAATTTTTTAAATTTTTTTAAATAAAAATTTAATTTTAGTGATGAAGAAAAAAATATTATTGAAAAAGGGAGATATGAAAGGGGCTTTAAAGCTTTTTCTAACTCATTATCAGTTTTAGGCAAAAAACCATAAAACAGGAATTGATCTTTGAACCCAGTTATGCTCATACTTGCAGTTATAGATGAGACTCCAGGTATTGGTCTAATGTCAATTAGATTTTTAACACATTCATTGATCAGCGTCTTTCCGGGATCTGACAGGAGTGGAGTTCCAGCATCTGAAATCAAAGACAAAATTTTGCCCTGTTTAATATATTCAATAATGATTGGGGTTTGTTTTTTTTCATTGAATTTATGATATGAAATCAATTTTTTTTTTATTTTAAGATTGTTTAATAATTTAATAGAATGTCTAGTATCTTCACAAAGAACAATGTCAGAGTTACTTAATACTTTTACAGCTCTCAAGGTAATATCATCTAAATTACCTATTGGTGTAGAGACGATATATAATGTATTAATTAATAATTTCATTTTATGAAAAAAATTTACTTATTGTTAGTTTACACAATTATTTTTTTTAACTCTAATCTTTTAAGTAATGAGAGAAATAATATTTTAAAAGTAGGATTATTGGCCCCTCTTAGCGGTGAATATAAAGAGCTAGGTGACTCTCTTTTATACTCATTGCAATTAGCGCTTGAAGAGATTGATGATAAAAATATTTTTATAATTCCCCGGGACTCTGGATTTGGTGATAAAGAAAAACTTAATTCTGCTATTCAAGATATTAAATCTCAGGGGGTTAATATCATAATTGGTCCAATACATTTTGAGGAGTTCAATCTAGCTAAAAAGTTTGATGATACAATTTTTATTTCACCTTCAAATATCAATCCAGAATTTGCAGGTAACATAATAAGTGTTGGGATAAGTTTAGAATCTCAACTAACTGCTTTAACAAACTTTATAAAAAAACAAAATAAAAATAAAACTTTAATTATGTATCCTAAAAATAATTATGCTGATTTAATTACGAAAAAATTGGAAAAAATGAGCATTAGTTATAAATCTTTTATTTATGATCCTAATCCAGAAGTTTTAACAGGTGAAATAGAAAAATTAACAAATTACTCTGAAAGAAAAAGAAATCTGGAGCTCAGAAAAAAAATGTTTGAAGATAAAGAAGATCCACAATCAATAAAGGAAATGGAAAAATTAGATCAATTATATACTTTGGGTGAAGTAAATTTTGACTCGGTAATCATAATTGATTTTGGTAGCAGTCTAAAAAGTGCTTTAACCTCTCTTATTTACTCAGACGTGAGTCAAGACAAAGTATTATTTACGACAATTAATCAATGGTTTGATGAGAGTATTTTTTATGAAAACACAATTAAAAACTTATATTACCCCTCTATTTCTTATGAAGAATTTATTAAATACAATAAAAGGTATTTTAACAAATTTAAAGTGTATCCAAACGAAATAACAATTTTAACCTATGATGCTCTTGGTCTGATTTATTACTTATGGAAAAACAATGAAAACATCAAATCAATAAATGATTTTTCATTTAAAAATAAAATTAAAGGGAAAATAGGTACATTTAGTTTTAAAGATAAAAAAGTTATTCAAGAGTTAAGTATCTATAAAGTTGCTAACAAAAAATTCACAAAATTTTAATCTTTTTTTTTAATTTTTTAAACGCTAAATATCTGTGATCCATTTTCATTTTTTTAGACTTTAGCATTTGTCCAAAAGAAATTTTACTTGATTTTGGAATAAAAATAGGATCGTATCCAAATCCATTTTTACCCAATATTTTTTCCGCTATAGATCCATTAATTTTTCCAATGACGTTAATAGGCTTTTTTTTAGGATATTTAAATGATAGGCTACAAATAAATAAAGCAGATTTATTTTTTTTATTTTTCATTTTTTTTAATATAAATTTCATTGCTTTAAAAAAACCTCCATGTTTTTTAGCAAATCTAGCAGAGTGAATTCCAGGCTTACCATTTAATGACTTTATACATAAACCAGAGTCATCTGAAATAACTGGATAGTTCACAAACTTTGAAAAAAAACTTGCTTTAAGATCAGCGTTAGTCTTAAAAGTTTTGCCAGTTTCATGTGGACTAGGTATCCCTAACGCTTTTGGTGAAATTTTCCTATATTTCTTTGAAATTAAAGATGAAATTTCTCTGAATTTTCCTTGATTGTGGGTACCAATTAAAATTTTTTTCATTTAAATCTAGTAATTTTAAAAAAATTTACTATATAGCACTCAATGTCAGATAATAGCAAAAAAGAGCAAGAAGTAACTGGTCAAAAAAATGACAATACTGCTAAAAACGAAAATGATCAAAAGGATACAAAAGATCTATCTTTAGAGGAAAAATTAAAGGAGACAGAAGATAAATTGCTTAGATCATTGGCAGAAATTGAGAATCAAAGAAGAAGATTCGAAAAAGAAATAAAAGATGCTTTTGAATTCGGATCATTTAATTTTGCAAAAGAGAGTCTGGCAATTTTGGATAATTTAAGCAGAGCTAAAATAGCTATTAAAAATGATAACGTTTTAAAAGAAAATAAAGATTTAGAAAAATTTATTGAGAATATTGATGTGATTGAAAAAGATTTAATTTCTATTTTTGAAAAAAATAGAATTACTAAAATTGTGGCTCGAGGTAAAAAGTTTGATCCAAATATTCATCAGGCAATGACCGAAGTTGAAGACGAAAAATCTGAGGTAGGCACAATAGTTCAGGAAATACAGTCAGGTTATATGTTTGGTGATAGATTATTAAGGCCCGCTTTAGTAGGTGTTGCGAAGAAAAAAAATTCGAAAATTGAGGAAAAAGAGGAAAAAAAAGGTGAAAAGTAACCTTGTAGATCGAGAAAAAGCACCCATATAAGATCATAACTAAGGAATTTAAAATGAGCAAAGTAATTGGAATAGATTTAGGTACTACAAATTCATGTGTAGCCATAATGGATGGTTCACAAGCTAAGGTTTTGGAAAATGTTGAGGGAGCAAGAACAACGCCTTCAGTTGTAGCTTTTCTTGAAAATGAAGAAAAATTAGTTGGTCAACCTGCTAAAAGACAAGCGGTCACTAATGCAGTTGATACTATATTTGCGGTAAAAAGACTTATTGGAAGAAAATTTGATGGCCCATCTGTTCAAAAGGATATTTCTAAGGTGCCTTATAAAATTGTAAAATCAGATAACGGTGATGCTTGGGTTGAAGCAAAAGGTAAAAAATACTCTTCGGCTCAAATTTCTGCATTTGTTTTACAAAAAATGAAAGAAACAGCTGAAAAATATTTAGGCCAAGCAGTAACAAAAGCTGTTATCACAGTTCCAGCCTATTTTAATGACTCTCAAAGACAAGCTACAAAAGATGCGGGGAAAATTGCAGGACTTGAAGTTTTAAGAATAATAAATGAACCAACCGCAGCCTCCCTCGCTTACGGTCTTGATAAAAAAGGAGCAAAAAAAATTGCTGTTTACGATTTAGGTGGTGGTACTTTTGACATCTCAATTCTAGAAATTGGTGATGGAGTTTTTGAAGTGAAATCTACAAATGGTGATACTTTCTTAGGTGGAGAAGATTTTGATGATACGATAGTTGAGTACCTTGCATCTGAATTTAAGAAAGATAATGGTATTGACCTGAAAACAGATAAATTAGCCCTTCAAAGATTAAAGGAAGCTGCTGAAAAAGCTAAGATAGAACTTTCCTCTGCTGCACAAACAGAAATTAATCTGCCATTCATTACTGCTGATAAATCAGGACCGAAGCATTTAAACCTTAAATTTACTAGAGCAAAACTTGAAGCATTAGTACAAAGCTTAGTAGATAGAACATTAGAACCATGTAAAACTGCATTAAAAGACTCTGGTTTTTCTGCTGCAGAGATCAATGAAGTTGTTCTAGTCGGTGGTATGACAAGAATGCCAAAAATTATTGAAACTGTAAAAAATTTCTTTGGTAAAGAACCAAACAAAAGTGTAAATCCAGATGAAGTAGTTGCGATGGGAGCTGCTATCCAAGGCGGTGTCTTACAGGGAGATGTTAAAGATGTATTGCTTTTAGATGTAACCCCTTTATCATTAGGAATAGAAACACTAGGTGGCGTATCAACTAAACTTATTGAAAAAAACACTACAATCCCGACAAAAAAAAGTCAGGTTTTTTCAACTGCAGAAGATAACCAACCTGCAGTTTCTATAAGAGTTCTGCAAGGAGAAAGAGAAATGGCGGCAGATAATAAAATTCTTGGAAATTTTGAACTTGTAGGTATACCCCCAGCTCCAAGAGGTACACCACAAATAGAAGTAACTTTTGACATTGATGCTAATGGAATAGTTAGTGTTTCTGCCAAAGATAAAGGCACAGGAAAAGAGCAGAAAATCCAAATTCAGGCCTCAGGAGGACTCTCCGATGAGGAAATCCAAAAAATGGTGAAAGATGCTGAAGCAAATAAAGAAGCTGACAAAAAGAAAAGAGAGTCTGTAGACGTAAGAAATCAAGCTGATAGTTTGATTTTTTCAACGGAAAAAAGTTTAAAAGAACATGGAGATAAGGTTTCTGCAGAGGAGAAGAAATCTATAGAAAATGGAATTGCTGATCTTAAAAAATCTCTTGAAGGCACTGATGTTGAAGATATAAAGAAAAAAACACAAAATTTAATTCAAGTTTCAATGAAATTAGGTGAAGCTGTTTACAAAAGCCAACAAAAATCAAACGATAATGATAAAGGCTCTGGAGGAACTAAAGATACAAAATCTGGCGAAAAAGACAATGTAGTAGATGCAGATTTCGAAGACGTAAAAGAAGATAAAGAAAAAAGCGCCTAAGATAAAATTTAAGGAGACGACGTCCTGTGGCTAAAAGAGATTGTTATGATGTCTTAGGTATCCCAAAAGGAGCTTCCAAAGAAGATATCAAAAAAGCTTACAGAAAATTAGCACTAAAATATCATCCTGATAAGAATAAAGGAGACAAAGCCTCAGAAGAAAAGTTTAAAGAGGCTAGTGAGGCATATCATATTCTTTCAGATGATAAGAGAAAAGCAAATTACGATCAATTCGGCCATGCGGCTTTTGAGGGTGGAGGAAGCGGAGGATTTCAAGGTTTTGGTGGCTTTGATAATTCATCATTTTCAGATATTTTCGAAGATTTTTTTAGTGACTTTGGTGGCGGTACCACGAGACGAACCAGTAATAGAGGAAATGATTTAAGGTATGATGTTAGCATAAGTTTAGAAGATGCTTATGAGGGAACTGAAAAAAATGTAAAGTATACTACTTATAAATCATGTAAGTCCTGCTCGGGTAGTGGCGCAGCAAAAGGTTCTAAACCTATAAGATGTAATTATTGTTCCGGGAGAGGAAAAATAAGAACAAATCAAGGTTTTTTTACGGTTCAACAAACTTGCCCGCAATGTAGTGGATATGGAGAAACGATTGGTGCTCCGTGCAGCAGTTGTAGTGGTAATGGTAAAATGCAAACAAATGAAAATGTTACAGTGAAAATACCAAAAGGGGTTGATGACGGAACTAGAATACGATTGGCAGGTAAAGGTGAGGCAGGATCAAAAGGTGGTTCTAGTGGAGACTTATATTTATTTATATCAATAGACAATCATAATATTTTTAAAAGATCAGAAGAAAATCTATATTATGAGCTGCCGATATCTATTTCAGATGCAGCTTTAGGAACATCAGTGGAAGTTCCATCAATTGATGGGGGCAAATCAAAAATTAAAATTCCTGCAGGCACTCAATTTGGAAAACAATTTAGGCTCAAAGGAAAAGGAATGCCTCTTCTTAGAAGAAGTTTATTTGGCGACCTCTATATAAGAGTTGTTACTCAAGTTCCAACTTCGCTATCTAAAAGACAAAAAGAGATTTTAGAGGAATTCAATGAAATTGAGTCCAATAAACCAGATCCAGCTATTAAAAGCTTTTTTGAAAAAGCTAAAAAATTCTGGAAAAAAACTTAATTTTAATGGAAACTAATCAAATAATGTCTGCGGTATTTCTTATTGCAGTACTAGCTTTAATCTTACCTGGTTTTTTATCCACCAATAATAAGTTAAAACAATTTTTAAGTAATTTATCTCTCTGGACTATAATTGTACTAGTGATTATTGTAATTCTTTATTTGATTAAGTAATGAAAAAAATTAGCTTAGCGATAACTGGATGTATGGGTAGAATGGGTCAACAACTCATTAGATCGGCAAATAAAAATAAAGCATTTAAGCTTGTTTCATTAACTGAAAATAAAAAAATTAGAAAGAAAATTTCTGGAATTGAGCCTCAAATTAATTCAGCAAATGCTTTTAAAAAGGCTAACGTAATCATTGATTTCACAGTTCCTAGATGTACTTTGCAAATTCTTCGAGTTGCTGCTGAACAAAAGAAAAGAGTTGTGATTGGGACTACAGGTTTTACAAAAAAAGAAGAAAATACAATTAAATATTTTTCAAAGAAAATTCCTATACTTAAAGCTGGAAACATGAGTCTGGGTGTCAACCTGCTTATGTATTTAACAGAAATTGCCTCAAAGTCTTTAGGTAATAACTTTTTGAGCAAGGTATATGAAGTTCATCATAAACATAAAATTGATTATCCATCTGGAACTGCTTTAATGTTAGGTAAAGGAATTGCAGTTGGAAAAAATAAAAATTTCTATAATTTAATAGGTAAGAAATATTTTAATAAAAATTCTTTTCCATATTCAAAAAAAATTAATTTTAATTCTATTCGTAAAGGTGAGGTTATTGGTGAACATGAAGTTAGATTTTCAAGCGGGAAAGAAATTATTAAACTAAATCATGAGTCCTTTGATAGGGCTTTATATTCTGAAGGGGCTTTGACCGCAGCGACATGGTTGATGTCTAAAAAAGCCGGTCTTTATTCTATGCGAGATCTTCTAAATTTTAAGTGAACAATAAGAAAAGAGCTCAAATTATCTTAAGGATATTAAATAAGACTTATCCAAAAGTTCCAATACCTCTTAGCTATAAAAATATATTTACACTTTTAGTCTCTGTTTTACTTTCAGCTCAATGTACAGATGTAAACGTAAATAATGTAACAAAAGATATTTATCCAAAATATAATAAGCCTGAACATTTTGTTAAACTTGGGAGAAAAAAAATTGAGAGACTTATTAAAAGAATTGGTATTTTTAGAGTTAAAGCTAAAAGCATATTCTACTTATCAAAAACATTAGTAAAAAAGTATAAAGGGAAAGTTCCGAAAACTTATGAAGAACTAGAGCAGTTGCCTGGTGTCGGGCACAAAACAGCTAGCGTTGTCATGTCCCAAGGTTTTGGTTTTCCTGCCTTTCCGGTAGACACTCATATTCACAGACTAGCTCAAAGGTGGGGTTTGACCAATGGAAAAAATGTTGTGCAAACGGAAAAGGATTTGAAGAGCATTTTTCCTAAAAAACACTGGAACAAACTTCATTTACAAATAATTTGGTACGGTAGGGAATATTGTAAAGCTCGAGATTGTTATGGAATTACTTGTAAAATATGTAAAAGCTGTTATCCCAATAGAAAAAAACCTATAAAAACAAAAAAAGCTTAAATGAAAATCTTAGGAATTGGTAACGCAATTGTGGATGTAATTTGTAAAGTTGAAGACAAATTCATTACACAAAATAATTTAACTAAAAGCACAATGAAACTTGTAGACGAAGCTGAATTTAAAAAATTATTATCTACACTTAAAATAGAAGATACTGTTTCAGGTGGTTCTGTTGCTAATTCAATAGTAGGTCTATCACAACTAGGCAATCAAGTAGGTTTTATAGGTAAAGTGAACGATGATGATTTAGGTAAAAAATATGAGGAAGGTTTAAAAAAAGAAAACGTTCAGTTTTTTTATTCAAAGAAAAAAGAAATAACCCCAACTGGAACTTGTTTAATACTAATTACACCTGATTCAGAAAGGACTATGGTAACTTTCCTAGGCACGGCAGGAAAAATAAATGAAAATGATATTGATACTAATGCCATAAAAAATAGTGAAATTTTATTTTTAGAAGGCTACCTTTGGGACGAAGGCGAACCCAAAAAAGCTTTCGAAAAAGCAATTAACAACTCTAATAAAGTTGCGATGTCCTTGTCAGACCTGTTTTGTGTAGAGAGACATAAACCTCACTTTTTAGAATTGGTTAAAAATAAATTAGATATTACGTTCGCTAACGAACAAGAATTCATGTCTTTAATTGATGTTAAGAAATTTGATGAAGTGATAAATTTTGCTAAAAATATAGATAAGTTAGTTATTATTACCCGAGGAGATAAAGGTGCAGTTGCAATAAATAAAGATGAGGTTGTAGAGTGTTCTGCAAAAAAAAACCTGCAAATTAAAGACCTGACAGGCGCAGGAGATTTATTTGCAGGTGGTTTTTTGCATGGTTTAATTAATAATAAATCTAACAAAGAGAGTTTGGAATTAGGTGCAGAAATGTCTTCGAGAATAATTCAGATTATAGGAGCAAGACTTAATAGTTAATTTATTTTTTTCTTCTTTTAAAACTACCTTTACCTTTCTTTGGCTTTACAATTCTCTTTCTGTACTTAGTGGTAAATAGATCTTTAACAATTTTATTCCTTTTCCTCACAGAGAGTATCCATCTTTATTATTTATTATAAAGTTTTCATCTTTAAACTTAGCAGTAATTTTTTTCCTTAGTCTATATATGTGTGTTTCTACTGTATGTGTATCTGCATCTGATGAATAATTCCAAACTAAGGATAAAATTTTGTCTTTAGACATTGGATTTTTATTTTTTAAAAATAATTCCAAAAGATGAACCTCTTTTTCTGTTAAAATTATAAAATCATTTGATTTAGATAATTTTTTTTCATTTTTATTTAATAAATAATTTTTAATTTCTATCGATGAATTCTTACTGAACTTTTTTTTAGCAGATGTGTTCTCTACAATGGCATTGATTTCTTTTATGGTAGCCGGTAATTCTAAATTTTCATCAAAGTTATCTTTAAGATCTTTTTTTTTTCCTACGCAAATTTTTATTAAATTTTGACCTTCAATATATTTTTTTTGATTTTTATCCATCAAAGCGTCTGTATGGAACAGGATAACACTCGGAGCAGTATTTGTGTTATTTAACAAAGGATTAAACTTTAAAAAAGATTTCAATTCATTTAAAGTTGAAACAAAAGTAGTGGAACCTAAAATTAGAACATTTAACTTATGCATATTTTAATTAATAAAAAATATTTAACTTTAAACAACTATAAAGCAAAATGTGCTGTAGGTAAAAGGGGAATTGGCTATAAAAGAAAAGAAGGAGATTTAATAACACCTAAAGGCATATATAAAATTAAGTACATTTTATATAGAAAAGATAGAGTCAAAAAAATACAAACCAAAATTAAAAAAATTGCTATTAGAAAAGATATGGGATGGTGTGATGATCCAAAATCTAACAATTACAATCAACTTATTAAGCTACCCTTTGCTTATAATTTTGAAAAACTTTTTAGAAAAGAAAATTGCTACGATATAATATTAATTCTAAATTATAATATGGCCCCTATCGTAAAAAATAAAGGTAGCGCAATTTTTATACATATAGCTTCGAAAAATTATAAAAAAACTGAAGGGTGCATAGCTGTAAAGAAAATACATCTTTTAAAAATAATTAAAAAAATTAACAAAAATACCAAAGTTAAGATCGGGAACCGAAAATAGAACTTCCTACTCTTATAAATGTAGATCCATGTTTTATAGCATCTTTATAGTCTGCAGACATACCCATACTCATGCTTTCAAGAGCTAGAGACTTACTTAATTCATATAATGATTTAAAATATTTATTAGCATCTTGATCGATTGGGGGTATTACCATCAACCCGATAATTTTTAAATTAATTTCATTCATACAGTAATTATAAAAAGCATCTAATTGATTTACAGGTATACCTGATTTTTGAGTTTCATTACCAATATTAACTTGAATAAAATACTCCAGTTTTTTGTTTAAATTATTTTGAGACTTTGCGAGGAAATCAGCAAGTTTTTGATTGTCGAGAGAATGAATATAATCGAAAAGTTTTACTGCATCTTTAGCTTTATTGCTTTGGAGTTTGCCAATCATATGAAGTTTTAAATTCTGATTATCTTTTTTTATTGCTGACCATTTTGATTTAGCTTCTTGAACTTTGTTTTCACCAAAATGTAAATGACCATGGTCAATCAGCGGTTTTATATGATCTAAATCAAATGTTTTACTTACAGCTATAATATTAACTGGTTTACGAGGGTTTAACGATATAATATCTGATTGTATTTTTTTAAATCTTTCAACTATTGTGTTCATAATGTTCGCTTTTAAAAAGAAATATTTTTTAATTATTGAGAGTATCAAAAATTTAGAATTAAAAAATATAAAAAAAAACAAAAAACTAATAATTATTTATAGAAGAAATAATAAAAAGACTGAAAATATTGAAGAACTTAAAAAATTCAGACAGGTTTGTTATATCAAAGATTTTAAATTTTTTGTAGCAAACAACATACAATTAGCTGTGCTCCTTAAAGCTGATGGACTGTATATTTCATCGCACAATAAAAGTTTTAAGTGTCTTTTTTTAAAAAATTTAAACTTCACCATAATTGGATCAGCCCATAACCCAAGAGAAATTCATTTCAAAATTAAGCAAGGGTGTAAATATATTCTTTTATCTAGACTGTTTAAAGTTGATTATGATAACAATAATAACTTTCTTGGAGTTATAAAGTTTAATAATTTTTTAGCTATTTCAAAAAATCTTATACCATTAGGAGGTATAAATTCTTCTAACTTAAATAGTCTTAATAATTCTATTTCTGAGGGGTTTGCCTTAATGTCTGAGATAAAAAAAAAGCCGGCTATTTCTAGCCGGCTTTTCTAATCTATTAACTTCTAACGTAATTAAAATGCTACTGAGATACCTAGTGTTCTAGTATCGTCACTCGCATCTTTAACCATGTTAGCGTTGTCTGTTGACGCATCTTGGAATCCAATTGTCATTCCACCAACAGTGTAACCGATGTTTATTGCATTAGTTTTTTGTTTGAAGCTTGAGTCAGCATCGATATTGTGCTGCTTTTGCTCCATAGTGTTGTATGAAATTGAAAGTGCATCATTGATTGCATAAGCTATACCAATAGTATCTATTTTATAGAAGTCAGCATCAGCAGCAGCTGTTGTTTGACCTAAATCAACATGCTCAACTTGAAAACCATAAGAGAAATTTCCAAATGAGCCTGTTAAAGCTACGGTAGCTTCAAAAGCGTCAGAAGTATTAGTAACTGTACTAGTTTCACCTTCGCCATAACCTAAAGTTATAGTGTTACCATCCAATATAGAACCTACTAAAGGTAAGTCACCTAAAGCTGTTTTTGTTGTAATTTCAAATCCTGAACCAACAAGAGCGTTTGTATCACCTGAAGATGCATTGTCAGCATTTTTAGTAGTATCAACTTTTGGTATATACTGACCACGCACAGTTCCTATAATTGGTAAGCTGGTTTTAAAACCTATACCCATTTCTTGTACAAAAGTACCGATATCTTTATAAGTACCAGATCCTGAACCATTTGCTTCTTCATAAGCCGTTGGCGTTATGTCGTCGATAGCATCCATTTCAGCACCATCTGATCCGACGTAAATGTCAACCATCCCAGCAACATTTCCAAATGTTATTTTAGAATCACCA
>CACDGO010000007.1 GCA_902552345.1 uncultured Pelagibacteraceae bacterium | reverse complement strand
CAGAGAACAGTCTTAATAGATGGTCATTTAAATAACCCTGTTGAAATTACAGGATATCTTCGATTGCCAGAGGGAACAGGTAAAGTTCCTATAGTAATTTACACGCATAGCAGCGGAGGACCAGGAGATTATGTTTGGGATGACTTCGTGTATCATGCTGCACAAAATCTTCTGAAAGAGGGCATTGGTGTTATGTACATTGATAATTTTTGTGCAAGAGGTGCCAGGTCTACATGGCGAGACCAGTCTAAAGTTCCCTTAATTAATGGAGCTATTGATGCACTTATGGCTTTAAAAGTTTTACAATCTCATCCTAGATCTAATGGGAAATTTGGAACTACTGGCCACTCGAGAGGTGGAACTAATTCATTTTTTTTATCGGATGTTAAACTTACATCGAAGTTTCTTGGTGGCACAAAAGGTTTTGATGCGATTTTACCTGAAGCAGCAGAATGTAGGATGGCTGGCTTTTTTGCAGAGCCAGAATTAACTTCTAATACCACAATGCTCGTAGTGCACGGCGGTGCAGATGATTATACTTTGGCTAAGTTTTGTAAAGAACATGCCGAAAGAATTAAAGCTCCTCCAGGAAAAGTAAAAGTTGATATTAAAGAAGGTTGGTACCATGTATGGCACGCAGGTAAAAAACCATGGAGAGAGAAAATGGCGATGACACTTCATGATTGTCCAGATTTTTTTGTTGATAATGAAGGTCGATTTACAAATCCTATATGGGTTGAGTGGATGGTAAATAAACATAAAAAATATGCTTCAGTAGAAGAATTTTATGAAGCTGCACAAAAAGATCCTAGAAAAGCTTGGAAAACTGGTTTTAAAGTTATGAAAAAAGAAAAATGTATTTCTAAAGGAGTAACTATAGGCGGAGATAACGCGAATGCTTATATGCCTCAATTTATAAATTTCTTTAAGGAAAATTTATTATGATGAAACAAAAAGATTTAATATTATATTCTGGCCTAATTATCTTAGGTTTAGCTGCACCTTTTTTATTCTCTGCTTTTAAAGTTCAACTTACATATCTTTGTGTCTTGATTGTTCTGGCAATGACTTGGAATTTACAAGGTGGGGAAATGGGTTACAATACTTTTGGAAATATTCTTTTTTATGGTCTAGGGATGTATTTAACCGCTTCAGTTCAAGTGGGAATGTTTTTCCCATTAGCAGAATGGACAGAAAGCGGCGGTGAAAAAACTTTTGTTCATACTACAGCACAATATTTTCAAGGAATAGGTGTCGGATTATTAGTTTCAGCAATTATTCCTGCCATTATCGCAGGAGCCATAGGTTATGCTATTTTAGGTTTGAGAGGACATTACTTTGCGATTTGTACTTTAGGTTTAGGTATCGCTGCAGGTGAAATTGCTGGAGGAATAGAAATCATTGGAGCTGGTCAAGGATTTACTACACCACCTTTTCCTGCAGAAATAGTTGATACTGAAGCTAGAGGAAAGTTTTTCTACTTTTTAAGTTTTGCATTATTAGTCGGTACATTTGTTTTTATTAAATACATTTACGGTTCCAGATTTAGATTAATTTTAAATGCGATAAGAGACAATGAAGATAAAGCAGAAGCAATGGGTATTCAAACTATGAAATATAAAATTGTAGGTTGGATGTGTTCTGCATTCTTCTGCGGTCTTGCTGGTGGAATTATGGGCGGACTAATTGGGTATATAGACTCAACTGACGTTGCATTTGACGGAAGAGAGATGGGAGTATTCATGGTTCTAATGGCAATTCTTGGCGGTAAAGGAACTTTGTGGGGCCCAGTAATTGGAGCAACTTTATTCCATTTCTTTAAAGAGGGACTTTGGACTTTAATATTAGGCTGGCAATATGTTGCGCTAGGAGTTTTAATCGTAGTAATCGTAGTTTATTTCCCAGAGGGATTAATGGGTTGGTTGCGAGAAAAATATCCTGAAAGATTTGGTGAAGTGATAGATGAAAAAGATCGTAAAGCACAGGTGGAATTAAAATGAGTATTTTACAAGTTAAAAATGTAAGTAAATCTTTCGGCGGTGTTCAAGCTAACGTAGATATTTCTGTTTCGGTAGAACAGGGATCTATAGTTGGCTTAATAGGACCTAATGGTTCAGGTAAAACTACTTTATTTAATTCTATTGTTGGAACTCATCCGATTGATAAAGGATCAATTGTTTTTGATAATACAGAAGTTTCTGAAATGCCTGTGCCAGCAGTCGCTAAACTTGGTTTGTTAAGAACTTTTCAACAAACAAGAATTTATTCAAAACTTAACTGCGTAGAAAATATGCTAATAAGTCACAAAGCTAGTGACTCAGGATTTATTTTTGCAAAAGTACCTACTGAACTTACTGAAAAATCAGAGAATATTTTAAACTTTGTAGGTCTTTATCAAAAGAGAAATTTGAGAGCGGGAGATTTATCATTTGGACAACAAAAATTACTTGAATTAGCAATGGCTTTGATGAACGAGCCTAAAATGCTTTTATTAGATGAGCCCACAGCAGGAATTAATCCAACTTTAATTAACGGAATTATAGATAGATTAATTAAAATAAATAAAGATTATGGAATTACTTTATTAGTCATAGAGCACAATATGAAAGTAATTATGAGTTTAGCACAAAAAATTTTCTGTTTAGCGCACGGTAAAATGCTAGCAGAGGGCTCACCAGATCAAATTAAAAATGATAAGCGAGTTGTTGACGCTTATTTAGGAGCGCAGTAATGGCAAATCAATACGATGTTTTAGGTAAAGCGCCTGGTTTAGAAGATTTAAATAGATTGTCTCCTAATGATGTTCACTTAACTATAAGAGGTTTAAACGCCGGTTACGGAAAAATGGAAATCCTTCACAATTTTGATTTAACAGTTAGCAAGGCCCAATCGTTATGTCTGATAGGCCCTAATGGAGCAGGAAAGTCTACAATACTTCACTCTATTTATGGATTTACAAATATTTTTGATGGCAAAATTGAATTAGAAGGAAATGAAATTACTAAATTAACTCCTGCTCAAAAACTCAGTAAAGTTGGTATAGCTTACATTCTTCAAGATAACTCAGTGTTTCCAGATATGACAGTTGAGGAAAATCTTTTAATGGGTGGATACATTAAAGATAAACAAGACGAAGCTTACGAGGAAGCTGAAAGAATTTTTCAAAAATATGAGAGATTAAGAAATAGAAGAAATCAACCTGCAAAAGTATTATCAGGTGGTGAGAGAAGATTATTAGAAATTTCAAGAGCATTAGTTATGAAACCGTCAGTTTTATTAGTTGATGAACCATCAATCGGTTTGGAACCAAAATATATTAATATGGTTTTTGAAATTTTAGAGGATCTTCAAAAAGCAGAGAAGAAAACAATAATACTTGTAGAACAAAATGCAAAAAAAGGTTTAGAGTTCGCAGATATAGGGTACGTTTTAGTATCTGGTCAGACAGCCATTGCAGGTAAAGGGGATGATCTTTTAAAAAATCCAGACGTAGGAAGATTATTCCTTGGTGGATGATTAATTCACAAGCTTTCTTTACAGGTTTAAAATCTTTAAAAGGTACCAGAAGTCCAGCCTTACCCTTGGCTGCTTGTTTTGTTGCTCTTGGAGCTTTGTTTAAAGATGCAGGCTTTAACATTCAACAAAGTGCTGCCTCAAGTTTATTTACTTACGCATTACCTGGTCAATTAGTGATGGCGGAGTCACTATTACTAGGTACATCTGTAATAAATATTTTTTTAGCAGTTTGGCTAGTAAATTTTAGACTTTATCCAATGACAGTTTCATTGTTCCCTTTACTTGAACATAAATCGCAACCAAAGTGGAAATATTATTTATCTTGTCACTTCCTTGCAGTTTCTTCTTGGTTAATTGCTAAAGAATCTTATAAAAAGATAAATGTAAAATATCGAATAGATTTTTGGATGGGCATAGGTACTGGCACTTGGCTTACCGCAATTCTCATGACAGTTATTGGATATTTAGTAGCTGATTTATTAAATAAAGAAATGTTGATCGGCTTAGCTATCGTAAATCCAATTTATTTTTTTTGTATGATGATTGGTGCTATGAAAAACCTGGCTATATCTATCTCAGTTATTCTAGGATCTATATTGGGCCCAGTTATCTATATATTTTCCTCTGAGTGGTCATTGTTATTTGCTGGATTGATTGCTGGATCAGTAGCTTTTCTATTTGGAGAAAAAAATGGTTAGTAGCCAAATTATCATTTTAGCTATTATAGCAACCTCGATTGCAACGTATATTTCAAGATTCATGGGAGCTTTAACATCTGAAAAAGTAAGCGTAAAATCAAAAATATTTAAATGGTTTAACTGTGTTGCTTACTCAACTTTGGCTGCTTTGTTGGGAAGAATGATTATTTTCCCTGCCGGAGTTTTAGCAGAATCTGAACTGATAATGAGACTAATAGTATTCTTTACTTGTATTTCTATATTTATAATATCTAAAAAAAATTTAGTAATCCCTACAATCGCTTCAGCATTTTTACTAAGCTTTTTGACTAACATTTAATTTATGGTAAAATTAATAATGGAACCAATATTAGCAATTTTTATTGTTTTATGGATCATGGGAAATATTGAGTAAATGAGTTTTTCAATTTCAGATCATAATAACTCTAAAAGAGTACGTGTAATTAGGTTAAGTGAAAGTGACTTAGATAGATTGGTTTTTCCTTTTAAAAAACATTCAATTTTATCTTTGGAATACAAACCATTTTCTAGATTTAGTATAGCGAAAAGCTTAGATGAGGTATTTCAAAATAAACTTAGTGAAACATTGAGTGAGATTTTAAATGATCGCAGTACAGGAACTGCGATAGTAGAACCTGATATTAAAAATAAAAAATTTGATAAAGATTTTTTAGTTAAACTTTCTACAGGTCTTGCTTATTTAGTTGGAAATCCAAATTTTGACTCTATGACTGGAAAATACTACGCAAGATTCCATGTAAAACATCAAGATAGTAGTGATTCATATTTGAGAAAAGCATACACAAATTTAGACCTTCATACTGATGGAACTTATGTGAAAGAAAAAACTGACTGGTTGATAATGACAAAAATGGAGGAACAGAATGTAAGTGGTGGTGAAAGCGTTATTTTACATTTAGATGATTGGGAACATTTGGAAGATTTAAGCAATGATCCTGTGGGGCAGGAAAATTTTGTGTGGGGATCTCCTAAAAGTAAGAACGTAGATTACAAAGTGGAGCATCCAGTTTTTTCTAAAGACAAGGACGGTAAACCTATTATTTCTTATATTGATCAATTTCCTGAACCTCAAAATATGAAACAAGGCTTATTTTTACAAAAGTTATCGGATGCTTTAGAACAAAGTAAAAATAAAATCAGTTTTCCACTACCTGTTGGATCGACAATATTCTCAAATAACTATTTTTGGCTTCATGGAAGAAAAGCTTTTAGAGAGCATTCTGGGTTATCTAGAGAATTACTTAGAATTAGAGGAACTTTTTTCAATTAATACCTTGTTGACTCTAGTTAATTTATTTATTTTAATATGAATAATTAATAAACACAGGGGGAAATAATGTTCAATAAGTTCAAAAAACTTATCAGCCTAGTTTTCGCAACTGTTCTTTTAACTTCAGTTTCAAACACTTCATTCGCAACTGACAAATTACACTTTGTAATTGGCGGTGGTGCCGGCGGTGGTTGGGACGGAACTGCTAGAGGAACCGGTGAAGCTTTAACTAAAGCTGGTTTTTTAAATAGTGCATCATTTGAAAATATGTCAGGTGGTGGTGGAGGAAAAGCTTTATCTTACATGATAAATACGAAACCTTCAGACACAATTTTAGTTCAATCAACTCCATTAGTTCTTAGATCAATAACAAGACACTCTGGTTATGTAGACAAGAAGAACGCAGCAAAGGTTACATCTTACAAAGATGTAGTTCCGATAGCTGGTGTAATTGGTGATTACGGCGCAATTGTTGCAGCTAAAAACTCACCTTACAATTCTTGGAAAGATGTTGTGGCTGCTTACAAAGCAAATCCTAAGTCAGTAAAAATGGCTGGTGGATCTGTTAGAGGAAGTATGGACCATTTAATTGGAGCTTTAGCGTTTAAAGAAGCTGGAGCTAATCCAAACGATGTGGTTTACATACCATACGATGCAGGTGGTAAAGCATTAGCAGGACTTCTGTCTGGTGAAACCCAAATTCTTTCAACTGGTTTAGGTGAAGTAATGGGAGCAAGAGATCAAGTAAAAATTCTTGGTATCACAGCGCCAAAAAGAGTAGCTGATGCACCAGATGTTCCTACATTAAAAGAGCAAGGTACTAACGCAATCTTCGTTAATTGGAGAGGTTTCTTTGGCCCTCCAGGTATGAGTGATGGTGAAAGAAAGAAAATTGCTAAAATGTTAGGTGATGTTCAAAAAACACCTGAGTGGGAAGCAGTAAGAAAAAGAAATGCCTGGGTAAATATTTACAATCCAGATAAAAAATTCGTTAAATTTTTAGAAAAACAAACAGTTGAAATGACTGGTTTGTTAAAAAATTTAGGCGTAATTAAATAAATAATTAAAGGAAGAGCAGTGAATATTAGTCCTTCAAAGATTATTTCACTGCTCTTTTTTATTTTTTCAGGTTTTTATCTTTATACTGCCCATCAAATTCAAGTATTTGCTTTTGATGAAGATGCTGCCTTTAACGCAAAAACGTTTCCAATCTATTTAGGTTATGCAGGTTTATTATTTTCTGCACTTTATATGATTTTACCAGAAACTAAACCTTCAAATGTAGATTTAAAAATTTTAGATTATAAAAAAACAATCACATTAGTCATTTTAATGATTTTGTATGGGCTAACAATTTTAAGAGTTGGATATTTTTTATCAACTTCGATATTTTTAGTTTTGTCTTACATTGTATTAGGTGAGAGAAAATGGATATGGATATTCATTTTATCATTCCCTTTTGTAGCACTATTCATGTATCTCCTTCATGGTCTGTTGAATATTTATCTCCGAGATCCTTTTTTACAACTGATTGGAATAATGGGATGATTGAAGGAATATTAATAGGTTTAGAGACAGCTTTTTCATTTAAAAATTTAATGATGGTGATGATCGGCTGTTTTGCCGGAACAATAATTGGAATGCTGCCAGGTTTAGGACCAATGACTGCCATAGCCTTAATGATCCCAATTACATACGGTTTTGAACCTTCGACTGGGTTGATATTAATGGCTGGTGTTTATTACGGAGCAGTTTTTGGAGGATCAACATCATCAATATTAATTAATGCTCCTGGGATACCCGGAACTGTTGCGACTTCATTTGATGGTTATCCAATGGCGCAACAAGGTAAAGCAGGTAAAGCTTTAGCTATAGCAGCTTATAGTTCTTTTGCTGGAGGTACAATAGCTGCTATTTTCTTATTAATAGCTGCTCCAAGTTTATCTAAAGTAAGTTTGGCTTTCAGATCGCCAGATTATTTTGGTTTAATGATTCTTGGTTTAACTGCTGTATCAGCCTTCTCTGCTAAAGGACATTTTCTTAAAGCAATGATGATGGTTGTACTTGGTTTAATGTTAGCAAGCGTTGGTCAAGATACTCTTTCTGATATTCCAAGATTTACTTTTCAAAATATGAACCTATCTGACGGTATAAGCTTTGTTTTAGTTGTGATGGCAACATTTGCTATGAGCGAGGCCTTAACAATAATTTTCAAGGCAAATGACCCAACTAGAATTGCAAAACAAATTTCTCTGTCGCAACTTGGTTCAATTAAACTAGACAAAGATGAGACAAAAAAAATGATTACAACTATTCCAAGATCGTCTGTGTTAGGTTTTATTATTGGAGTTTTGCCAGGAGCGGGATCAACCATTGCCTCCTTTTTAGCTTATGGGATGGAAAGAAATTTTGTAAAAGATGATGAAAAACAAAAGTTTGGAAAAGGGAGTGTCAATGGACTAGCCGCACCCGAAACTGCAAATAACGCTGCTTGTTCAGGTTCTTTTGTACCATTACTAACTTTAGGAATTCCTGGTAGTGGAACTACAGCAGTAATGTTAGGTGCACTTTTAGGGTTCGGTATACAACCAGGCCCAAGATTATATCAAACAAATCCTGAAATTTTCTGGTCAGTGATAATGTCAATGTACATAGGAATGGTTATTTTATTAATTTTAAATCTGCCTCTAATTCCATATATTGCAAGAGTTTTGGCAACACCAAGAACATTTTTGATACCTTTAATTTTATTTTTCTCAGTCACTGGAATTTATCTGATGTCTTTTAACAACTTCGATATTTATATGATGATAGGTATTGCTGTAGTTGCAACTATTCTTCGATTGTATGACTTTCCTATGCCGCCTTTGATTTTGGCGTTTGTTCTAGGGGGGCTAATGGAGGAAAATTTAAGAAGATCTTTATTGATTAGTGATGGATCGTGGAATTTTTTGTGGGACAGGCCACTAACTGTTATAATAATGATGATTATTTTAGCTATAGTTAGCTGGCAAATTTTTAAAAGTTTTGGACGTAAAAATTAATAGTTGTTGCAATTTTACAACACAAAAATGTTGATTTTATTAATATTTTCATATCAATTCTTGGTTGATTTACAATTTCGGTAGAAATTAAAACTGAATCAGCATATAAAGCTAAATTATTAATAATTAAATTAAGGAACTTATGAAAAATTTTTGGATAATTTTATCTATTTCTTTCATGCTTTTAGTTGCCAAGGCCAATGCAGACGTGCGATTTGGACTTTCAGCTGCTTTTACACAAATTGAAGCAGATGGTTCGGAGACTGAAGGTGGTGAAAAAACGACTGCTAGCGTAAGCAATGACGTAATTATTCCATCTATATTCGTAGAATTCTCTGGTGAGAGATTTGGCGTAGGATTAGATTATATTCCACTTGATGCAGATGTAAGCAATAAAACTAAATCAAGAACTGATGTAGAAACTTCAGTTTCAGGAACAACAACAACAACATCTACTTCAAGAACGCAAAAAGCTCAGGCAGAAATCTCAGATCACTTCACACTTTACGCTACTATGGCATTAACTGATACATTTTACCTAAAAGGTGGAATGGCTCAGTTCAGTTTAGATACTACTGAAAGTTTGGGTACAGGATCTAAATACGGAAACGTAGATGTCGACGGAATACTTTATGGTTTTGGTTTTACTGACGGAAATTCTCGTTTAGAGTTAGCTTACACAGACTATGAGGACGTAAGCATAACATCTTCTGTAGCAAGAACCGGAGTAACGACTAATAACAAAATTAGCGCTGACTTAGATACTCTTTCATTAAAATACTCATACGCATTTTAATAAAAGATAAACGATTTAAAAAAACCCGCAAAAATTTGATTGCGGGTTTTTTTTATTTATAGTCTCACGTATTTTTTTTTTTTATCTACAGACCAATCTTTAGTTCCATTAGCAACAATAAATAAAAATCCTCCAGCTAACCCGATATTTTTAAGAAATAAAATTTTTTGAATTTGATCTGAAAAATCAAAATGAAATATAAAAGCTGTGATTAAGCAGAAAATTGCAAGAAGCCCTGCAGATAATCTAGCACGATAACCTATAATTATAAATAAGGGCAAAATTATTTCTAATGCAATAGCAGGATAAAGCAAAAAACCAGGTACACCATACCCCTCCATCCATCCCATTGTTCCATCTAAGCTTAAAACTTTGTTGTAAGCCGAGATTAAAAATAAAGAAGAAATTAAAACTCTTCCAACGAGATCAAGAATATTTGCCATTCAAAAAAATTAAAATGAATTTAAAGTAATGTCAAAAAATTGATTGTTTAAAACAGGTTTTTTTGCTAAAAAGTAAGGGCTCTATATATCATTACAGCTCCACCTAAAATAACACACACTTCAATAATAATAGTATGCATTTTAACACCCAGTTTATCTGCTATTTTTTTTGCTGTATAAGAACCAAAAATAGAAACTATACCAATCATAGATCCAACATATAAAGCATCCAAATTTAATAAACCTAAATTCCAAAAAGATATAAGTCTTATCGTGCAATTGATTAATGTTACAAAAGCATCAGTGCCGATAATCTGTCCACCTACCAAACCGTTTGCAGCCAGAGCTGTAAGCAAAACAGAACCTGGACCTAATATTACTCCGCTTATTGTTCCATAAAAAATTGCCATTATCCCTAAACCAAACCAACCTATATTAAGATCAATCTTTTTAAAAATTCTTCTTAAAATTACAATAAAGGCAAGTCCAAAACCTAAACAAAAATACAAAGTTTTTTCAGATACAGCTGCATAAAAATTTGTTCCTGCTATTAAAAAAGGAGTTGATATGATTGCAAAGTAAAAACCTTTTCTCCAAAAAATATTTTTCCTGTAATAGTACATTCTTGATAAGTTTGAAAATAAGACAAAAACAGACATTAAAGGGACTAAAAGTTTTACAGGTATGAAAGGAGAAACTAATAAACCTAAAGTCATACCCCCTCCATACCCAGATATACCTGATACAACTGAAGCAAAAAAAGCAGTTAAAACTAATATTGATAGTTCTAAAAAACCAAGGCTTGCAAAAAGAGCCGCTATATCAAAATCTGACTCCATTTACTCTTTTAAATTCAAATTACAGAGTTTTACTAACTCACCTACTGTGAAATTTTTATGGAGAATAAGATCAATTAAATCATCAGTTTGACTTGTTTTGAATACTTCCAATAGTCGTTTTGATTTAGCCGTAATATCCTTTTCATCCATTGGATTATCTGGAGTACCTCTAACAGATTTAGCATGGTAAAATAATTCCTTATTATTATTAAATTTTATTCTAATTTTTGATTGTCTTTCTGGCCTTGCAATTGCCAATTCATCGCTAGAAACCGCTTTAATTTTTTTTCTTAAATTCACAACCTCAGGGTCATTAAATAATTTCTCGTCATGAGCCTCTACATAACCCATTTTCTTTTTAATTAAATGTACAGCTATTAAATGCTGAGCGCTTATTGATAAAATTTCTCTGTCATTAACAATGTGATACCTATCAGACGGTATATCTACAACTAATTCAGTTATGTCTTTATGGTTAAATTGATTATTTTTTAATAGATATTCTATAGCATCCATCATTGATTGAATTGGGGATCCTACTGACCATTTTTTTAGTGAAGCAGTATCAATTTTAAAATTTTCTCCAAGTTTTTCAATGATAAGCTTTGGATTTGGGTTATGGGCAAATCCCTCATGAAAACCTCGTTCACCTAATAGAGGATCTGTTACTGATGTAAAATTTTCTTTTGCTAAGAGAGCGGAATAAATTGCATTTCTAGTTGTCATACCCGAAAAAACAAATGCTTTCTCAATATGATCTGGGTCTCTATTCCAACATGCTAAACCCGAAGTTTGTTGAACGGTGTATGACAAAAGATAATTACATTGTTCGTGTGTCAGTTTAAGTAAAGCACCGGCTGAAGCAGCACAACCAAATATTGGCCCGATACTATGAGTTGCAAAAGTTGAAGTCTTAGGTGTTTTATATCCTAAGCTTTTTGTAATTCTTACACCTACGTCATAACCTAAAGCGATTGCTTTAATAATTTCTTTACTACTTGAATTCTCTCGTTCAGCTACTGCTAATGTGGCAGGAACGATAGCGCAACCTGGGTGAAATCTACCTTCTGTTGTTGAGTCATCAGTCTCATTAGCATGCGCAGCCATTCCATTAGAGAAACCAGCATTAATTGCCGAAACTTTTACATCGCTTCCGATCAATGTGGACTCTTTTACACCACCTTGAGTTTTTGAAAATTGAAAAGCTTTTTTTCCAGGCGGCAGCAGTCTACCAGTAAGTATAGATACTAATGTATCTAATAGATGAAAACGAGTTTTAAATTCTGTTTTTTTCGGCAAATCATTACTTAAAGCTTTAGAAATATATTTAGTTAATTCTTGTTGTATATCCATTAATAAATTCCTTTGATTTTATTATTATCTAAATTCAAAAAACCTTCTTTACAATTCAAATTAAGCCTTTTTACATCATCTTGGTTTAAATTTCTTAAATTATCAATCAAATTTAAAAATCTTTTTTCTTCTTTTTCTTCGACAATGTTTTTGAACAATTTTTTCATTTTATTAATATAATTTTCCCTAACAAAAGGTGTTTTTCCTTTAGGATGTGCATTTGCATAATCTAATTGGTCAGTAATTTTATCATTATTATTTAATATAATTTCAACTTTTGCCCCCTGAGCTTTTTGTAAAGGATCACTCACATCATAATATTTCTTATTCCATTCATCACTTTCAAACGTTTCAATTTTATTCCATAAATCAATAGTTTCTTTTCTTTTTTTTCTATTTTCTGAGTAACTTTTTTCGTGGTGCCATTCACCGTCTTCAAGCGCTACTGCAAATATATACATGGCAGAGTGATCCAGTGTTTCTCTAGAGGCCTCAGGACTATATTTTTCTTTGTCATTACTTCCGCTTCCCATAACTATATGAGTGTACTCTTTAGTAAATATATTTATTTTTTTAATTTCCTTAGTGTCTTTAATCTTTTTTCTCATATTAAACGCTAAATCAATTAACGAGTTTCCGTGATATCCAGCTGAATGTTCTTTTGTAAACGTATTTAATATTCCTTCTCTTGGTTCATTAGACTCAGGAAGTTGAATTTTAATCTCTTCGCTAATTTTTTTTAATAAAATTTGAACAATTCCATAATCACCTTCCCAAACAGGACTTGGAGAAGTATCTCCTCTGATCGCTCTATCTATTGCATCAATTGAATTTTTTCCTACTAACCCAGGAGCATATGCTTTCCAACTTGACAACTTACCTTTTCTACCTTGTCTTGTAAAAACTGAGGTATGAGCGCTCCATTGTATTGCTTGGTAAATTGTTTCAGTATCAAGTTGCAATAGTTTGCCTAACCCACTTGTAATAGCTGGACCTAAATGACCAACGTGATCTATTCGGTTAGGATTAAGAGCGATAGACAAAGATAATCTTAGTTGTGTCTCGTAACTAGTGGCTATAGCTTTAACTAATTCTTCCCCATTGCAATTTTTTTGCTGAGCTACGGCTAGTATTGTTGGAATACAATCGCCAGGATGACAAGTCTCTTTGGCCATGATATTGTCATGAAAATCTAATTCTCTTACAGCAACAGCATTAGCCCATGCTGCCCATTGACAATCATATTTTTTATTTTGGTCTAAACCAAAAAGAGTTGATCCAAAATTATTTTCAAATTTCATTGCTTGAGCTCTAGCAATTTTGACCGCTTTATTATTCAATGCAGCGATTGCAACCCCTGCGTTATCTATAATTCTATTGCCAACCATATCCGAAATTTCTTTAGTTAAATTCCAATCTTCCGCGGCCATATTTGCAATGAGCCATGCAAGTTGATTTTGTTTTTCTAATTTTGTTCCAGGTTTTTGAAGTTTAATTGTGTATGATTTCATAATATGAAATGACATTTTACATATTGAACTTAAGTCTAATATCGTGTTAACTTTTGTCAATTATATATAACAACTAACAAACAAAATGGGAGAATATATGATAAGATTAATGAAAAAGTTTTTTGCTTTATCTACATTCTTATCTGCCCTAACTTTTGCTGCAATTGCAACAACGTCTGCTAAAGCGGAAACGTTCGCTACAAAAGCGTGTGATCCAATACAAGTAGTAATTCACGCTTCTTATGGAGGTGGAACTGATACGACTGCAAGAATGATGTCTATTAGATCTAGAAGAACTCTAAAAGCTGATATGCAAATTGTAGGTAAAAGAGGTGGATCAGGTGCTAAAGCTCAAAACTACACTTTAACTAGACCAAAAGATGGTTGTACAATAATGGCTCTAACTGAGTCTCACTTGTATACTATGGCTAGAGGAAAATCTGACATGAAGATCGATGATCTTGTTGGAGTTGCTAGAGCTATGGAAGAACCAACTTTTATTGTTGTTAACGCTAAAAATAAAGAGTTAAGCACAATTAAAAAGTTTATCAAAAGATCTCAAAAGAAACCTATCGTAACTGCTATCGCATCTATTGGAGGAACAGAGCACATTGGAATGTATAACTATTCTAAAACTGCTGGAGTGCCTTTCAAAGCGGTATCATTTGGATCAGGAGCGCAAAGCTTACAAGCATTAGCTTCTGGTAAAGTAGAGGCTTCATTACTTAACCCTTCTGAAGCAGCGGCTTTAATTGAAGATAAAAAAATTAAAGCAATTCTATTGTTACATGACAAAAAAATGGCTGATTATCCAAAAGTACCAACTTCATACTCAATGGGTCATGAAGTAAAAGTTGTAACTACAAGAGGTTACGCTGTGCTTAAAGGAACGCCTCAAGATAGAATTGATGCGCTTTCAAAAGGAATGGTAAAAGCTATGCAACATGAAACTTTTGGAAATTATCTTAAAGGTGCATCTCTAGACCCTAAAACTAGCCCAGCTGGTACAGAGGTTTGGGATAAGCAACTTAAAGAAAATTACAAAAAAGCTGCAGAAGCTCTTAAAGGTTTAGGTTTAACTAATTAGTTAATGTCTGACCAAAAAAAAATACATGATTTCGCGCCCAGAACTTTGGGCGCGGGATTTGTTCATAAAAAAGATTTAGTACTCGCGATAATTTTAGTCGCGTTTGGAGCCTTTATGTATTATGAGGCTAGTAAGTTTCCCGAAGCACCAGCAATATTAGGAGATACACTTAACGCTGATGTATTTCCAAAAATGTTGATTACAATAATGTTTTTGTTGGTAGCAATTATACCTTTCGAATTCAAATTAACCCCTGACAAAGTAGCTAAGATTGACAAAGATCGGGATGATAAAACTTTAACAATTACTTGGTTAACGATTTTACTGTTATTAACAATAGTTTCTTTTGCTGAATTTTTAGGAGCTGTAGTAACAATGGTTATTACTTGCCTGGCACTACCGCTATTGTGGGGTGAAAGAAATTATATTGCAGTAATTATTTATTCAATCTTATTCCCTGGATTTGTTTACTTATTATTTAACAAACTCTTAGGTTTATATTTCAACCCAGGTATTTTGGAGGCATTTAAATAGTATTATGGAAGATGTAATAAGAGGTTTTCAATTATTAATGGAGGTGCAAAACCTAGCCTTAATTTTTGGCGGGGTTTTGATTGGAGTATTAGTTGGTGCTTTACCAGGACTGAGTTCGCCAATGGCTATAGCTTTATTAATGCCATTTACAATTAGTCTAGATCCGGTTGCATCAATTTCTATGATGGCTGCTCTATATTGCGCAGGAACCTTTGGTGGTTCCATCACAGCAATATTAATTAATGCACCAGGAGCACCACCAGCGGTAGCTACTGCTTTAGATGGATACATGATGGCAAAAAAAGGTGAACCAGGGAGAGCCCTTGGTTTAGCGGCGATCTGTAGTGTCTTAGGTGGAATTTTTGCAATTGTAATATTTTTGTTTGCTACTCCACTATTAGCAGAGATAGCGCTTAAATTTGGGCCAGTTGAATATTTTGGTCTAACATTATTTGCTTTATCTATGTTAGCCGCAATGAGTGGAAAATCGTCTATAAGAAATTTAATAGCTGGAGCTATGGGAGTTTTAGTATCAACAATAGGTGTACACTTAGCAACTGGTGTAGAAAGATATGAATTTGGTGTTCCTGAATTGACAGAAGGAATTAAGTTTGTCCCAGTTCTAATAGGACTTTTTGCGATGTCCGAACTACTCAATCAATCAAAAACACTTAATGCTGCAGTAGAGAGAATGTCAGCGAAAGCTTTAAAACTTCCAACAATCGCAGAACTAAAAGAATTAAAAGGTACAATTTTAAGATCATCCGGATTAGGGACATTCATAGGTATTTTACCTGCAGAGGGAGCGACTGTAGCTGCAATGATGGGTTACAATGAAGCGAAAAGATTTTCTAAAACTCCAGAAAAATTTGGTACGGGATGTGCAGAAGGTATCGCTGGGCCAGAAGCTGCCAATAATGCTGCAGCAGGTGGAGCGATGGTTCCAACCCTTGCTTTAGGAATACCTGGTAGCGGAACAACAGCATTAATTTTGGCTGCATTAGTAATGCACGGTTTTCGACCAGGACCTTATCTTATTTCAGAAACTCCACACTTAGTTTATGCAATATTTGGCGCAATGTTATTTGCTAACTTTGCCTTTTTAGGAATTGGTTTAGTGGGAGCCAAGTTCTTTTCATATGTAACGTTCATTCCAAAAAGATTTTTGTGGCCATCAGTGTTTATTTTCTCTTTAATCGGATCATATGCTTACAGTTCAGCAATATTCGATGTTTGGGTAATGCTAATCTCAGGTATCATTGGTTATTTTGCATTGAGAAACGGATTTTCTCCAGCTCCATTCGTAATGGGACTAATATTAGGAAAAATGGTAGAGGAAACATTCACTCAATCAATGGTGATTTATGAGAGTAATTTTTTCAATTTCTTTGAAAGTGGAGTATTTATCTTCTTCATAATTCTTACGTGTATAAGTCTTACAACCCCTTTCTGGGGCACAATCCGCAAAAAATTAGCTGCGAAAAAAGTTGAGTAGGGATTTCAATAAAAACAAAGTTGCCGTTCTTACCGGCGCAGCAAAAAAAATTGGAAGATCAACAGCAATTAAATTAGCAGAGCAAGGTTTCAATATACTAATACATACTGGCGGCAAAAGTATCGAGGAAGCTAAAGACACAATAAAATTACTTGAAAAATTTAAAATTAAATCAAACTTCGTTACTGGGGACCTAGCAAATTTAGAAACAATCAATATCATTAAAGATGCAGCTTTAAAACTAGGAACGCCATCTGTTCTTGTAAATAATGCCGGATTGAGAATCCATGAGCATTTCGAAAAGATTGATTACAAAGATTGGAAAAAAGTTATGACTGTGAATGTCGATGCTTCATTTTTATGCGCTCAAGCTTTAATTAATTATATGGTAAAACAAAAATGGGGACGGGTAATTAATATTGGTGGCTTATCAGCACATATAGGGGCAAAAGAAAGAGCTCACGTTGTAACTTCAAAAGCAGCTTTAGTTGGTTTAACAAAAGCTATTAGTATGGAATTTATAGAGAAAGGCGTAACTTGTAATTGCGTTGTTCCTGGATTTATTGAAGATTTTGATAGCAAAGAAACTAAACTAAGTGGTCACTGGTTGCGCCACCCTCAAACACCTAGTTTGGTACAAAATAGATTTGGAAATCCAGACGAAGTAGCTGAAGTTATAGCGAATCTTTGCAAGAAAGAAGCTGATTATATAAATGGACAGACTCTTCATGTGAATGGTGGTAGTTATACTCCATGACAATTTCAGAAGATTTTTCTAAATGGGCAAAAAATTTATCGACCAAAGATATTTCTGATAAGTCAAAGAAGACTTTGAATTATCTAATTAAAGATATTTGTGGAATTATCCTTTCTGCTAGAAATGAAAATTATGTTCAAAGTCTTGTTAAAGCTTATAAAGGATCAGGAAAATTTATTTCATTAGGACATGGGAGTGACTTTGATATTTCCTCCTCTGCTATAATTGCGGGTACTGCTGCACATGGTGAAGACTTCGACGATACATTCGAGGGAAATCCTATGCATGTTGGGGCTTGCATGATTCCGGCTATATTAGCTGCAGCGCAAAGATTTAATTTAAACGGTGATCAGATTTTGAAAAGTTTAGCTGTTGGTACAGAGTTAATGTGTAGATTAGCCTTAGTAGCGCCAACTGCTATGCACAAACAAGGTTTTCATCCTACTGCTGTTTGCGGTACCTTTGGCGTAGCAGCTGGTCTTTCATCTGTCTTAAATTTAACAGAAAAACAGATGGCATCTTCATTAGGAATAGCTGGTAGTTTTACTTCAGGCATTATCGAATATCTTGCAGAAGGTTCTTGGACTAAAAGAATTCATCCTGGATGGTCTGCTAACTCAGGGATAAATTCTGTTTTAATAGCTCAAACAGATTTTTATGGACCTAGGACAGTCTTCGAGGGTGACCACGGTTTCTTTAGTGCTTTTGCAATTAAAGAAGTAAAAAGAGATTATTCTAAATTAATTGACTCTCTAGGTTCAAGGTGGGAAATAGAAAATTTGGCTTTCAAACCATTTGCTTGCGGAACTATGGCTCAGCCATTTGTAGATTGTGCGATTAAATTAGGAGATAAAATAAAAGACTTTAAAAAGATTAAATCTATAAAGGCAAAAGTTGGAGAGGGTACAGTACATCGGTTGTGGGAGCCTTCTAAAGAAAAAAAGAAACCTTCCACACCATACTCTGCAAAATTTTCTGTCCCGTACTGTGTCGCTGTAGGCTTCATAAGAAAAGACGCAGGATTAAAAGAATTTGATGAGAAAAGCATAAATGATAAACAAATTTTAGACTTAGCTAATAAAGTTGAATACGAAATTGATCCAAATGATGAATACCCTAAAAATTATACTGGAACATTGACTTGTATTACCGAAGAGGGAGAATTCACTGAACATCAACCTTGTTTTAGAGGAGGTAGAAAACAACCCTTGACAGAAAATGATATTGATAAAAAATTTAATGCAAATCTCAATTACTCTAAAATTAATGAAACCGAAAAAAATAATATTAAAGATTTTATTAAAAACATTTTTACGAAGCCAAACTTTTCAAAAATTTTAACTAAATAGAATGGAATATTCTATTTTATTACCCCAAACGATTTCAACTAATAGTGCAATATTTTTAATTTTTTTTAATTTTTTAACATGTTTTATATCAACTGCACTTAGTCTTGGTGGAGGAATGTTAATGCTTGTGGGATTATCATTTATTTTACCAGCAACAGCTTTAATACCTGTGCACGGGCTAATACAGCTTGGGTCTAATTTTGGAAGAATTTTCGTTTCAGTTAAAGATTTAGATAAAAAAATTATTTTGCCTTTCGTTATTGGAACAATAGTGGGTTCTCTTTTTGGAGCAAATATAGTTGATTATCTATCTCCTGGAGTAGGACAAGTTGGGGTAGGTTTATTTATATTATATTCTTTATTCGGTACTTTCCCGCCACTAGGAAAAAAATATATTTTAGTTGGGGGTATCGCTACTACAATTATGTCGATGTTGTTTGGCGCATCAGGACCAATAGTTTCAACTCTGATAAGAAATATGGGTTTTAATCCTACAAAGCATGTGACAATTCATGGAGCGTTCATGACTTCACAACACCTATTTAAATCAATTGGTTTCTTTTTTATCGGTTTTGCTTTTCAAGAATATATTCTACTCGTAGCTTCAATGATTTTTGTAGGTTTTTTTGGTACTTATTTTGGAAAAAAAGTATTAATTTCAAAAGGTAAACACTACTTTCAAAAAGTTTTAACAATCATTTTACTATTAGGCGGAATAAGAATTATTTACTTGGGTCTACAAAATTTAAATTTATTATAGTTTAAACTAATACTTCGCCCCTCATTAAAGGTCTGAAAGTTCTAAAAAAAATTGCAGATTTTGCAAAGGGCTTACCATTTTTATTTTCGATTATTGCACCTGCTGTCATTATTCCTGATGGATTTCCAGCACGTAACTCTAAAGGATCTGAATTTTTTCTTTTAACTTTATTTGGAATAGTTCCATCAATAGCTGCAGCAACCCCAATATTTACACCTGCAGTACCCATTATAGCTTTATGAGTTTTTTCCATTGAAAACATTCTAGTTGTAATATCTTGATCATTGGAACTAATTTTTGTTTTATCTAAACTTACATAATCTTTCGGTGAAGTTACAATTCCTATTCGAGGTGTATTCATAGGAGCTTCATTTTCAGAATTTGAAAGGCCTATGATGTGTGCAGATTTTCTCCTAATTTTTTGAATTAAATTCATTTCGTCAGTTTTAGCGTCAAGTTCATCTGGCGTTTCTGTTCCTTTAAGACCAATATCTTCTGCAAGTAAGTACACTAATGGGGTAGCGGCATCGACAATGCTTACTTTTATTTTTCCATAATCTTTTATTTCAATTTCATCTATTACATTGCCAGTTGGAAGAAGTTTACCTGTTCCTGATCCTCCTGGATCAATATAGTCTAATCTTACTTTAGATCCTGCGCCATGAACGCCAGCAATAGAGTAATCTCCTTCTATTAAAGGTTTCCCATCTTTAACTTGAAAAGTTGAATGTATAATCTTATCAGTATTGACTTGATAAATTTTAACCAAATTCTCTCCCTCTTTTGGTTTTATAATGCCCTCTTGAACTGCATACGGACCAACTGCGCCAGATAAATTACCACAATTGTTATTCCACTCCGCAATAGGTTTATCTATAGCAATTTGAATAAAATTATAATCTATGTCAGCATCATCTCTCTCTGAAGGGCTTATTATTACGCATTTTGATACTGAAGATACTCCACCTCCCATCCCATTAAGCTGTCTTTGATTTGTATCTGGACTGCCAATAACTTTTAAAAATAATTCATTTAATTTATTTTGATCGGAAGTGGGCAAATCTTTTTTCTGAAAAAAAACACCTTTGCTAGTTCCACCTCTATAGTAAGTAGCTTTAATCCATTTTTGGCTCATTATATTTAAGCTTCCTTATAAGCGGTTGGCAAAATACCGCCGTTCTTCCAAAAGACAACTTCTTCAGGAACATCTAATCTAACATTTAGTTTTATATCAATTACATCTCCTGTTTCTTTGTGAATTTTCATTTGCACTTTCTTTTGATTATCATTTATTTTATCAAGACCTGAGATACTAAATTGATCATTACTTTGAATTCCTATTTCTTCTATTCCTTGCCCTTTTTCAAATTCTAGTGGCAATAATCCCATACCTATTAAATTAGATCTGTGTATTCTCTCAAAACTTTTAGCTACAATGGCTCTCACTCCAATTAATAAAGGACCTTTTGCAGCTACATCTCTTGATGAGCCGCAGCCATAATTTTCTCCAGCAATAACTATTATTTCTTTGTTCTCTTTTTTATACTCCATTGCAACTTCATAAAGTCTTCTCACTTTATTTTCTGGATATTTAACAGTTAAACTTCCCTCTTGATTAGGTGTCATCAAATTTCTAAGTCTTAAACTTGCAAAAGTTGATCTTGCAACAATTTCGTGATTAGCTCTTCTTGTTAAATAATTATTAAAATCTTTTGAATCAATACCAAGCTCTGTTAAATAATCCCATGCAGCAGTACCTTTAGTGATAACACTTGATGGTGAAATATGATCTGTTGTAACTGAGTCTCCTAAAAGCACAATTGGTCTTGCTAATTTTATATCTTTGATTTCGTTATTTTCAGCTTTCTTCATGTACGGTGGTTTTTTAATGTAAGTGCTATCAGGCCAATCATAATTATTTGAGTTCGAAACATTTAAATTTTCCCATAATTCTCCGCCATCATTTACTTCTTTATACTTTTCTTTAAAAGTTTCAGATTTATAAAATTGGTCAATAATCTTATTCACTTCATTATTTGAAGGCCAAACATTTTTAAAATAAATATCATTTCCTTTAGTATCTTTTCCTAAAGCATCTTTAGATAAATCTTTTTTTACTGAGCCAAGTATTGAAAATAAAACTACTAACGCAGGAGATGCTAAGTAAGATGCTCTTATATTTGGGTGTATCCTACCTTGAAAATTTCTATTTCCAGATAAAACTGCAACAGAAAAAACTTTTTCTTTTTCAATTGTGTTTGCTAAGTTCTCTTCTAATGGACCTGAACTTCCATTACAAGTCGTGCAACCAAATCCAACAACATTAAAACCAAGTTCATCTAAATATTTTTGTAAACCAGATTTTTTTAAGATTTCAGCTGTAACTTTACTTCCGGGTGCAAAAGAGGTTTTTATTTTATTTTTCTTTTTAAAACCAAGGTTAATTAATTTTTTTGCAATTAAACCTGCTGCTATAACATTTTTTGGATTTGCAGTATTTGTACAGCTTGTGATAGCAGCTATCATAATATCTGCATCTTTAATTTTATAACCTTGAGTGGGCACTTCGAATTCGTCATCCCTGAGGTCTTTGTTATAAAGCATTTTAGAATGTTTATTAATTTCTTTTGAGAATTTTTCTAAGTCAATTTTATCTTCAGGATTTTTCGGACCAGATACACAAGGCTCTATCGTAGACAAGTCTAAATCTAGAACTCGATTATATTCTGGAGCAGTTTTAGATTTTCTCCATAAATTTTGGTACTTCGAATATTCTTCAACAATTTTTATTTCCTCTTCTGTCCTCCCTGTCATACTCAAATAATTTAAAGTTGCTTTATCTACAGGAAACAAAACTGCTGTTGCACCGTATTCTGGTGCCATATTTGAAATGGTTGCTCTATCACCAACAGTTAAATTTTCAACTCCTTCACCACAAAATTCAATAAAACTACCCACCACTTTGCTGTCTCTTAATAACTTTGTTATATACAACACTAAATCTGTTGATGTAATTCCCTCTTTAAGTTGCTTCGTTAAATTCACACCTACGACCTCCGGTACAGACATTGGTATTGTTTTTCCTAACATTGAAATTTCTGCCTCTACTCCGCCTACACCCCAACCCAAAACCCCTATAGCATTAACCATTGGCGTATGGCTATCAGTACCAATGCAAGTATCAGGGTGAATTAAATTTAAATTTTTCTTTTGCTCTCTCCAAACAACTTTAGATAAATATTCAATATTTACTTGATGGCAAATTCCTACTCCAGGCGGAATAACATTTACTTTATCCAAATATTTTGAGCACCATCTTAAAAAAGAAAAACGTTCAGAATTTCTTTCATATTCTTTTCTTAAATTTTCAATTTCAGCTTTCTCACTACCAAAATGATCTACTTGTAATGAGTGATCAATTACTAGATCAACAGGCACATTTGGCTGTATATCTTTCGAGTTTATTCCTTTTTTTTGCAAAGCTTCTCTATAAGCCAGAAAGTCTACTAACATTACTTTGCCTAAGATATCATGACTTAAAATCCTATTTGGGGCAAAATTTATAGGGTTTCCTAATTTTTTCTCTAAAATTGATTTTACTTGCTCTTCGGCATTGTTGTTTAGACCTATCAAATTTTGCCGAATAATGTTTTCTATTAATATTCTATAAGTATAGGGAACTTTATCTATGTCTTTAATGTTACTTATATCTACAAAATCATATTCTTTATTATTAATACTAATTTTTTTAAATTCTTTAGGTATCATAGAAATTCTTTTAACTTATTAATAAAAAGAATTATATAATATACTTAAAAAACTTAAAAATAATAGGCTATAACAGCTCAAATAATTATGAATTCAAGAAAAAGATATAAAAAATCTGAATTAATTAATTTTACATATAATATTTTGAAGAAAGTAGGCTTAAATAATTCAAATTCTAAAATAATTTCAGATTTAATTATAAGAGCAGATGAAAGAGGAGTTTGGTCACATGGTATAGTTAGACTGCCAGTCTATGTAAATAGAATTGAGAAAAAAGCAGCTAAAAAGAATCCAAATTTAAAATTCAAAAAAATTTCAAATAATATTTTTCATTTATCCGGGGATAATGGTCTTGGGTATTTAGCTGCTAATGCGGGTATAAAAAAATGTGTTTCTTTAGCCAAAGAAAAAGGTATAGGTCTAGTTGCGATAAGTAAAAGTAATCATTTCGGCATGGCCGCCAATTATTTAGAATTTGCATCAAAAAATAAATGTATTGCATGGGTATACACCAATGCTTCAAAAGCATTACCGCCTCATGGTGCTATGGCGCCTTTTTTTGGCACAAGCCCTTTTGCATTTGGATGCCCGACAAAAAATAAAAATAAGCCTTTTATCTTAGATATGGCTTCATCCTCCGTAGCAAGAGGTAAATTAAAATTCGCAGCTCAAAAAAAAATCAAAATACCTTTCGGATATGCTTTAGATAAATTTGGAAAACCTACTAATGATGGGTCAAAAGCTTTTGAAGGTATTATGTTGCCTTTTGGAGGAATGAAAGGTGCTGGTATATCCTGGATGATGGATATAGTAGCAGGTATTTTTACTGGGGCAAACCATAGTGGTAAAGTTAAAAATGCAATCAATGATTTTTCTGGCCCTTCAAATGTGGGACACTTAATGATTTGTATGAGGACAGATTTATTTCAGTCACATAATAGTTTTATAAAAAAAATTGAATTTGGTTTTAAAAAAGTAAAAAAACTGAAAAAGGCAAAAGGTTTTAAGACAATTATGCACCCAGGAGAACCAGAATATTTAAATTATCTTTCAAATAAAAAAAAAGGTATTAGTCTGTCCAAGGGAATAATTATTGAGCTCAATAAACTAGCACAAAAATATAAAGTAAAGACTCCTTTTAAAATTTAGCTGCTGATTTTCCTGCAATTTTTCCAAAAACTGCTCCAGACGTAAGCCCACTACCTCCGGGGTAATTAAAATAAAAAATTCCACCAATTATCTCACCCGCTGCAAATAACCCTTTAATAGGTTTTTTAAATTTATTTAAAACCTGGCAGTTTTTATTTACCTTTAATCCTCCGAAGGTAAAAGTTATTCCACATGTAACACCGTAAGCATAAAATGGTGGCTTATCGATTAAGTTTGCCCAATTAGTTTTATTTATTTTTAATCCAGTTGTTTTTTTTCCGTCTTTAATTGTGGGGTCAAACTTAATATTTTTTGTAACAGCATTATTATATAAAAAGATTGTTTTTAAAGCTTTTGATCTGTTCATTCCTTTGATCTTGTATATTAAATCTTTAATAGAGTTAGCTTTAACCATTGTTGCAGATTTTACATCATACTCTGGGTATAACATATGGCGTACTTTTTTATCAAAAATTTGCCAACCAACTTGTTTAGGTTGATTTATTACTTCACGTCCAAACTTAGCATAGGTAAAATTCCTAAAATCTTCTCCCTCATCAACAAATCTTTCACCTTTCAGATTTAAAACTATTCCCCAAGGATAACTAATTTTTCTATACTTATTACTAATTTTTAAGTCACTAAACTCAGGACCATTCAAGTCATGGAAAACTGCATGACATCCTGACCAGTTCCCAAATGGCATAGCTCCAATTTTCAAGGCCATACTTAATCCATCACCTGTATTGTGTCTTGTTCCTCTTACTTTAGCTGCTTCCCAGCCTATACCTAAATGCTTCTTTCTCATTTTTGAGCTAGATTCGAACCCACCACAAGCAAGTATCACAGATTTTGAAAATATTTTCTTAATCTTTTTTTTATGTAATATTTTTACACCACATACAATTTTTTTTTTATAAATTAATTCAGTTACTGCTGTATCGTATTGAATCTTAATTCCATTTTTTTTTACTATATTCAATAATGAGTCGACCAGTTTTTCACCTTGTCCGTTTACTTCTAATGTGAGGCCACCCCAATACTTCATTATTCCGTTTACTTTAAAGGATTGTCTTCCTTTTATTGGTTTAAATTTTAAACCTTTTTTACTTAACCAATGTATTGTCTCGAAGCTTTTTGAGGTTAATGTTTTAGACAAATATTTATCCGTCTTTCCTTGAGTAACTTTGTTCATATCTCTAAGAAAATTTGAAGAAGTGTACTTACCATAATCAATTGTTTTTGTATGTTTTAAGTTAGGAATTATTTTTTTTAAATCTGAAAAACCTTTATAGGCAAATCTGTAAGCTCCATTAGTGTACCTACTATTACCACCGCGATCTTTTTTTGAAGCCTTCTCTAAAACTAAAATGTTTTTTGCACCATTTTCCTTTGCTGATATTGCTGCAGAAAGAGCAGCATTTCCCGCTCCAACGATTACTAAATCAAAGGTATCCATTACTCTGTTTTATTATATTTATTTAAAAGATAAAGATAAATTTTATTTTACAATATAAAACTAAAAATTTATTATGAAACGGATAGCAATATTCTGTATTTAATTATTTAGATAAAAGCTTACTTAATTTAGAAATATCTTTTACTTTTTCAAGATTTCTCACCAATTCTATAAGGGCTTTTGATTTTTTTGATGGCCACTTGGCGAATTCACAACAACCTAAAAATTTGTCTGCAACTTCATCGTAAGACATTGGAATCATAGGGCTTCCTTTACCAAAATCTCCACGACCAGATATTTTCTTTCCATTTTTTAAATAAATATCAATTATTGTAGTCATTTTGTCGTATCCAGCTGCCTCAGCAATTTTGTTCTTATAAAAATTTACTTTTCTAAGCATTTGCTGAACATCTGGTTTGTTTATTCTTTTGTCTTGATACTCAGGAATATAAGCACGTCTTTGCACCAGAAGGATAGCCATCGAATATTCCATACTAAACTTCGCTTGGAATTCATTTGTAGGTCTATGGTGGATTAAAGCGTTTTGCATATTATGGTTAGTGCCCACATCAACCTTAACAACTTCATTTGGCTTAATGTCATGTTTTAAAATTAACTCAAGCATTTTCGTCATTCCTGGATGTGTTAATGAACCACAAGGGTGAGGTTTAATTGAAACACCAGGTTTCGAAAAAGTCCATGGTCTTCCGAGCTGGCCTTTTACTGAATTTAAATTGTAGCCTCCACCATGAGCTTGGAAAAACCCTCTTGGTGACTCCAAAATTTTATCAGTTGCTGACCATCCAAAACCAACCAAGTCGCATGCAACGACACCACTTTCAGCAGCTCTCCCTGCATGTAATGGTTTTGTCATTGTACCAAAATTTTCTCTTAAGCCAGCACTCATTGTAGCTGCTATAGCTAAAGATTGTTGGATTTGAGATACATTATAACCTCTAATTTTTGCAGCAGCAGCAGCAGAGGCTAAAGTCCCGCAAGTTGCTGTCGAATGAAAACCATGTTGATAGTGCCTTGGTGACATTGCTTCAGAAACCTTACATTCAACATCCACACCAATTAAGTACGCATTTAAAAAAGCTTTACCATTAATTTTTTTTAACTCTCCCTCAGCAAAAGCACTTGGTAAACAAGGTGCAGTTGGATGTGTTAACAAGCCATAAACTCTATCTTTTTGAACAGCTAATTGAGTATCATCGTAATCATCAGAATGTATCCCGGTACCGTTAGCTAATGCAGCAAATCGAGATGTTACTTTCATTTTTGAACCAATTACTGTAGCTCTTCCTTTTGCAGAGTTATTTTTAATATGTTTAAATAAATAATCTCCAGTTCTTGCTACTGATCCTGATAAAGCTAACCCGAAACCATCTAAAATATGTTTTTTAGCTAACTCAACAACGTTTTTAGGAATTGATTGATACTTATTTTTTTTAACAAATTCAGCAACGTGTTTTGTAAGGTTTTTTCCTTTATCTGATTTTATATTTGGTGTGTAAGCTTTTCCCATAACAATTTGTAGTGATTTCTTAGTTCAGCAAAAAAATTATAGATTGTCAACAAATTTTATAATATAAAATGTCTGTTTCACAATGCAAAACACATGAGCAACATTAAAGTTCTAGACAAAACTTTTCAGATTTTAAATTCCTTCGATGATGCTAACAAAAGCGTGTCTTTAAAAGAACTTTCCTCAACTACAAAGCTAAATAAATCTACAATTTTAAGAATCTGTAACTCACTAATTAAATACAATTTTTTAATCAAAAATGAAATTAATGGTAGCTACCGATTAGGACCAGGTAGTTGGAAATTAGGTTCAATTTACAACTCAAACTTTAAATCAGGAGAAGAGATAAGGTTAATACTAAATAGAATACTGGAGTCTACAGGGCAATCAGCTGGCTATTGGGTAAAAGCAGGTAGTAAAAAAGTTTGTTTATATAGAGTAAACTCAAAGTCGGAACTTAACCATTATGTGGTTGAAGGGACTACATTTGAGTTAAAATCGGCTACTGGGAAAGTAATAAAAGCTTTTACTCAAAATGATCAAGAGCTTAAAAATTTGATAAATAAAAAAGGTTATATTTATACTGCAGGAGAAAGATTGGATAACATAGCAAGTGTCGCTGTTCCAATATTTAATAATAAGGAAAATTTTACTGGAACATTAAGTATATCCGGTTGGAGACAATTTTTTACAAATAAATCAGTAGCAAAATTTTATAAAATTTTATCCGGGTATCAAAATCAAATGAAAAGACTTGTATCTAATGAATAAAAAAACTCAAACATTAAAAAAGTATTTTAATGATAAAAAATCTTATAAAATCCCAACTTGCCATGACCCTCTTTCTATTAAATTAATTGAAAAAAAAGGTTTTAAAATTGGATTTATAGGAGGTTTCGCACTTTCGTCTGCTAGCTTTGGGTATCCGGACGCTAGTGTAATTTCTAGAAAAGAACTTGTTGAATCGACTAAACTAATTTGCAATCAATCAAAAATTCCAATTATTGTAGATGCCGATACTGGTTTTGGAGATTTGAAGAATGTTTTTAAAACAGTCAAGGATCTTTCTAACGCTGGTGCATCGGCTTTAATTCTAGAAGATCAGGTATTTCCAAAAATATGTGCCTTAACAGATAAAGTAAAATTGCTAGATATGAAAAATGCATCAAAGAGAATTAAAACAGCAATTAAAGCCTCTAAAAAAACAAAAGGTATTTTAGTAATAGCAAGAACTGATGCTTTAACTAACAATTCAATCAAAGAAGCTGTAAATAGAGCTAATTTATATAAAAAATTAGGAGCTGATGCCATTTTTATTACAGGGATTAATAATACTAAGCAAGCAGATCTAATTTCTAAAGAAGTTAAAAACATACCACTTTTTATAAATATCACAGAAAAAATTAAATTTAATATGAATAAAATTAAAAAGAGTAGCTTTAAGTTTATTTTATATTCTCAACAGGTACTAAATAGCTATGTCGACTCAACAAATCAAACACTTGACTTAATTAAAAAAAACAAAAACCCCAAATTCAAAAACAAAGCAAGCGATACCCTAAATTTACTAGAATTAAAAAAATATCTAAAAATAAAACAAAATTAATTATGAAAAATTATTATTTAGCAATGAAGAGAAGTTATAAGAGTGTCTTAATAGGTATCTTAGGGGGCTATCTTGCTACATTAATAAATTTACCTTTACCATGGCTTTTAGGAGCTTTGTTATTAAATCTTGTAGTATCTTTTAGCAGTTACAAAATTACTTTTGATAAAAAAATTTTTCTTCCTGTCTTATTAATAATTGGTGTAATACTTGCTGGATCATTTAATATCTCATTATTATATAAAATTCATCTTTGGATATATTCTTCTATCGCAATGATTATATGTACAATTGTTGGAACAGTAGTAGTTGCATTTTATTTTGTAAAAATTTGTAAATTTAAAAAATATGTCTCAACGTTGGCTGCTTTACCTGGCGCATTTGTTGTTATATCAACTGCAATTAGCGATATCACAAATAATAAAAAAGAAAGAGGCCAAGTAGTTATTCCTCAAGCTACTAGAGTATTATTTGTTGTTCTTTTTTTGCCTTTTATATTTGTTACCCAAATAGGCTATCAAGAAATAGACTCTTTTGGAAATATTGCTACTTATAATTTAAGGTATTTTCTAGAAATAATTTTCTTAATTATTGTTTCCTTAATTGGAACAAAAGTTTTAGAAAAATTTAGAATACCATCTGCTCCAATACTAGCAGCAATGATAGTCGCTGGTTTTTTCTATACCCTAGAACTAACAACTGCACGTTTCCCCGATATTTTTATTAATGTAGCTTTAGTTTTTTTAGGATCTGCGATTGGTTGTAGATTAAGTGGTTTAGCACCCAAAGAAATATTATTTTTTTCTTTTCATGGTGCTATAATGTCAGCAATATTACTAGGTATTGCTGCTATTTTTGCTTATATTTTAAAAATATATTTAGGCTTTGACTTTATGGCTGCCTTTTTAAGTTTTGCTCCAGGAGGGCTTCATGAGGTAGTAGTTATAAGTGTTGCTTATGACATTGACCCATTATTCGTGACTTACCATCATTTTCTAAGAGTATTCTTTATAATTTTTTCTGTTCCATTTATTTTAAAATTTTTAAGGAAAAAAAAATAAAATTGCATTAACCTTTTCAAGATATAAAATGAAAACTGTATGAATAAGAACTCAGAAATTAATCTCAAAGAACACAAAATTTTTTTTGTAGGCGGAAAAGTTCAAAAAGTAAAAGATAACAATGTTCTTAAAGGAAAAATGTATGTTGAAAGCTTTATACCCGCAAAATCAAATAATAAAAATATAATCTTAATCCATGGTGGAGGTCAAAGTGGTTCAGGTTTTATAACTACTGCTGATGGAAGAAGAGGGTGGCTTCATGACTTTTTATCTCACGGTTATTCAGTCTACGTTATTGACCAACCTGGTAGGGCAAGATCAGGTTATTCAAACACTCTCTATGGTGAATATATGGATAGAGAAACTAATATAGAAGATGCGGAGAGAAGGTTCACAGCCATGGCAAAAAAAGGTAATTGGCCGCAAGCAAAATTACACAATCAGTGGCCTGGAAGTGGTTTGAGGGGAGATAAAATATTTGAGGAATATATGGCCTCCCAGGTCAATACGATGTCAGATCGAGTTTATATCGAAGAAATGTCGAAGTTAGCACTCTCAGAACTCATTGATATAGTTGGAGAAACTGTTGTCCTTGGCCATAGCCAAGGAGGACCTTTTTGTTGGTTAGCTGCTGATGTTAGACCAGATAAAGTAAAAGCTTGTGTAGCTGTAGAGCCAAATGGGCCACCGTTTTTCAATGTTTCGTATGGCGGTATTAAACATAGTCATTTAAATAAACAAACTTTTAAAAAAAATGATTTCGATAAAAAATGGTATCAAACAAGCTTAGAACCAGATAGACCCAACGGCATTACGTATTCACCCCTTACTTATGATCCACCATTGAAGGACAATGAAAAACTTATACCTAAAATTGATGAAAATAAAACTCCAGAAAATTTAGTGCAATGTTTTCTTCAAAAAGAACCTGCAAGAAAACTTGTCAATCTTTCAAAAGTTAAAATCTTAATTTTAACAGCAGAGGCATCTTATCACTCCCCTTATGATCATGGGACTAGCAATTTTTTAAAACAAGCAGGAGTTAAGCATGATTTTATAAGATTAGAAGATAACAATATTAAAGGAAATGGACACATGATGATGCACGAAAAAAATAGCTCAGATATTGCAAATTTTATTAATCAATGGATAAAAAAAGTATATTAAAAGAAAACGAAATAAGTACCAAACAAACAATAAATCTTTTAAAAAATAATAAAAAAAATATCTCTTTTTTAGATATTAGAGAAAGAAAAGAATATGTTCATGGTTTTGCTTTTGGTTCGGTCAATTGTCCCCTCTCAAAATTTAAATATTTAATAAGGGAATTAGTTCCTGACTTAAATACTACACTAATACTTATTGGTTTAAAAAATGATATTCAAACAATTCAAATACAAAAAATACTTAAAAAAATGAGGTATCATAAGTCGTTTATTGTTAAAGGGGGGTATAAAAATTGGAAAAAAAACAAATTTCCCTTTTGGACAGGAGAATACACTTTTTCAAAAGCATTTGGTGAATGGATAGAAATTACCTCTAATATAAAAAATTTATATGCTAAAGACCTTTCTAGAATTCACAAAAAAAACCATAATTATTTACAAATTGATGCCAGACCTAAAAAAGAATTTGAAAAATTTTCTCTACCTCAATCAGTTCAATGTTCTGGAGGTGAATTACCGTGTTATATAAATAATAAAGAAAATTTAAGAAAAAATTATATTGTTCATTGTGCCGGTAGAACAAGGAGTATTATTGCATACCAAACATTAAAGGATTTTGATTTTAATAATAAAAAATATGTTTTAAATGGTGGAACACAAAACTGGGTGTTAAATGGATTTGACCGTACATTTAAAAACCAATCTAAAATTAAATCTACAAAAATAAATTATAAAAACGATTTAAAATTAGCAAATAACATTGCTAAAAAATTTAAAATCCCGTTTACTCAAATAAAAATTAAAAACACTAACTTATATAATTTTCAAATACATTCTGAAATTAAGAGTTTTAAAAAAATAGCTGGTTGGAAACAAGTTAATGCGACGACACTAATACAAAGTACTGATAAATTTATATCATCAACAAATACTAAAATTTTAATATTTTCTAACATTCCAAGTTCAGCTGTTTTTACTGTTATATGGTTGAGGCGAATGGGTTACCAAGCTATATGGCAGAAAAGTAATGCTTGTAAAATTAAAAAAACTTATAAATTAACAAAATCTGATCCCACTTATTTCTTTCCAAAAAGGCACTTTGGAAACAAATCTGACTCGAATGGTTATTTAAATTGGGAGCATTCTTTAATACCAACAATTAAAAAATGGGGTTGTAAAAATCCATGGGTATCTGCAAATCAAAAAAATTTAAGCAAAGTTCAACATTCATTGCATAAGATTTACAAAAATTTCTAAGTGATTCAAATTATTGTAATTTTTCAGCAACTTCATGGGGTAAAATCTTCTTTATTATTGTAATAAGCTTATATATCTTAATTTCTTATGATTTTAGGCTTTATTGGAACAGGAAAAATATCTTCTTCTATTATTTTTGGTATTTTTAAATCTAAATTAAAAGTTAAGAAGATTTATATATCTTCTAGAAACGCTATAATATCAAATAAACTAAAAAAAAAATTTAGATTAATTCAAGTAATAAAAGATAATCAAGAAATCATAGATAAATCTTCTGTAATTTTTTTAGGTATAACGCCAAATGTAGGAAATAAAATTTTACATAAACTCTCTTTTCCAAAACATAAGAAAATAATAAGTCTTATATCTACAATTAATTTAATTAAGTTAAAAAAAATTATAAATAATAACAGTATAGTAAGAGCAATTCCTTTACCTCCAATAGAGATTAAAAAAGGACCAATAATTATTTGTCCTCCCAGTAAATTTGCAAAGAATATTTTTAAACACTTAGGCAACGTTTTAGAAATTAAAAATGAAAAACTAAGTTATAAGTTTTGGTCAACTGCATCTTTGATGGCTGCTTACTATGAAATTTTGAACACAAGTTCAAAATGGCTTGTAAAAAAAAGGATTAATAAAAAATTTGCTGACACTTATGTAGCTGAATTATTTTTTGCTTTAAGTCAGGATGCTCTTAATAAATCATCTCAAGGATTTAAAAAACTTGTAGCGGACTCACAGACCCCAAAAGGTTTAAATATGCAGGTTCTTAATGAATTGAAAAAAGGAAAATTCTTTACAAAGTTCACCAAAGCACTTGAAAATGTAAATAAAAGAGTAAGTAAGTAAATCATGGAAATAACTTATGATGATTTTAAAAAAGTGCAGATTAAAGTTGGCACTGTTTTGGAAGTAAAAGTTAATGAAAAAGCGAGAAAACCTTCATTAGTAATTAAAGTAGATTTTGGAGAAGAGATTGGAGTCAAACAATCATCAGCTCAAATTACTCATTACTACAACGCTGAAAGTTTAGTAGGCAGACAGGTTATAGGAGTTTGTAACTTTCCAACAAAGAATATAGCTGGCGTTGTATCTGAAGTTTTAATCCTTGGAGCTATTGAAAAAGACGGAAAAGTTGTCCTAGTGCACCCATCTCAGAAAACTGATAATGGATTAGATATTGCCTAAATGATATTTGCACTAAAAGCTTTGTTTGCTGGATTAATTATAGCCTTTTCATCATGGCTTGCAGGTCAAAACCCTAGGATGGCAGGTTTTATAATTGCCTTACCTATGGCTTCATTAATTGCAATTGCTTTTGTTTATTTTGAACATTCCAACGTTGAAAAAACAGTTTTGTATGCCAAAAGTATTTTAGTTGCTGTTCCAGTAAGTTATTTATTTTTTCTTCCTTTTTTCTTTGCAAAACAATTCAATATGAATTTTTGGATGATCTATGGCACTGGAATACTCCTATTAACTTTAGGTTTTTTCATTCATAAGTATTTTGCGAATTTTTTATCATGAGTTCTGAAACTTTTCATTGGAGCTGCAAACACACTTGGTCTAGAAGTGCAAAAAACACATTTTGGTGTTTACTTGGATGTTCTATTGGTGATTTTGGAACTATTTTATTTTTTCAATTAACTAAAATTCCCTTTCCTGTTTTAGCAATTATGGTTTTAGCAATTATCAATGGGATTATTACAAGTATTATTTTAGAAACCATTATCTTATTAAAACAGAATTTCTCTTTAAAGTTAGCTTTTAAAACAGCTGTTGGAATGAGTTTAATCTCAATGGTGAGTATGGAAATTGCCATGAATGCTACAGATTATTTTCTCACTGGAGGAGCTATTTTAACTTGGTGGGTTGTGCCAATAATGTTAGCTGTTGGTTTTGTAACGCCTTGGCCATATAATTATTGGAGACTAAAAAAATTTAACGAAGCTTGCCATTAAGTAATTTTGTTTAAGATTTTATCCTTAAAAACATAATGATGAACAATCACTGCAAGTATATGCAGACTTACAAGTGCTAATAATAAGTAATTAGCATAAATATGAACTTCATAATAAGCATCCGCTAAAACAAAATTATCTTTTTCAAATCCATATTTAAAAAATATGAAATTAAGCTTTTCTCCCATATAAAGTTTTTTAAGAATTCCAGAAATAGTTATGGAAAAAATAGTTACATAAAGCAAAAAATGATTAGCCTTTCCAATGAAGACTTGTCCTTTAAAAAAACTTTTAGTTTCAGATGGACTTTTGTTAAAAAATTTCCAAATTAGTCTAAACAAAGTAAGATAGAAAACGGTTATCCCAACCAGAATATGTAAATTTTCAAGCTCAATTCTTTCATCAGAAAATTCAAGCCCTACAAGGTAAAACCCAAAGGGCACCTGGGCTATTAAGACAATAAATGTTAGCCAGTGGAACAATTTGGCTAATAGCCCATAATCATTATTACTGTTAAATATTTTCATAATTAATTATATTTAAGCATGCTACTTAAAAACATTATAATCAAATTAACAGCTTTTACAGTATTACTATTCTCTGTTTATTATATCTTTAATTTTGTCACAGATAAAAAAGACGCTTTAGCTAATATTAACAATAAACAAATCGTTGAAGTTTTTAAAACTCCCTCATGCGGATGTTGTTATGGATATGTTTTATTTTTAGAAGAAGAAAAATTCAAAGTAAAACAAACAGATATGAGAAGCCTTCATACAATAAAACAAAAATATAATATTCCTGTCGAAATGCAGTCTTGTCATACTACTATCATAGGTAAATACTTTATTGAGGGACATGTTCCGTTTGAGGCGGTTAATAAATTATTAAAAGAGCAACCTGATATTGATGGTATAGCTTTGCCTGGAATGCCAATCGGCACACCAGGAATGCCAGGTGATAAAGATGAGCCATATGTTATTTATCAACTTAAAGATGGGAAATCTTCAGTTTTCATGACAATATAAATTATATGATACAAAAGATAAAAATAATAAAAACAATTATTATTATTATTTTTTCTTTAACCTTTTCTTTTTCTGCTAATGCTCAAACTGTAGAAGAAATTATTAAAGGTAGAAAAGCAATGTTTAGTGAAAACTATCAAAATGCTAAAAAAATATCTATATTACTGAAATCTAAAAGGATTGAGGAGGCTAAACCTTTAATGAAAAAAATTTCAGATAATTATATAAAATTATTAGATTATTTTCCTGAAAATGCAAAAGAGGGGTTTAAAACAGGAGCACTACCGAGCATTTGGGAAAATAAAGATGAATTCAATGCTTTAATGAAAAAAGCTTCAGATGATATGATTAAACTTGCTAAAGTAATAGATACTGCAGAGGATCTTAGAGCAGCGCAGAAAGAGCTGATGTGGAGCAATTGTTCGGCTTGTCATAGTAAGTTTAGAGCGCCTCATTAAATTTTAATGCAACTTGTTCCACTAATTTTATTCGGAATTGCAACCGCGTTTTCTCCTGGACCAAATAATATTATGACATCCTATACAGCTTTTAATTTTGGGTTTAAAAAAGCCATTCCTACAATGCTTGGAGTAATAATCGGATGGACGCTTTTAATTATTCTTTTGCAACTTACATCTGGAGCTATTTTTCAAAAGTATGCATTTATTCAAACTACAATCAAAATATTAGGGTCAATCTATTTGTTATATATGGCATATAAATTATCTTTTGCAGGACAAACAAAAGATAAAAAAATTGATCCAAAACCGGTAACTTTTTTAAATACTTTTTGGTTTCAGTTTGTAAATCCTAAAAGTATTATAGTCGGATTGACCTCAATTTCTTTATTTATTGATACTCAAAATAATTACTTAAGAGACTCGATTGTTTTAACAATTGTTTGGTTTTTGATGGCCGTTGGAAGCCAAACAACCTGGTGTTTAATGGGAAAATATATGAGAAAATTCGCCACAAGTGATAAATTTATAAAGAATTTTAATTATACAATGTCTTTTTTACTTAGCGTTTGCGTAATTTTGTTCTATGTATAGTCAATGAAATTTAACAGCAAAAACACATTTAAATCATTAGATAGTATTTCATCATCTGGTAAAGAGTTTAAAATTTTTAGTTTAAAAAAAGCAGAAAGTAACGGATTAGAGGGGATTTCTAAACTACCAATATCTTTAAAAGTCTTACTTGAGAATCTATTGAGACATGAAGATGGAGTTTCAGTTGACGAAAATCAAATTTTAGCGATTAAAGACTGGTTAAAGAATAAAAAATCAAACACTGAAATCGCATATAGGCCAGCAAGAGTCTTGATGCAAGATTATACTGGAATACCTGCAGTCGCGGATTTAGCCGCCATGAGAGACGCTGTAAAAAATAAAAATAAAGATCCTGAAAAGATTAATCCTCTTTCGACAGTAGATTTAGTAATAGATCACTCAGTGATGGTAGATGAATATGCATCTGGAAAATCATTTGCAAAAAACGTTGAAAAAGAATTTTCTAGAAATGGAGAAAGATATTCTTTTTTAAAATGGGGGCAAAAAGCTTTCGATAACTTTAGAGTAGTCCCCCCTGGTACAGGAATATGTCATCAGGTTAACTTAGAATATTTATCTAAAGTTGTATGGTCTTCTAAAAGTGATGGCGTTTTATATGCTTATCCAGATACATTGGTAGGTACTGACAGTCATACTACAATGGTAAATGGATTATCAGTATTAGGATGGGGAGTAGGTGGTATTGAAGCTGAAGCTGCAATGTTGGGTCAACCAATATCAATGCTTATACCAGAAGTTGTTGGCGTGGAGATTAAAGGAAAATTAAAGGAGGGCACAACCGCAACTGACTTAGTTCTTACTATTGTTGAAATTTTGAGAAAAAAAGGTGTAGTTGGAAAATTTGTGGAGTTTTTTGGTGAAGGATTACAAAACCTTACATTAGCAGATAGAGCAACAATAGCTAATATGGCGCCTGAATATGGTGCAACTTGTGGATTCTTTCCTGTTGATAATGAAACATTAAAATATCTAAAATTATCAGGTAGAGATGATCAAACTATTTCTCTAGTTGAAAAATATTGTAAAGAACAAGGTTTATGGGCAAATGATAATATTACATTTACTGATGTAGTTAAATTAGATGTAAGTTCCGTAGTTACTAGTATCTCAGGTCCTAAAAGACCTCAGGATAAAGTATTACTAACAAACTCAGCGACAAATTTTGCTAAGGTTTATGAGGAAAATACAAAAAGAAAGAAACAAGTTGTTGCAAATGTCAAAGGAGTAGATTTTAAAATAAAAGATGGTGATATTGTAATTGCTGCAATAACATCATGCACTAACACATCTAACCCAAGTGTTCTTATAGGTGCAGGGCTTTTAGCAAAGAAAGCTTATGAGAAAGGATTAAAAGTAAAACCTTGGGTCAAAACTTCCTTAGCGCCAGGCTCACAAGTTGTAACTGATTATTTAGAGAAAGCTGGTTTAAACAAATATCTAGATGAATTAGGATTTAACTTAGTTGGATATGGTTGTACTACTTGTATTGGAAATTCAGGACCTCTAAATAAAGATATTTCTGATGCAATTAATCAAAATGATTTATACGCAGTTTCAGTTTTATCTGGTAATAGAAATTTTGAAGGTAGAATCAGTCCAGATGTAAAAGCTAACTATTTAGCTTCGCCTCCTTTAGTTGTCGCGTATGCTATTGCTGGTAGCATGAATTTTGATTTATATAAGTCACCTTTAGGTAAAGATAAAGATAATAAAGACGTTTATTTGAAAGACATATGGCCGAGCAATCAAGAGATCGAAGAAATTATGTTAACTTCTTTAGATTCTGAAATGTTTAAAAAAAGGTATTCTAATGTCTCAGAGGGTCCCAAAGAGTGGAGAGAGATCAACACTGTAGATAGTGATATTTATAATTGGCAAGAAAATTCGACTTATGTGAAAAGGCCGCCATTCTTCGATAATCTTCCTGATAAGCCTGAAGGGTTTAAACCAATAAATGATGCGAGAATTTTGTTAGTTTTAGGAGATACTGTCACAACAGACCACATATCACCGGCTGGAAGTATAAAAAAGGAGAGTCCTACAGGAGATTATTTTGAAAAATTTCAAATTCAACAAAAAGATTTTAATTCCTATGGTGCTAGAAGAGGAAATCACGAAGTTATGATGAGAGGAACTTTTGGTAATGTTAAAATTAGAAATGAAATGGCTCCAGGGACTGAAGGTGGATTCACAATATTATATCCAGAGGGTAAACCCATGAGCGTTTATGAAGCTGCAATGGAATATAAAAAGAGAAATGATGATTTAGTTGTAATAGCTGGTAAAGAATATGGAACTGGCTCCTCAAGAGATTGGGCAGCAAAAGGAACAAAATTAATTGGAATAAAAGCTGTTTTAGCAGAAAGTTTTGAGAGAATACATAGATCAAATCTTGTGGGAATGGGAGTTTTACCTTTACAATTTAAAGAAGGTTTTGACAGAAAAAAATTAAATATTACTGGCGCTGAACTAATTACTGTTGTTGATATCAAAGATGGTGTTAAGCCGAGAGAAGAAGTTATTTGTGAAATAAAATATAAGGATGGGACAAGCAAAAAGATAAAAGTGTTATGTAGAATAGATACTGAGAATGAGGTCGAGTATTATAAAAACGGTGGAATACTCCAGTATGTATTACGAAATATGCTTAATTAAAATTTAAATCTTTTTTATTTTTTTAGCTAAATCATTTGCACTTAACCAAGCACTTTCAACTTTTGGACCAATAAACCAATCCGCACAAACACCTATTCTTTTATTTTTATCCCAGTAGCTTTTCATTAAAGTTTGTTGGTAATTGTAAGAATATTTCCAACCATGAGTTTTTTTAAAAATTATGGTGTTCTTTTTAAAACCCGTGGAAGAAAGAAATTTAGAAATCATAGCATTTTCCACTTTACGATTTTTTTTATAATTGTTTATAGTTTTTTTTGCCCATTTTACTGTTGACTGTAAAGTCCAAAGAGACAATGTTGATTTAAATCTTTTTTTACTATTTTCATTTGCTGCCCAACCCAAAAGATCGTCTTTGAATTTTATACTACTTACAGGAATTTCCTTCTTATTTTTAAAAGCAAGCATCGTTGTAATATTTGGGTGCATACTTATTTTCAAATTAAAGATTTTTTTATTTAAAAATTTAAAGGCTAATTTTTTCAATTGAGGAAATGGACAAGTTAAAATTATTGATTTTGATTGAAGATATTTCTCATTATCTAACTTTATTTCCCAAAAAAATTTGTTAAATTTAATAGACTTTACCGTAGATTGATATGATTGGTTGATATTTTTTAAATTATACTTGCAAATATCATTATTTCCTAGTCTTCCAATATACTTTCTATTAAATTCTTTTTTCTCGAAAGTGAAGTCTAAATGATCTCCATCCCAAATTTTTACAATATTTCTTCTGCGTAAATTTTCTAAAAACTTTTTAAATCTTTTTGACTTTGGTGAAATGTATTGAACACCGTGATCAAAACTTAAGTTTTTTTGGAACCTTTTATTAGATGATCTTCCTCCGGGGCCTCTTGCTTTATCAAGTACTAAAACAGAATATTTTTTTGAAAGTATTTTGGATATTGTTGAGCCTGCAACACCCGACCCTATAATACAAAAGTCTACCATTAATTATAAAAATAGAAATTTGTATTTTTCATTTATTGAGAGAACATCATAATTGACAAGTCCGCCTATAATTAATTGGATAGCTATAACTAAAATTACAAAAAGACCAACGTAGACCAGCCATTGATGTTTTTTCATATAGTCTGCAAAATAACTCGCTAGAGTTGCTATCAGGAATACAGATAACAAGAGGCCTATAACCATTAAATGGAAATTTCCTTTTGAAGCTGCCACAACTGCAATAGTGTTATCAAAGCTTAAAGTTAAATCTGCTATAAGAACTTGATAAACTCCTACACTAAAACTTTTTGTTTCATTAGATTTTAATTGAGGTGTTTTAATTTTATTTTTACCGAAAAAGTCTTGTCTAAGATTGTTAATAACCCATAAAAGTAAAACACCGCCAAGTATCTTTATCCAAGCGAATTCAAATAAATAATTTGCTCCAGAGGCGAAGATTATTCTGAATAAAAATGCGGCTGCCACACCCCAAGCAATTATTTTTCTTCTATTATCTGTAGCGAAACCAGCAGCAATTAAGCCTATTATGATGGCATTGTCCGCAGCCATGACAATATCTATAAGTATAATCTGAATCGAGATAATTACTTGCTCTAACATTAATAGAATCAATGTATATAAGGTTCTAAGAATATATTAAAGAATAAAATGAATTTTCAAAAAAGCTCATCAAAATTTTCAAAAAAACAAATAATCTTGTTGTCCATACCGGTTTTTTTCTCAAACCTGGCTATTCCCTTAGTGGGCATGGTTGATACTGGTTTAATGGGGAATCTTGGTGAAACAAAATATTTAGCAAGCACCAGTATCGCTACTTCGGTAATGACAATGATTATTTGGAGTTTCGGTTTTTTAAGAATGGGGACCGTTGGGATAGTTGCACAGGCATATGGGAGAAGCGATTATAGAGAGATAATAAAAACGATTTTAAGAAATTTAGTTATTGCTCTAATTGCAGCATTAATAATAATTATTTTCTTCCCAATCTTAAAAAACGCAATAAGTAATTTTTTTTCTCCCTCTGATGAAACAGAGGTATTAATAAAAACTTATTTAAACGTAAGAATTTTTTCAATACCTGCAGAATTAATTATTTATGTTCTAATAGGTTTTTATTTAGGAATACAAAAAACTAAAATTTCAAGTCTTTTGATAATTGTTCTATCAAGCTTGAATATTGTTTTTAGTTCTATTCTAGTTTTGACATACAATTTTAACGTTTTTGGTGTAGCTTTAGGAACATTAATTTCAAGTTATATAACCTTAATAATCTTCTCTTTATATACTTATAATTTTATTATTAAAAAATTTAAAATTAATCCTAAATTTGAAAATTTAGTAGTAAAGTCTAAATTACTCAAACTTTTAAAAATAAATTTAGATATTTTCATAAGAACTTTATTTCTCACATTTGCTTTTCTATGGGTAACTTATCTTGGGTCAAAAATTGGAGAGGATTATCTAGCAGTTAATACAATATTAATGCAATTTATAATTCTATCATCATTCTTTTTAGATGCTTATGCATTTTCTACTGAAGGAATTGTAGGTTTTGCAGTAGGAAAAAGAAATCAAAAATCTTTTTTAGAAGTTGTAAAAAATTCTATTCAGGTAAGCTTTATCACTGCTATCATTATCTCAATAATCTATTTAATAATTTTTAAAGAAATAATTTACATCTTTACTGATATTGAGATTTTAAGATTTATTTCTTTTAAACATGTTTTATGGGTTATTATTATTCCACCTATTGCGTGTTTTTGTTATCAATTAGATGGAATATTTATCGGAGCGTCCCAAACAAAAGAAATTAGAAATGCAATGATAATATCTGTTTTAAGTTATATTGGAGTATCAATTCCTCTTACAAAATATTTAGATAATCATGGTATTTGGTTATCTCTTTTACTATTTATGATATTTAGATCCTTAACTTTACAATATTATTTTAAAAATATTTTGAAAAGATTTTAAATGCAATTTTTATATAAAATACCAGGTTATATTTTACTATTATTTGGCGGATTCTGTTTGAGCTGGGGAGGTTTCATAATTAGGTCTTTTGAAGAGGCAAGTATCTGGCAAATATTATTTCTTAGATCATTTTTTTTCCTTTTAGCCCTAATAGTTTTTCTTTTGGTAACTTATAAAAAAAATACCTTTAATATAATTAAAGAATCTGGTCTTCCAGGATTATTAGGTGGATTTGTTTTATCATTTAGCTTTGTTGCTTTTGTAGTTGCAATGAGCAATACCACTGTCGCAAATGTTGTTTTTATCATTAGTACGCAAACAATGTTCCTAGCTATTTTTGGATATTTTTATTTAAGAGAGAAAGTTTCATTAATTGGTTCAATTTCTATATTTCTTGCTATGAGCGGGATAATTGTAATGGTTGGGGACTCTATTTCTACTGGTTCTTTATTTGGGAATATTGTTGCGCTTGCTATACCCATAAATTTTGCAATTTTAGTAATGATCATTAGAAAAAATAATAAAGTTGACATGGTACCTGCGATTTTTTACTCAGGAATATTTAGCCTTATTTACGGTTTTTTATTAACAGAGTCATTCGAATTCACTCGCCACGATCTTTTAATGGGTTTTTTACTTGGAGTGCCACAATTAGCAATAAGTTTTATATGCATAACTATTGGATCTAGAACAGTTGAGTCAGCAACGGTTGGTATTTTAATGCTAATGGAGACTTTGTGTGCACCACTCTGGGTTTGGATTTTTTTAAATGAAGTTCCTCCAATTAGTGTATTTCTTGGAGGTGCAGTTATCATTTTAGCAATAATTTTAAAAAGTTTTGATAAAAGTAAATTAAAAACGTAACTTATTTTGTGTCATTAAAACATTTTTTTTTCAAAACTAATTTTACTTATAAATTATATCTTTATTATAATTTATATATTCGTCATAAATGTTTTATTGATAGATCAAGATATTCACAATGGGGCGAAGATTTATCCATTGTTGAATTTTTTAGAGGAAAGAAAAATGGTGTATATTTTGATGTTGGCTGTTTTCATCCATTGATGTATAGCAACACATGTTTACTTTTTAAAAATGGATGGAATGGTATAAACATTGATATTAACCCTACATCAATCGATTTATTTAATATAATTAGACCAAATGATCTAAATTTATGTACTACTATAAACGAAAATGGTGAGGAATTTAAAGCATATCTCGATCATCCGTTCAGCCCCATGAATACATTAGACCAAACTTTTTATGATTCTTTTAAGTCAGAATTTTTTAAGGAGGTCTCATTTAAAACTATAAAATCAAAAACTATCGATGAAATTTTGAAATTGAGTAAATTTAAAAATATAGATTTTCTTAATATTGATGTTGAGGGTAAAGATTTTAGTATCTTAACCCAATTAGTACCTCACAAGCTTAAACCAGCACTTATTTCAATTGAAACGCATAATGTTGACGGTACAAAATCTAGAGATTGTGACAAAATTAACGATTATATGAAAGTTTGTAAATTTAATACCTTTAAAAGAGTTGGTCCTTCAACACTTTTTTCTAATTAGTAAAAATTCTAGTTTTAGAGGTATTTATTTAAGATTGACTTTTTAGTTTTTTTATATCAAAGTCCGCGACGTAACGGGAGAGACCATTATGGCGCCGAAGGAGCAACCACCCCGGAAACTCTCAGGCAAAAGGACCGTTACCGTAATAGCTCTGGAAAGCAGGCATAGGCCTCACCGAAGGATTAAATCTCTCAGGTAAATAGACAGATGGGGTTAAAAAAGAGTTATTATGGAAGTACAAAAAACAGCTTTATACGATTATCATAAAAACTTAGGAGCAAAATTTGTTCCTTTTGCAGGTTATGAAATGCCCATTCAATACAAAGAAGGTATTGTAAAGGAACATATTTCTACAAGAACTCACGCTGGTTTTTTTGATGTCTCGCATATGGGGCAATTTTTTTTAGAAGGGGATGAAACACTAATAGAGTCTTTAGAAAAAATTATACCAGCAGATTTAGAAAATCTAAAAATTAATCATTCAAAATACTCTTTTTTACTTAACAACGAAGGTGGAATAATTGATGATTTAATTATTACAAGAACAGAAAAGGGTTTTTGTATAATTTTAAATGCAGCCTGTAAAGAAAACGATATAAAACAAATTTCGCAATTTTTAAAAAAAAATCATAAACATGTTTTAAATAAAGATTTATCTTTAATAGCATTACAAGGCCCAAAGTCAGTAGAGATCTTAGAAAAATTAATCCCGGGTGTTGCTAATTTAAAATTTATGACAGGAAATAATTTTAAATATGAAGGTCAAAATCTTTATATAACAAGATCTGGATATACAGGTGAAGATGGTTTTGAAATCTCAATTTCAAACGCAAAAGTTGAAAAGCTCATCGATTACTTAATTTCAAATGAGGTTAAACCGGTAGGTTTAGGAGCTAGAGATACATTAAGATTAGAGGCAGGTCTATGTTTATATGGTCATGATTTAAATGAAAAAATAAATCCTGTAGAAGCTAATTTAAAATGGGCTATTGCAAAAAAAAGAAAAGAAGTCGGTGGCTTTAATGGATGGGAAAAAATAAAATCTTTATTAGCAAACGGAAGTGAAAAAATTAGAGTTGGTATAAAGCCAGATGGAAAAGTTATAGCTAGAGAAAATACGAAAATCTTTTCGTCAGATAATAATGAAATAGGATTCGTTACAAGCGGTACTTTTGGTCCGAGTGTTAACGCTCCAGTTGCAATGGGATATGTTAAATCAGAATTTTCTGAAATAGGTACATCTATTCAGCTTGAAGTAAGAGGAAAAAAATATGGGGGTAAGATTTCTGAACTTCCATTTTATAAAAAAAGTTATGTTAAATAAGGGAAAATAAATATGAGTGAAAAAAAATTTTCTAAGAAACATGAGTGGGTTTCACTGGATGGAGACGTTGCTACAGTAGGAATAACTAAGCATGCAACTGAAATGCTTGGTGATATTGTTTTTGTGGAGGTTCCTGATGCAGGAAAAGCTGTAGAAAAAGAAGGTCAAGCAGCTGTTGTAGAGTCTACTAAAGCTGCGAGTGATGTTTATTCTCCTATTTCTGGAGAAATTACTGAGGGAAATAAAGCTATTGCTGATGACCCTGGTAGCGTTAACTCAGACCCTGAAGGGGTGAGCTGGTTTTTTAAGTTAAAGATTAAGGATAAAGGTGAGTATGATTCGCTAATGTCAAAAGACGAATATGATAAATTTTGTAAGGAGAATCCAAGTTAAATGATCGACGATAATTCAAAAGAATTTATTAAAAGACATATTGGTCCTTCCGAAGAAGATCAGTCCAAAATGTTGCAATACGTTGGGTATAAATCATTAGAGGATCTAATGAGTAATACTGTACCAGAAAAAATCTTATTAAAAGATGATCTTAAAATCGATCAGCCGATGTCAGAAAACGATGCTTTAAAAAAATTAAAATCTATATCTAAAAAAAATAAAATCTTTAAAAATTATATTGGAATGGGATACTATGATTCTATTACACCTAATGTAATCCTTAGAAATATTTTAGAAAATCCAGGATGGTATACATCTTATACACCTTACCAACCTGAAGTAGCGCAGGGTCGTCTTGAAATGCTTTTAAATTTTCAACAATCAATAATTGACTTAACGGGCATGGATATAGCTAATGCTTCTTTATTAGATGAAGCAACAGCAACAGCAGAGGCAGTAGGATTAAGCCAGAGATTAGATAAGACTAACTCAAAAAAAATATTTATTTCAAGCAATTGTAATCCTCAGACAATTGATCTCATAAAGACTAGAACAAATCCTTTTGGTTTAGAATTGATCATTGGTGACGAAAAAAAAGAACTTTCAAAAATTAATGAAGATATAATTTGCGGTGTTTTATCTTATCCGGGAACTTTAGGTGAGATAAATGATCCTAGTGAAAGCATAAGTCAAATTCACAAAAAAAATGGAAAAGCTATTTTGGTTTGTGACTTATTAGCTTTAGCTAGATTAAAAACTCCAGCTGAACTTGGGGCTGACATTGCTGTAGGTAGCGCTCAAAGATTTGGTATCCCAATGGGTTACGGTGGGCCTCATGCAGCATTTTTTGCTACTAAGGAAGAATTTAAAAGATCAATGCCAGGAAGAATCATAGGCGTTTCAAAAGATAGACACGGAAAAAAAGCTTACAGGCTATCTTTACAAACTAGGGAGCAACACATTAGAAGAGATAAAGCAACAAGCAATATTTGTACTGCTCAAGCTTTATTGGCTATCATTTCTGCTGCTTTTGCAATTTATCATGGACCTGAAGGAATACTTAAAATAGCGAATAGAACTTCTAAATTAGCAAAAATATTCGCTGATAATATAAAAGCAAGTGGTTATAAAATTTTATCAGTTCATTTCTTCGATACTGTTACAATTAAAACCAATGAAAAAACAAATCCTATTTTTGAGGCTGCACTAAAAGAGAATATAAACCTTAGAAAAGTTGATAAAGATCATTTGTCTGTTGCGTTTGATGAAGCAAAAAAACTTGATGATGTTAATTTATTGTTAAAAATATTTGGAATATCTAAAGTAATCAAACAAGACGTTAAGGTTGAACTAGACAATCTTCCAAAAAATCTTTTAAGAACTTCAAAATACTTAACTCATCCAGTTTTTAACAAATATCATTCTGAAACTGAGATGCTGAGATATTTAAAGAAACTAGAAGATTGTGATATTGCACTTAATAGATCAATGATTGCTTTAGGATCTTGTACAATGAAACTAAACGCAACAGCGGAATTAATTCCTATTACCTGGAAAGAGTTTTCACTTCCACATCCTTTTGTTCCTACAAATCAAATGCAGGGTTATAAGATTCTTTTTAATGATCTAATAAACGATCTGAAAGAAATTACTGGATATGACGCAGTTTCTTTACAGCCTAACTCTGGAGCTCAAGGAGAGTATGCAGGTCTAATGACTATAAGAAAATTTCATAAAAATAATAAACAAGAAAATCGTAACGTTTGTTTAATTCCGGATTCAGCTCATGGAACTAATCCAGCAAGTGCCCAAATGTGTGGGATGAAAGTGGTTGTAGTTAATTGTGACGACGATGGAAACGTGGATATAGACGACCTTATAGATAAAGCTGAAAAACACTCAAAAGATTTAGCTGCTTTAATGGTTACTTACCCCTCTACTCATGGAGTATTTGAAGAAAAAATCATGGATATTTGTGAAGTAATTCATAAGCATGGCGGACAAGTTTATATGGATGGAGCAAATCTAAACGCACTTGTAGGTGTTGCAAAACCAGGGAAATTTGGACCAGATGTTTGCCATATTAATTTACATAAAACATTTTGTATACCGCACGGTGGAGGCGGACCAGGAATGGGCCCAATCGCTTGCGCTAAGCATCTAGCTGATTTTTTACCAACACACGAAATTATTAAAGAAGCAGGCCCTAAGAATGGAATGGGAGCTGTATCAGCTGCACCTTGGGGTAGCTCAAGCATACTTCCAATATCCTGGATGTATATAAAGATGATGGGCGCTGAAGGATTGAAAAAAGCCTCACAAGTTTCAATTTTAAATGCAAATTATATCTCAAAAAAATTATCCAAAGATTACAAAGTTCTTTATACTGGTAAAAATGGAAATGTTGCACACGAATGCATAATTGATATCCGACCAGTAAAAGCAAGTTCAGGAATTTCTGAGGAAGATTTAGCAAAAAGACTGATTGACTTTGGCTACCATGCTCCAACAATGTCATGGCCTGTTGCTGGCACAATTATGATTGAGCCGACTGAAAGTGAAAATTTAGAAGAGATTGATAAATTTTGTAATGCACTTATAAAAATTAAAAAAGAGATAAATTTAGTAGAGTCATCAAAGTTTGACAAAATAGATAACCCGCTGAAAAACGCACCTCATACTTATGTCGAATTAGCTTCCAGCGAGTGGAAGCATGCTTACTCAAGAGAGGAAGCAGCTTTTCCCACTGAATATGTAAAAAATAATAAATATTGGGCACCAGTTGCAAGAGTAGATAACGTTTTTGGAGATAGAAATTTAGTATGTTCATGTCCTTCAATGGATGAATATAAAGATGAAGCTGCTTAATTTCTTTTAAATGAAAATTGCTGTTATCGGCTCAGGAATCTCAGGACTATCCTCCGCATATTTTCTTTCAAAAAAATATAAAGTTGATCTATACGAAAAAGAAGATCACTTTGGAGGTCATTCTTTTACCTACGAGATAAAAGAAGATGATAAGATTGTCCCAGTAGATCTAGGCTTTATAGTTTTTAATGAGGTTACTTATCCAAATTTAGTAAATTTTTTTAATGAATTAAAAGTTCCTTATGAAAAAAGCGATATGTCATTTTCTGTATCAATTAAAAATAGTAATGTTGAATATAGCGGAAGTGGTTTAGGAGGTATTTTTGCCAATAAATTAAATTTTTTTAATTTTAAATTTTTATATATGATTAAAGAGATAATTTCATTTTATAAAACTGCTCCAAAACTACTTGAAACTGAAATTAAAGAGGAGACTCTAGGAAATTTTCTTAATAAAAAAAAGTTATCAAAGTACTTCATTGAGTACCACTTAATTCCGATGGTTGCTGCTATCTGGTCAATGCCATTTAATAAAGCAAAGGAAATGCCATTAAAATTTTTTTTAAATTTTTTTACTAATCATGGTTTATTTAAATTTAAGAATAGACCACAGTGGTACACAGTTTCAAATAGAAGTAGAGCTTATGTAAAAAAAGTAACAGATAAAATTAGTGGAGAAATTTTTAAAAATTATAAAGTGGATAAGTTAATTAGAAGCGATAATAATATTAGGGTAATTATTGGCAACGAATATGTTGACTATGATCAAGTGGTTCTAGCTTCCCATGCAGACCAAAGTTTAAGAATGATAGAAAAACCAACAGAACAAGAAAAAAATATATTGGAAAAATTTAATTACGTGAAGAATGAGGCTTATTTACATACTGATAAGAGATTAATGCCTAACAAAAAAAGGGCCTGGTCCAGTTGGAATTCTGTTTCAGATGGAGAGAAGACATGCATTACCTATTGGTTAAATAAACTACAAAATTTAGATACATCTAAAGACTATTTTTTAACTTTAAACCCTATTTGTAAAATTAACGAAAATTCTTTTATAAAAAAAGTTGATTTTACACACCCATATTTGAATTCAAAGAATACCGCACTTCAAAAAGATCTTAGATTAATACAAGGAAAAAAAAGAACTTGGTTTTGTGGAAGTTATTT
>CACDGO010000006.1 GCA_902552345.1 uncultured Pelagibacteraceae bacterium | reverse complement strand
GTTGTCAGCAAGATTGTACCCGTAGAGGACATGCCATATATGGAAAATGGAAAACCAGTTGACATAGTTCTTAATCCATTAGGGGTGCCTAGTCGTATGAATGTTGGACAAATTTTGGAAACTCATCTCGGTTGGTCTTGCTCAGAACTTGGCGATCAAATTAAAAGTTATTTAAAAAATGTTGACCAAGAAATTGATAATGTAAAACAAAAACTTAAAGAGATTTATGGAAATGAATATTATAATAGTACTATTTCTAAATTGAACAATAAAGAAATATCTGAATTAGTTGAAAATTTATCCAATGGGGTCCCTATAGCTACTCCTGTATTTGATGGTGCTAGCACAAAAGACATAACTGAGATGTTAGGTTTAGCAAATCTACCGAATACTGGTCAAACGCATTTGTGGAATGGTCAAACTGGCGAACGATTTGATAGACCAGTGACTGTTGGTATAATTTATATGCTTAAGTTAAATCATCTAGTAGAAGATAAAATTCATGCGAGATCAACTGGCCCTTACAGTTTAGTTACCCAGCAACCTCTTGGCGGTAAAGCTCAACTAGGGGGTCAAAGATTTGGTGAAATGGAAGTTTGGGCGTTAGAGGCTTACGGAGCCTCTTATACATTACAGGAAATTCTGACTGTAAAATCTGATGATGTTGCTGGAAGAACAAAAGTTTACGAGACAATTGTTAAAGGAAATAATAATTTTGAGTCTGGAGTCCCGGAGTCATTCAACGTTTTGGTAAAAGAAATTAGAGCATTAGGTTTGAATATAGAACTAAATTAATTATGGAAAAGAGCTTAACTAAAAATTTTGAAAGTCAGAGTTTAGCCAACGAAAACAACTTCAATAGTATAAAAATTACTCTTGCAAGTCCCGAAAAAATTAAATCATGGTCGTATGGTGAAATAAAAAAACCTGAGACAATAAACTATAGAACATTTAGACCAGAAAAAGATGGTCTTTTTTGCTCTAGGATATTCGGACCAGTTAAAGATTATGAATGCTTATGCGGTAAGTATAAAAGAATGAAATTTAGAGGAATAATTTGTGAGAAATGTGGTGTAGAAGTAACAAAATCAAATGTAAGAAGAGAAAGGATGGGGCACATTGATTTAGCATGTCCAGTAGCACATATTTGGTTTTTAAAATCTTTACCAAGTAGAATTTCTCTAGCTATAGACATGAAACTCAAAGAGGTTGAAAAAGTCTTATATTTTGAGAGTTTCATTGTTGTTGAACCCGGATTAACTACTTTAAAAAAAGGACAGTTAATATCTGAGGAGGATTTATTAAAAGCCCAAGAGGAATTTGGAGAAGATGCATTTACCGCAGGTATTGGCGCAGAAGCTGTGAGGGAAATTTTAGTTAATTTAGACCTTAAAAGTGAGCAAAAAAAACTGAGAGAGTCCCTTAATTCAATTAAATCAAAAGTCACAGAGGAAAGAACAATCAAAAGATTAAAATTGATTGAGTCTTTTATTTCCTCAGGTAATAAACCTGAGTGGATGATACTTACATCTGTTCCAGTTATACCACCTGAGTTAAGACCCTTGGTCCCATTAGATGGAGGTCGTTTTGCAACATCAGATCTAAACGATTTATACAGAAGAGTAATAAATAGAAACAATCGTTTAAAAAGACTTTTAGATCTCAAAGCTCCTGACATAATTGTAAGAAATGAAAAAAGAATGCTTCAAGAGTCAGTTGATGCACTCTTTGATAATGGACGAAGAGGGAGAGTGATAACCGGAACCGGTAAGAGGCCATTAAAATCTTTAGCCGAAATGTTAAAAGGGAAACAAGGAAGATTTAGACAGAATCTTTTAGGTAAAAGAGTAGATTACTCAGGTAGATCAGTAATTGTTGTAGGTCCAGAATTAAAACTTCATCAATGCGGTCTACCTAAAAAAATGGCTCTAGAACTATTCAAACCTTTTTTATATGCTCGATTAGATAAACTCGGGTTAGCCACAACTATTAAACAAGCAAAGCGACTTGTAGAAAAAGAAAAAAGTGAAGTTTGGGATTCTTTAGAACATATAATCAGAGAACATCCTATTCTTTTAAATAGAGCACCGACACTTCACAGGTTGGGGGTTCAAGCATTTGAAGCAAAATTAATTGAAGGTAACGCAATAGAATTACATCCTTTAGTGTGTGCAGCGTTTAATGCAGACTTTGATGGTGATCAAATGGCTGTACATATACCACTTAGTTTGGAAGCTCAGCTTGAAGCTAGAGTATTGATGATGTCAACAAATAATATTTTAAGTCCATCAAATGGGAAGCCAATAATAGTACCAAGTCAGGATATTGTTCTAGGTATTTATTATTTGTCACAAGATTCAGAAGATGAGAAGAAAAAACCTAAAGGTATTTTTTTAGGTGTAGAAGAAATAGAACAAGCCTTAGAAAATAAGTCAATAAGTTTACATTCTAAGATCATATCAGTTTTCCACACAATTGATGAAAAGGGTAATAAAATAAAAGAAAAATATACGAGTACTGCAGGAAGATTTCTCTTAGCAAATCTTTTACCTGAAAATACAAACATCAAATTTAGTTTGGTAAATAAACTTTTAACAAAAAAAAATGTATCTGAAGTAATAGATACTATTTTTAGATATTGTGGCCAAAAGAAAACAGTTATTTTTTGCGATAAGATAAAAACATTAGGTTTTAAACATGCATTTAAAGCTGGAATTTCATTTGGAAAAGATGATTTAATTATACCAAAAACGAAAGAAAATCTTATTAACAGCACAAAAAAGCAAATAGAAGAATATGAGAAACAATATTCAGACGGATTGATCACTAGAGGGGAAAAATATAATAAAGTAGTCGATGTATGGTCTAAATGTACAGACACTGTTGCTAATGAAATGATGAAAGAAATTTCATCTGCTGAAAAAATTTACGATGATGATAGAATAGAGACAAATTCTGTTTATATGATGGCTGACTCTGGTGCTAGGGGATCTCAAGCTCAGATGAAACAATTAGCTGGTATGCGTGGATTAATAGCTAAACCATCTGGAGAAATAATTGAAACTCCAATTATTTCAAATTTTAAAGAAGGTTTATCAGTATTAGAATATTTTAACTCCACTCACGGAGCAAGAAAAGGACTTGCGGATACAGCATTAAAAACTGCCAACTCTGGTTATTTGACTAGAAGATTGTGCGATGTAGCCCAAGATGTTCAAATAACTAAAGCCGAGTGTGATCCTAAAAAAAGATCTTCAGTAACTATTTCTGAAATTATAGAAGGCGGTAATATTTTGGTTAGTCTTTCAGAGAGAGTTTTAGGAAGAGTGATAGCAGAAAATATTAAAAACCCTGTAACAGGTGAGATTATAATTAAAAAAGATAAGCTTATAGATGAATTTGATTGCGAAAAAATAGACGCCGCTGGAGTAAAATCTGTTAACGTTTATTCGGTTATCACCTGCGCATCTACAAGAGGTGTTTGTCAAGTCTGTTATGGTAGAGATCTTGCCAGAGGAAAACTAGTAAGCATAGGCGAAGCTGTTGGGATGATAGCAGCGCAATCAATTGGAGAACCAGGAACTCAATTAACAATGAGAACATTTCACGTTGGTGGAACCGCTCAAATTAAGGAAGAGTCTCAAATTATTTCACAAACAAAAGGTAAATTGAACATTATTAATAAAAATTTAATTGAAGATTCAAAGAAGAATATTATTGTAATGGGAAGAAATACTCAGCTAAGTATTGAAGATGAAAATAAAAGGCAACTTGCAATTTATAAAGTTAATTATGGTTCAAAATTATTTTTCAAAGATGGAGACATTATTGATAAAGGAAAAAAAATTGCGGAATGGGATCCATATACACTTCCCGTAATTGCGGAGACTAATGGTATTGCAAATTACATGGATTTAATGGAAGGAACTTCTTTGACAGAGACACTAGATGATGCAACTGGGTTATCTACAAAATCAGTCACTGATTGGAAATCTTCATTAAAAAATTCTGAATTAAAACCAAGAATTACTTTAAGAAATGAAAAAGGAGAAATTATTAAAAAAGCAGATGGAAATGAAGCAAGATACTATTTAGTTCCAGATACAATATTATCAGTAAAAGATGGTCAAAAAATATCTGCTGGTGATGTGTTAGCTAGACTTCCTAAGGAAACTTCAAAAACAAAAGATATCACTGGAGGTCTGCCAAGAGTAGCGGAATTATTTGAGGCAAGAAGACCGAAAGATAGTGCTATAATAGCTGAAAACGATGGGGTTATTGAATTTGGTAAAGAAGTAAGAGGCAAACAAAAAATTTCAATAGTATCCTCAAGTGGTGAAACATCTAATTATTTAATACCTAAAGGAAAACATGTTAATTTTAATCAAGGTGAAAAAATTAAAAAAGGTGAATACTTATTAGATGGAAGTCCTGCTCCACACGATATATTAAGAATTTTAGGAGTAGAAAAATTAACAGAGTATTTTGTTACAGAAGTTCAAGAAGTTTATAGACTGCAAGGTGTTGTTATTAATGACAAACATATAGAGACAATAGTTCGTCAAATGTTAAAAAGAGTTGAAGTAAAAGATCCGGGAGACTCCGAGCTTTTAGTTGGCGAAGTCATTGATTTACTGGAAATACATTCAATTAATGACAAATTAAGAGAAGACAAAAAGAAACCAGCATTGTTTGAAAGAGTTTTGTTAGGTATTACCAAAGCTTCTTTACAAACTAATTCATTTATTTCAGCTGCCTCTTTCCAAGAAACCACAAGAGTTCTTACAGATGCATCCGTTAAGGGCAAAACTGACACTCTTGAGGGATTAAAAGAAAACGTGATTGTCGGACGATTAGTCCCAGCTGGTACAGGCTTGACTAAAATGGGATGGGATAAAGAGGCAAGTGATCAAGATAAAGCAAGATTAGAAGAGTTAAAAAAACAAGAGCTAGAATCCGCAAATACAGCCCCTGAACAGACAGTTTAATCTCTGAGCTATATCTCATTAAACATTGACTTTTACTAGTTCAATGATAATTTACGGCAAATTTTGAAAGTTAGAAGTAAGGTGGATTATAACCTTAAACACTAACATAAATTTCTTAAAAAAGGTTTTTCTTACTCCTTAACTTCAAAATATTTTTATGCCGACTATTAATCAGTTGATTAAAAAAAGTAGAATTAAACCGATTGCCAGGAATAAAGTACCGGCTCTTGAAAAACAACCTCTCAAACGAGGAGTTTGTGTAAAAGTATATACAACCACACCAAAAAAACCGAATTCAGCTCTTAGAAAAGTTGCAAGAGTAAGACTATCAAATGGATTTGAAGTTACTGCATACATACCCGGAGAAGGTCATAATTTACAAGAACACTCTGTTGTACTTTTGAGAGGTGGAAGAGTAAAAGATTTACCCGGTGTACGTTACCATATATTAAGAGGAAATTTAGATACTCAAGGAGTAACAAACCGTAAACAAAGAAGATCTCTCTACGGAGCAAAAAAACCAAAATAAAATATGTCTCGAAAAAGAAAAGCGCCAATTAGAAAAGTTTATCCTGATCCAAAATATCATTCTGAGGTTGTTTCGAAGTTTATAAATTCAATTATGTATGATGGAAAGAGATCAACTGCTGAAAAAATTTTGTATGATGCTTTAGAAAAAATTAAATCTAAAAACAAAGAAGATCCTTTAAAGATTTTCAATACAGCTATAAGCAATGTAAAACCAAACTTAGAATGTAGATCTCGAAGAGTAGGAGGAGCAACTTATCAAGTTCCAGTCGAGGTAAAAACAAAAAGGGGTCAAGCTTTAGCATTAAGATGGTTAATGGACGCAACAAGAAAAAGAAAAAATAAAACAATGGCTGAAAAACTTTATTTTGAAATAATGGACGCTTCTCAGAATAAAGGTTCTGCAATAAAAAAAAGAGAGGATACTCATAAGATGGCAGAGTCAAATAAAGCTTTTGCACACTTTAGATGGTAAAATATCATGGCTAAATACTCTTTAGATAAATACAGAAATATTGGAATAATGGCTCACATAGATGCAGGCAAAACGACTACTACCGAGAGAATTTTGTATTACACTGGAAAAAGCCATAAAATCGGTGAAGTACATGACGGCGCAGCGACAATGGACTGGATGGAACAAGAGCAAGAAAGAGGAATTACAATCACATCAGCTGCTACTACTTGTTTTTGGAGAGATCACAGGATTAATATTATTGATACACCTGGACACGTGGATTTCACTATCGAAGTTGAGAGATCATTAAAAGTTTTGGATGGTGCTGTAGCAGTTTTTGATGGAGTAGCAGGCGTTGAACCACAATCAGAAACTGTTTGGAGACAGGCTGACAAATATAAAGTTCCTAGAATATGTTTTGTTAACAAACTTGATAGAACAGGAGCAGACTTTTATCGTTGTGTAGATATGATTAAGGAAAGGCTTGGATGCAAACCACTACCGCTTCAACTGCCAATCGGAGCAGAGGCAGACTTAAAAGGCGTTGTAGATTTAGTTAAAATGAAAGGGATAGTTTGGCAAAATGAGGATTTGGGAGCAAAGTTTGAATACGTTGAAATCCCAGAGGACTTAAAGGAAAAAGCTAACAAATATAGAAAAGATCTTGTAGAAACAGCAGTAGAACAAGACGAAAAGTTAATGGAGTCTTATCTAGATGGTAAAGAACCATCAGAAACAGATCTTATAAAATGCATTAGAAAAGGGACTTTAGAGTTTAACTTTGTGCCTATTTTGACTGGATCAGCATTTAAAAACAAAGGTGTTCAACCGTTATTAGATGCTGTAATAGATTTTTTACCTAGCCCTAGTGATTTAAGCTCAATTGACGGAACTAAAGTTGGTTCAGATGAAAAAGTAACAATGAAGTTTGAGGAAAAAGAAAATTTTTCTGCATTGGCTTTTAAAGTTGCTAACGACCCATTCGTAGGTTCCCTAACCTTCATAAGAATATATTCTGGTACACTTAATGCAGGAACATCAATATTAAATTCATCAAAAGATAAAGATGAGAGAATTGGTAGAATGCTTCTAATGCATGCTAACAGTAGGGAAGATATAAAATCTGCGACAGTTGGAGATATAGTTGCTTTAGCTGGATTAAAACATACTATCACAGGTCACACTTTATGTGACTCAAAAAACCCAATTCTTTTAGAGCCTATGGAATTTCCAGATCCAGTAATCGAAATCGCAGTTGAACCAAAAACTAAAGGTGACCAAGAAAAAATGGGTGAAGCATTAGCTAGATTAGCAAAAGAAGATCCCTCATTCAGAGTTTCATCTGACGAGGAGTCAGGTCAAACGATTATTAAAGGTATGGGTGAACTGCATCTGGATATAATTGTAGACAGAATGAAGAGAGAGTTCAAAGTTGAAGCTAATATTGGTGCACCACAAGTAGCTTACCGAGAAACTATCTTAGGTACTGCAGAAATGGAATATATTCATAAAAAACAAAGCGGAGGAGCTGGTCAATTTGCTAAAGTAAGGCTGAGTGTTGAACCTTTAGAAGCAGGAAAAGGTAGAGAAGTTGAAAATCTTATTAAAGGAGGAGCAATTCCTAAAGAGTATATCCCAGGTGTTGAAAAAGGAGTTGAAGGTGTTGCAGACAGCGGAATTCTAGCTGGATTTCCAATAATAGATTATAAAGTCAAAATTTTAGATGGTTTACATCATGATGTTGACTCTAGTGTTTTAGCATTTGAAATAGCTAGCAGATCCTGTTTTAGAGAAGCATGTCAAAAAGCTATATTAAAATTACTTGAGCCTATGATGAAGGTTGAAGTAGTTACACCAGAAGAATTTATGGGTGACGTGATAGGAGATTTAAATAGTAGAAGAGGACAAGTAGGATCTACTGAGCCTAGAGGAAATGCTACTGCAATTAATGCAGTGGTGCCATTAGCTAACATGTTTGGATACATAAATAACCTAAGGTCCTCAACACAGGGACGTGCACAATACACAATGCAATTCAGTCATTACGATAAAGTTCCTCAAAATGTACAAGATGAGGTGACAAAAAAATTAGCTTAAATTATGGAAAATCAGAATATAAGAATTCATTTAAAAGCATACGATAACAAGATCCTAGATTTATCTACAGAGGAAATTGTTAACACTGCTAAAAGAACTGGTGCACAAGTTAAAGGTCCAATTCCCTTACCTACAAGAATAGAGAGATATACTGTGCTTCGATCTCCTCATATAGACAAAAAAAGTAGAGAACAATTTGAGTCTAGAACACATAAGAGATTAATTGATATTATAGAACCTACTCCTCAAACTGTAGAGGCGTTAATGAAACTCGATTTAGCTTCTGGAGTAGATATTGAAATAAAAATATAAACGTTATGAGTATAGGATTAATAGGAACTAAAATTGGCATGACAAGAGAATTCTTAGAAACTGGTCAGTCAGTGCCAGTAACAGTAATAAAAGTAGAGAAAGGAAGAGTTTTAGATATTATTTCAGAGGATAAGAGAGGCTATAAAGCTGTAAAACTCGGCTTTTTTAAATTAAAAAATTCAAAATTAACAAAACAGATGAAAGGATATTTTTCAAAAAAAAATACTGAACCTAAAAAAATTTTAAAAGAGTTTAGGGTTGAAAATAATGATCAGTATAAAGAGGGCAATGAATTAGGTCTAGAAATATTTAAAGATAAAAAATTCATAGATGTTAGATCAAAAACTATTGGTAAAGGGTTTGCAGGAGTAATGAAAAGATGGAATTTTAGCGGATTAAGAGCCTCGCATGGTGTTTCTGTTTCACATCGATCACATGGGTCAACAGGACAAAGACAAGATCCGGGAAAAGTTTTTAAAGGAAAAAAAATGGCTGGACACATGGGAGATAAACCAAGAACAATGTTAAACTTAGAAGTTATAAAGTCTGATTTAGAAAATAATCTTCTATTTTTAAAAGGTTCAATTCCGGGTGCTAAAAATTCAACTGTTATACTTAGAGAGTCAATTAAAAATGTGAGTCGAAAAACAATTAAAGAAAAACACGAAGCAAAAGTCAAAGCTGCTGCTGCGAAGAAAGGGAAAAAATAAATGAAATTTCCACTTTTAAATATTGACGGTTCTAAAACTGCCTCTATTGAGATTTCTGATAAATTAGTGAAGCTAAAAGTAAATTTTAAATTAATTAAATATGTTATTGATTGGCAATTAAACCATTCTAAACCTAGGATAGCTAAAACGAAACAAAGAAATCAAATTAGAGGCTCTACAAAAAAAATAGTTGCACAAAAAGGTAGTGGAGGGGCAAGACATGCAAGTAAAAAGGCACCATTATTTGTGGGTGGTGGGGTTGCACATGGTCCCAAAGGCAAAGCTTACAAAATTAAAAAAATAAACAAGAAAGTAAAAAAAATTGCATTAGCGCAAACATTATCAAAAAAAAATTATGATAAAAATTTACATATTTTAGCAGATATAAAAAAAGAAATTAAAAAAACAAAAGAATTCAATAGTTTCTTAGAAAAAAATAATTTAACAAATACTTTAATTATTTCAGATAAAGAGTCTTTGAAAAATATAAATAAATCAGCAAGAAATATTAAGAACGTAAAGCTAATTAATGATGAAGGCGCAAATGTATATGATTTATTTAAATATAAAAATATTTTGATAACATCATCATCCGCAAAAAAAATACAAGAAAGATTTTTAAATGAAAAAAATTAATTATATAGACTCAATTCGCAATCCGATAATAACAGAAAAAGCAACCATTTTGTCTGAACAAAATAAGACAGTTTTTAAAGTTCACGAAAAAGCTAATAAAAATACGATTAAAAAGAATATTGAAAAATTATTTAAAGTAAATGTAGTCAAAGTAAATATAATAAATAAAAAATCAAAACTTAAAATAAGACAAGGAAAAAAATCTTATAAAACTGGATATAAAAAAGCAATTATTACGCTTAAGAAAGGTCAAAGTATTGATTTAACTACAGGAATTTAATTTATGGCATTAAAAACTTTCAAACCTTACACAAAATCTACTAGAGGCACCGTGGTTATTGACAAAAGTTCTTTGTGGAAAGGTGCACCTTACAAACCCCTGACTAAAGGTCAAAACTTTACTGGAGGCAGAAATAATAATGGCCGGATAACTTCTAGACATATTGGTGGTGGCTCTAAACATAAATATAGAATTATTGATTTTTATAGAAAGAAAAAAGATATACCTGCAACTGTTGAAAGAATTGAGTATGATCCTAATAGAACTGCATATATTGCTTTAATAACTTATGCTGATAAGGAAAAGTCCTATATAATTTGTCCTCAGGGATTAAAAAAAGGCGATATCATAGAAGCTGGGAAAAAAGTTGAAATTAAAATTGGAAATACCTTAGAACTCAAAGATATACCTCCAGGCACTTCTCTTCATAATGTAGAATTAATACCAGGTAATGGTGCAAAATTAGCAAGATCAGCTGGATCATCTGTAAGTCTTTCTGGTTATGATGGTGACTATGCAATTTTAAAACTTTCTTCAGGGGAAACAAGAAAAGTAAGTAGTTCATGTATAGGCACAATTGGAGTTGTTTCTAATCCTGATCAAAAAAATATTAAGATTGGAAAGGCTGGAAGAAATAGATGGAGAGGAAAACGACCACAAACTAGAGGTGTTGCAATGAATCCAGTAGACCATCCTCACGGTGGTGGAGAAGGAAAAACATCAGGTGGAAGAAGCCCTGTTTCGCCATGGGGTCAGTCTGCAAAAGGATTAAAGACAAGAAGACCAAAAAGAAGTGATAAATTAATAATTATGAGAAGGAAAAAGAGAAATAAATAATGACTAGATCTATTTGGAAAGGACCGTTTGTACACCCAAGTTTGTTGAAAAAAATTGACAAACTAAAAGATAGTTCAAATAAAAAACCAATTAAAACCTGGTCAAGAAACTCTACGATTATCCCAGATTTTGTTGGACATAGTTTTATGATTCATAATGGGAAAACCTTCATACCAATTACTATTTCAGAAGAAATGGTTGGTCACAAATTAGGAGAGTTTGCTCCTACCAGAACCTTTAAAGGACACACCCCAGCAGATAAAAAAGCTGCTACCTCAACACCTTCTACCGAAACTAAACCAGCTTCAGGAGACAAAAAATAATGGAAAAAGATAATACGTTAGTGAAGGCTATAAATAAAAATGTGAGGACAAGCGCTAGAAAACTTTCACTAGTCTGTAATTTTATAAAAGGAAAAAAAGCAGATATAGCACTTAGAGATCTTGAATTCACAAGAAAAAAAATTGCAAAAGATGTAAGCAAAACTGTTAAATCAGCAATATCAAACGCAGAAAACAATTATCAATTTGATATTGATAATTTATTTGTTAAGGAAGCATACGTTGGAAAATCAATTGTTATGAAGAGGTATCGACCGCGTGCAAAAGGCAGAGCGAGTCCGATTAAAAAACCATACAGTAGATTAACTATAATATTAGAGGAAAAAAAAGGTAAAAAATAATGGGACAAAAAATTAATCCGATAGGGCTTAGACTTGGAATAAATAGAGGTTGGGATTCCACTTGGTTTGCAAAAAAAAGAGACTTTGGAAAGTTCTTGATCGAAGACTTTAAGATTAGAAACTATATTAAGAAAAATATTGTAAACTCGGGTGTTTCAGAAATTATTATCGAAAGGTCATCAAAAAAATGTACTGTGTCTATTAATACTTCTAGACCTGGTTTTGTTATTGGAAAAAAAGGTGCTGATATTGAAAAAATAAAAAAAAATATAATGAAAATTACAGAAAGTGATGTGAATGTTAATATTAAAGAAATAAAAAAACCAGAGCTTAATTCTAATTTAGTTGCTGAAAATATTGCACAACAATTAGTAAAAAGAGTTGCCTATAGAAGAGCAATGAAACGAGCAATGCAATCTGCTATGAGATTAAACGCAAAAGGAATTAAAGTAATGCTAAGCGGTCGATTAGCTGGAAATGAAATTGCGAGAACTGAGTGGTTGAGAGAGGGCAGTATACCTTCTCATACTTTGAGAGCTGATATCGATTACGGTTTTGCGGAAGCTTTAACAACTTATGGAATTATTGGTGTAAAAGTTTGGATTTATAAAGGCGAACTTATGGCTAAAGATGTTGAAAAAGAAAAAAAAGAGAGAGTGAAAAATGCTACAACCAGTAAGAACTAAATTTAGAAAAGCATTCAAAGGTAGAATTCACGGTAACGCTACTAGGGCAGTAAAACTGAATTATGGACAATTTGGTTTAAAAGCCATTGAACCTGAAAGAATTATAGGTAAACAAATTGAAGCAGCAAGAGTTGCTCTTACAAGGTACATGAAAAGAACAGGTAAGGTTTGGACAAGAATTTTTCCTAATATTCCGGTATCGAAAAAACCAACCGAGGTTAGAATGGGAAAAGGTAAAGGATCACCAGAATATTATGCTTGCAGAGTAAAACCTGGAAGAATTATTTTTGAAATTGATGGAGTAAGCGAAGATGTTGCTAGAGAGGCTTTGTATAAAGCATCGGCAAAATTACCAATTAAAACTAAATTTATTAAAAGATAATGGCAAAAAAAAAAGAAGATAAAAAACTAACTAAAGACCAAGCAGAAAAGAAAATTATGACTCTTAAGAAAGATTTGTTTAATATAAGATTTAAAAAAATAAATAATCAAATTAACAACCCTGCACAGTATAATCAAATCAAAAGAAGCATAGCTAGGTTGTACACAACGATAAAAAATTCTAAATGACAAAAAAAATTTTAAAAGGTGTAGTAAAAAGTTCTAAAAGCAATAAAACTATTGTAGTTGAAGTTACAAGAAAATTTAAACATCCATTTTATGAAAAAGTTATAAAAAGATCGAAAAAATATCATGCACATGATGAAAAAAATAAGTTTAAGGAAGGTGAAAAAGTCTCAATTATTGAGTGCAAACCTATTTCAAAAAAGAAAACTTGGCAGGTGATTGAGTAATGATACAAATTCAAACAGAATTATTAGTAGCAGATAATACCGGCGCAAAGAGAGTTGAATGTATTAAGGTTTTAGGAGGTTCAAAAAGAAGATACGCCTCTGTAGGGGATATTATTGTGATAAGCGTTAAAGATGCAATTCCAAAAGGTAAAGTAAAAAAAGGCGCAGTGCATAAAGCTGTTGTTGTAAGAACAAAAAAAGAAATTTATAGAGATGATGGATCTAAAGTGCAATTTGATACAAATGCAGTTGTGTTAACTGATGAAAAAGGTGAGCCTATTGGAACGAGAATTTTTGGACCTGTAACACGTGAATTAAGATCTAAAGGTCATACTAAAATTATATCACTAGCTCCGGAGGTGCTTTAAAATGATTTTAAAAAAAGGAACACAAGTAAAAATAATATCTGGTAAAGATAGAGGCAAAACAGGTGAAGTCTTAGAAATAAATAGAAAGCTCAATAAAGTAAAAATAAAATCTATTGGTATGATTAAGAGACACTTAAAACCAACAAAAGAAAATAAAGGTGGAATTATTTCAAAAGAGAGTTTCATTCATCAGTCAAACGTAAAAAATATCGATTTAAAAAAAAAAGAAAAAAAAATAGCGAGTAAAAAATGATACCAAGATTAAAAATATCCTATGATAAAAATATAATCTCAAAATTAATGGGAAAACTCTCATTAAAAAATAAACACGAGGTGCCTAAAATTAAAAAGATAATCCTCAACATGGGCCTAGGTGAAGACGGGTCTGATGGAAAGAAACTTAAAGCTTGTGCTGATGATATGGGCTTGATAGCGGGACAAAAACCGGTAATAACCAAATTTAAAAAATCAATCTCAAATTTTAAAACAAGAAAAGGATCTAATGCTGGAGTAAAAGTAACTTTAAGATCTTTTAAAATGTATGAGTTTATAGATAGATTAGTAAATATTGCCTTACCACGAATAAAAGACTTTAGAGGACTCTCATCAAGGGGAATAGATAGTTCAAATAACTTTTCTTTTGGTGTTAAGGAACATATAATTTTTCCAGAGGTAAATTTTGATAAGGTAGATAAAATTAGAGGAATGGATATTACTATTGTTACTACAAGCAAAACTAAAGAGGGAACTTTAGAATTACTAAAAGAATTTAATTTTCCGATAACAAACAAAAAAAATTAAGGATATTATGGCAAAAACTAGCGCAATACAGAAAAATTTGAAAAGAATAAAACTTGTAAAGAAATATGCAAAAAAGAGAGCCGAATTAAAAAAGATAATTAATAATAAAAAACTTGAATTGTCTGAAAGATTCGCAGCTCAACTTAAATTGAATAAATTACCAAAAAATTCGTCAAAAATAAGAATAAGAAATCGTTGTGAAGTCTCAGGTAGACCACACGGCGTATATCGTAAACTTAAAATTTCTAGAATTGCCTTAAGAGATATGGCTTCTGCAGGAAAAATTCCAGGAATAACAAAATCAAGCTGGTAGGAGAATTATGACATTTACAGATCCAATTGGTGATATGTTTTCTAGAATAAGAAACGGTCAACTTAGATCACTAAGCTCAATCATCATTCCTTCATCAAATTTCAGAAAAAATATTTTAGAAATTCTCAAGAATGAGGGGTACATAAGAGACTTTTTTATAGAAAAAAGCGAAAATAATAAGATAAGTTTAAAAATTTCTCTTAAGTATTTTGATGGCCAACCAGTAATTAAAGAAATAAAAAGAATTTCAAAACCAGGGAGAAGAGTTTATTCTAGAGCTGCAAGTATTCCAAAAGTAATGAATGGACTAGGCTTATCTATACTTTCGACACCAAAAGGTGTAATGAGCGACGCAGAGGCAAGAAAAAATAACATTGGTGGTGAAATAATTTGTAGGGTATTTTAATGTCAAAAATTGGAAAGAAAAATATAATTGTACCTAAGGACTCTTCAATTAAAATTGAAGGAGCAAATTTAACCATATCTGGCCCCAAAGGAACTAAAAAACTTACTATTAATGATAAAATTTTTTCCTCAAAACTAAATGAAAGTGAATTTAAAATCGAACCACTAGATAAAAAAGTGGACAAAAGAACATCAATATTGTGGGGTACTTATAGAAGTTTAGTCAACAATGCAATTACTGGTGTCTCAAAAGGACATGAAAAAATTTTAGAGTTAAGTGGTGTTGGGTTTAGAGCAAATTTGAAGGGAGAAATACTAAATTTACAAATTGGATTTAGTCATGATGTAAACTTTAAAATTCCTAAAGAAATCAAAATTGCTGTGGAAAAACAAACTGTAATTAAGATAAGTGGTGTTGATAAAGAACTAGTTTCAAAAATAGCATCAAACATTAAAGATTTAAAACCAGTTGAACCATATAAGGCAAAAGGAATTAAAGAAAGAGGCCAATATATTTTGAGAAAAGAAGGAAAGAAAAAATAATGAGAAAAATGAATAATAAAATTAAAAGAAAAATAAGAAATAGAAATAAACTTAAAAAAGTAAATGTAAATAGACTTAGAGTTTCGGTTTCAAAATCATTAAAAAATCTTTCTGCTCAAATTATTGATGATAAACAACGAAAAACATTAGTTTCAGCCTCATCAGTAGAAAAAGATATTAAGTTAAAAAAAGTTAAAAAAATTGATAAGTCAACTTTAGTAGGTGAGATTCTAGCAAAAAGGGCTAAGGATAAAAATATCGTTGAGGTTTATTTTGATAGAGGAGAATATAGATATCACGGTAGACTCAAAATATTCGCTGAGACATTAAGAAAAAATGGATTAAAGTTTTGATATGCCAGAAAATAAAAAGATAGAATCTGATATAAAAGAAAAACTTGTAGCAATCAATAGAATAACTAAAGTTGTTAAAGGAGGAAGAAGATTTGGATTTGCTGCTCTAGTAGTTGTTGGTAATCAAAAAGGATCAATAGGAATAGGACAAGGAAAATCTAAACAAGTTCCAGATGCTATTAAAAAAGCTACCGATAATGCAAAAAGAAATCTAATTAAGATTCCTTTAAAAGACGGCAGAACGCTACATCATGATGTTAAAGGAAAAAACGGATCTGGTAAAGTTTTTTTAAGATCTGCTCCAGCTGGAACTGGAATAATTGCTGGAGGTGCAATCAGATCTGTATGTGAAGTTTTGGGCATTCAAGATGTAGTAGCGAAATCGCTTGGATCAGCTAATCCTCATAACGTTCTTAAAGCTTGTGTTAACGGATTAAAATCACAGAACTCTCCAAAAATTTTATCTACAATTAGAGGTAAAAAAATTTCTGAAATAGTACTTAAAAGAGAGGGAAAAAATGTTTCTAAATAATTTAGTGAAAAATAATAAAAAAAAAATCAGAGTTGGAAGGGGAATAGGATCTGGAAAAGGTAAAACTTCATCAAGAGGTCACAAAGGTCAAAAATCCAGATCAGGTGTTTCAATTAAAAGTTTTGAGGGTGGTCAAATGCCATTATATAGAAGGCTACCCAAAAGAGGATTTAAAACCATAAATAGAAATAATATTGCTATTTTAAACTTATCTAAAATTCAAAATATTGTAGATAAAAAAAATATAACGAACATATTAGATTTAAAGATACTTAAAGAAAAAAAATTAGTTGGTAAAAAATTTTCTAAACTTAAAATTTTAGGATCGGGTGAATTAAAAAAGAACTTAGAAATTACTGCACATTTTGCTTCAAAACAGGCTCTAGCTAAAATTGAAAAAGCTGGTGGTAAACTAAGCTTAATTAAGAAATAATCTTCATGTCTAGCGAAACTTTAAATACTGCTGGTGCTTTTAGTCAAGCTAAAGACTTAAAAAACAGAATTTTATTTACTATTTTGATACTTTCAATCTATAGATTAGGTACTTACGTACCTCTTTCTGGAATTGATCCAACAGCCTTAAAACAAATTATGTCTACTAGTCAACAAGGCCTTCTAGGTATGTTTAATATGTTCTCTGGTGGAGCAGTGACAAGGATGGCCATTTTTGCATTAGGTATTATGCCTTATATTTCTTCTGCAATTATTGTTCAATTGCTCACTGGCGTATCAGATTATTTTAAAAATTTGAAGGAACAAGGTGAAATTGGAAGAAAAAAAATTACTCAAATTACAAGATATGGAACTGTATTAATTGCTTTTCTTCAGGGATATGGAGTAGCAGTTGGTTTAGAAAATGCCGGAAATTTAGTTATTGAACCTGGTATAGCTTTTAGGCTTATAACAACAATTTCTTTAGTGGCTGGAACTACTTTTTTAATGTGGTTAGGTGAACAGATCACTTTAAGAGGTGTTGGAAATGGAATTTCCTTGATAATTTTTTCGGGAATTGTAGCTGAAATACCACGAGCTTTAGCTTCTACATTTGAACTAGGAAGGACAGGTGCATTATCTGCTTTAATGATAGTAGGTATCTTTATTTTAGTAATCTTCACTGTATTGTTTATTGTATTTTTTGAAAGAGCAATGAGAAAAATATTAATTAATTATCCAAAAAGACAGGTTGGAAATAAAATGTATGGAGGGGAGTCTTCTCATTTACCATTAAAAATAAATACTGCGGGAGTGATACCAGCTATATTTGCTTCAGCATTATTATTGTTACCAATAACAATTTCTAATTTTGGATTTGCTGAGTCTGATACTTTTTTAAAAATTTCGTCTATGTTTACTCAAGGTCAACCACTTTACATGTTGCTTTATGCATCAGGAATAATATTTTTTGCTTTTTTCTATACATCAATTGTTTTTAATCCAAAAGAAACTGCAGAAAATCTAAGAAAATATGGAGGCTACATACCTGGAATTAGACCAGGTGAGAGAACAGCTGAATATATTGACACGATATTAAAAAGATTAACAACTGTTGGAGCACTTTACTTAACTTTTGTATGTTTAATGCCAGAGTTTCTTATCGCTAAATACCCAATTCCTTTTTATTTAGGCGGAACATCAATTTTAATTGTTGTAGTAGTTGCTATGGATACTGTTACACAAGTGCAAACAAGGTTAATGAGTTCTCAGTATGAGTCACTAATCAAAAAAACAAAATTTGGAAAATAAAAAATAGATGAATATCATCATTTTCGGACCTCCAGGTGCTGGAAAAGGAACCCAATCAAAATTTATTGTTGACAAATACAAGTTATATCAACTTTCTACAGGTGATCTATTAAGAAATGAAATTAAAAATAAAACCTCATTAGGCTTGAAAATTTCATCAATTATGAATAAGGGTGAATTAGTGTCAGATCAAATTGTTAGCGATCTAATCGAAAAAACTATTTCAGACAAAAATTTTGAAAATAAGATAATTTTTGACGGATACCCAAGGAATTTAGCGCAAGCAAAAAATTTAGACTCTCTTTTAGAAAAATATAATCAAAAAATCGACGTAGTGCTTAAACTCTCGGTGAGTTTAGAAACTGTGTTAAAAAGAATCTTAGAGAGGCAAACTATAGAAAAAAGAGCTGATGATAATAAGGAAACTGCTATTAAAAGATATAAGACTTACGAAATTTCATCTGAACTCGTCCTAAATTATTATAGTCGGTCTAATTTAGTCAAAGTTGTAAATGGTGAGGCTGGAATATCAGAAATTAATATTGAAATTAGCGGCTTAATTGATGGTATCAAGGGTTGACTTTAAATGATTTCACAATATAAATACGCAGTAAACTGAATTCATTAAAATATGGCTCGTATCGCAGGAATAAACATTCCACAAAATAAAGTTGTTAGTATAGCTTTAACATATATTCATGGTATAGGACTATATTCTTCTAAGCAAATTTGCCAAAAGCTAAATATACCTTCATCGAAAAGAGTCAATCAATTATCAGAGGAAGAAGTTTTAAAAATAAGAGAATTTATAGATACAAATCATAAAGTCGAAGGAGATTTAAGAAGAGAAGTCTCAGTAAATATTAAGCGACTGGTTGACTTAGCTTGTTATAGGGGCTCTCGTCATAAAAAAAAATTACCAGTTAGAGGTCAGAGAACACAATGTAACGCAAGAACTAGAAAAGGAAAAGCTATAGCTATTGCTGGAAAAAAACTAACACCATTAAAAAAATAATATGAACAAAAAAATCGAAAAAGTCGAAAAAAAAAAAGAATCACAGACAACTGACATTAAAAAAGTAAGTTCATTTAAAAAAAAGAAAAAAATTAAAAAGAATATAACTTCGGGAATAGCATATGTTTTTTCAACTTTTAATAATACAATTATTTCTATTGCTGATGAAAATGGAAATGTCATATCTTGGTCTTCAGCTGGAGCAAAAGGTTTTAAAGGTTCAAGAAAATCGACCCCATATGCAGCTCAGATTGCTGCAGATGACGCTGGTTCAAAAGCATATGAACAAGGATTAAGAACTTTAACTGTTCAAGTAAAAGGGCCAGGTTCCGGTCGTGAAACAGCTTTAAGATCTCTTCAGTCAAAAGGATTTAAGATTACATCAATAAGAGATACAACGCCGATGCCACATAACGGAGCAAGACCGCCAAAAAGAAGGAGAGTATAAATGCAAGCAACATCAAACATAATTGATAAAAATTGGAAAGCACTAATTAAACCAAGTAAATTAGATATAACAAGTAATGATGATAGAACAGTAGCAAAAGTAGTTGCTGAACCATTAGAGAAAGGGTTTGGGCAGACAATAGGAAATTCTTTGAGAAGAATATTGCTTTCATCAATTCAAGGAGCTGCAGTTACAGCTATACAAATAGATGGAGTACTTCATGAATTTTCATCTATCAAAGGTGTAAGAGAGGATGTAACCGATATTGTTTTAAACGTCAAAAATTTGGCCATTAAGTCCTCTTCATCCAGTCCAAAAAAAATTATTTTAGACATCAAAGGACCTAAAGAAGTTAAAGCTAAAGATATTACCCTAGTACCTGAAGTTGAGATACTCAATCCAGAGCAAACAATTTGCAATTTAGATGAAAAAACAAATTTTCACATGGAATTAATGGTTAATACTGGTAAAGGTTATGTTCAAGCTCAAAAAAATAAATCTGAAGACAGTCCATTAGGTCTTATATCAATTGACTCTCTCTTTAGCCCAGTTAAAAAAGTTTCTTTTTCAGTAGAAAATACTAGAGCTGGAAGTGCACTAGATTATGACAAATTAGTAATGACAGTAGAAACTAATGGCACTGTCGACGCAGAAGATGCAATTGCATATTCTGCGAGAATTTTCCAGGATCAATTGTCAATGTTTGTCAATTTCGAAGATCCACAAGAAGTAGTGAAAGAAGTTAAATCATCTGAACCTGAATTTAATAGAAATCTATTAAAGAGAGTCGAAGAGTTGGAGTTATCAGTAAGGTCTATGAATTGTTTAAAAAATGATAATATAATTTATATCGGAGATTTAGTTCAAAAAACTGAGCCTGAAATGTTAAGAACACCTAATTTTGGAAGAAAATCTCTAAATGAGATTAAAGAAGTTTTAAATACAATGTCATTGTATTTAGGGATGGAAATACCTAATTGGCCACCAGATAATATTGCCGAACTTTCAAAAAAACTGGAGGAAAATAATTACTAATGAGACACGGCATAGGTTATAGAAAGCTTAATAAAACAAGCGAACACAGAAAAGCTTTGTTCAAAAATATGCTTAATTCCTTAATTAAGTATGAGCAAATCATAACAACCTTGCCTAAAGCTAAGGAACTTAAGCCACAAATCGATAAAGTAATAACAATCGGAAAGAAAAACGATTTGAGTAATAAAAAAAGATTATTTTCAAAATTGCAAAATAAATCATCTGTAACAAAAGTGTTTGGAGAACTTTCTAAGAGATATAGTTCGAGAAAAGGAGGATATACAAGAGTTTTGAAAGCCGGATTTAGAAGCGGCGATGATGCTCCCATGGCAGTTATCGAACTAGTAGATAGAAACACAGAGGCCAGGAAAGTTGATAAACCAAAAAAAATAGATATTAAAGATAAAAAAAAAGAAACTCAAATTGAGCCAAAAGTAGCAAGCAAATAATTTAAGCTTCATGCCCAAATCTTTTATTGTAGACGATGAATATAATGACTCACGTCTAGATAAATGGTTTAAAAATAAAATTTTAAGTTTACCACACTCACTTATAGAAAAAATCATAAGGCAGAATAAGATTAAAGTTAATAAAAAAAAAACAAAGTCTTCATATAGATTGCAATTAGGGGATTTGATCGAAATTTATGATATTTCAAAATTAAAACCAACAGATAATGAAAAAAAAATCAAATACCTTCCAAAAAGAAAAGAAATTAGTAAGTATGATGATTATATCATAGAGGATAATGAAAATTTTTTAGTAATCAATAAGCCTACAGGTATACCAGTTCAATCAGGAACAAAATCATTTAAAAATATGATTGATATATTAAAAGAGACAAAATACTTTCAAAATTCAAAACCTTATATAGTTCATAGAATAGATAAAGAAACTTCCGGAATTTTATTAATTGCTAAAAATAGAAAATACGCTCAACTTTTTACTTCATTATTTAGAATAAGAAAAATTCATAAAACTTATTTAGCTATAGTTCATGGTAAAGTAGACGCGTCAATTAAAACAATGAGAGATGATCTTGTTTATTATGAAAATAACAGAAAAATTACTCAAAAAGCAATATCAAATTTTAAAGTTATTAAGTCAAATCAAGCCTATTCTTTTATAGAATTAAATCCTATCACAGGAAGAAAACACCAATTGAGAAAACAATTATTAAATATAGGAAATCCTATAATTGGAGATGAAAAGTACTTTCTAAAAGAGAGCAAAAGAGTAAAAATAAAGAATCTTATGCTACACGCTTATAAAATTAAATTTATGATAAATAATGTAAAATATAATTTTAAAGCAAAATATGACAAGTCATTTGAAGATTTTTTAAAAAAAATATTTAAAAACTATTAATATTTTTGACAAATATATTAGCTAATCTCTTTTCATAATCTTTAATTTTAATTTCTTTTTCTTTTAATATTGAAGTTATTTTTCTATTATTTAAACCGCATGGTATAATCTTTAAGTATTGATTTAAATTATTAGAAATATTTATTGAACAGCCGTGATATGCAATCCATCTGGATACTCTTATACCAATCGCTGCAATTTTTTTATCATTTACCCAAATACCTATATTCTTCTTATCCTTTTGAGCGATAATTTTGTAATTATTTAAAAATTGTATTAAACTATTTTCTACTAAATCTATTAGTTTTCTTATGTCTTTTTTTCTATTATTTAAATTGATAACAAAATAAACAATTTTTTGTCCAGGGTTGTGTAGTGTAATTTTACCCCCTCTGTTTGATTTTATTACGTTTATCTTTTTATCTATTATCTCTTTTTTATTAAAACTGATCCCTGCTGTATAAGTAGTTGGATGTTCCAAAATCCATAATAATTCTTTATTTTTGCCATTTTTTACTTCCTCGACTCTTTTATTAAGGTAAAGCATTGCCTTTTTATAGGGTATACGTTTTTTACTAATTTTGATTTCTATACTCATTTAATTTGTATTTTATCATTTTATAGACTAATAGTCTCAGAAAAACTTTAAGAGGTATTTATGACTTTACCAAATCCAAAAGAAGCAAAAAAAGTCAATTTAGATTTTAATAAAGAATTTATTAATACTTTCACACAAAATATTGAGAGAAGAAACATTGAATTTATTAACCAAACGCTTAAAGATTTACATGAAGCAGATGTTGCAAATTTAATTGAAAATTTAAGTCCTGATACAAGAACAAAACTAATCGAAATTGAGTCATTCAATATTGATCCAGAAATTTTTATTGAATTAAACGAGTCTATTCAAAGTGAGGTTTTACAGTTACTTTCGATTGACTCTCTAATTAAAGTAATCAAACGTTTAGAGTCAGACAATGCTATTAAAATTCTTGAAAATTTATCTAAAGAAATTAAAGAAAAAGTTTTAGAAAAACTTCCACCGCAAGATAAGTTTTTACTTCAAGAGGGCTTAAGCTATCCAGAGGACTCTGCAGCAAGAATTATGCAAAGGGAATTTACAGCTATTCCTAGCAACTGGACAGTAGGACAAACTATTGATTATCTTAGAGAAGATAAAGATCTTCCTGAGGAGTTTTTAGAAATATTTATAGTAGATAATGACTTTAAACCAATTGGAACTGTACCTTCATCAAGAGTATTACGAACATCAAGAGATTCAAAAATGAGTTCTATTATGAGGGAAATGCCAGTTTTGATTTCAGTAAATATGGATAAAGAGGAAGTTGGTCTTACTTTTGAAAACTACAACTTAGTTTCTGCAGGAGTAGTAAATAAAGAAAATAAACTAGTTGGAATGATTACAGCAGATGATGTTGTTACAGTTGTTCAAGAAGAAGCTGAGGAAGATGCATTGCGTTTAGCCGGGGTAGGTGACGAGGAAATTACTGATAGTGTAATGCTTAAAACTAAAAGAAGATTTAATTGGTTATTATTAAATTTGTTTACTGCTTTACTCGCAACTTGGGTAATAAGTTTCTTTGGAGCATCAATAGAGCAGATGGTTGCTTTAGCTTTTTTAATGCCAATAGTTGCATCAATGGGAGGGAATGCTGGCATGCAAACGTTAGCAGTTACAATACGAGCTATAGCTACAAAAGAATTATCAAAAAGTAATTTTAATCGTGTAGTAGGAAAGGAATTTCTAATAGGTATTTTAAATGGTATTATTTTTGCTATAATCACTGCAATAATAGTTCAATTTTGGTTTAAAGAATTAAATCTTTCTCTATTAATAGGAATTTCAATGATCTTAAATATGATTGTTGCAGGTTTATTTGGAATTTTAGTTCCAGTTTCGTTAAAAAAATTAAATATTGATCCTGCTTTAGCATCAAGCGTTTTTGTGACAACTATTACAGATGTTATTGGCTTTCTCTCATTTCTAGGTCTAGGATCTTTTTATTTTCTTAATTAGATATTATCGATTAATCTAATATTTTTGATGTAATATGCAAAAAATAAATTAAAATCTTTATTAAATTTTATAATTTTTTTAAAATTTTTAATATCATAATTTTCTATATAATCTATTTTTTTTGCACCTAAATTTATTAAATCTTTTGTTATTTTATTTGTATTAAATAAACTATAATTTTTTTTTATCTTTTTCTTTAAGTTACTCAGATAATTATAAATATTAGATGCAACTTTAATTTGATTTTTATTTAGTTTTAAATTTCTCGACGAACAAGCCACTCCATTATTTTCTCTAATAGTTTCACATTCAATTATTCGAGATTTAATCTTTCTTTTTTCAATGTGTCTTTTAATTAGAAAAAGTTGCTGATAATCTTTTTTCCCTAAATATATATATTTAGGTTTAATTATTTCTAAAAACCTGTTTACTACATTTAATACACCTTCAAAATGACCTTTTCTAAATTTACCACATAATTTTTTTGATGATTTATCTAAGAAAATTTTGTTTCTAGGTTTAAATCCGTATATCTCCTTTGATGTTGGAATATATAGGTAATTAATTTTCAATTTTTTAAGCAGTTTAATATCTTGTGTTGTTTTTCTAGGATAGTTTCTAAAATCTCTTTTTTTATGAAACTGTTTGGGATTCACAAAAATAGATACTAAGGTTTTTAACCCAGATTTCTTAGATTTTTTGATCAATGAAATGTGCCCTTTATGTAATGCACCCATTGTTGGAACAAAAGATATGCCTTTAGTTTTTAAAATCTCTCTTTGAAGGGTATGTTTATCTTTAAATATTTTCATTTCTATAAAGCAATGATAATAACTAATATAAGAATCATATGATAAAACAAGCCATTATTCCATTAGCAGGTTTAGGGACTAGATTGCTTCCTTTGACAAGTGTAATGCCAAAAGAGTTAATGCCCATAAATGGTAAACCGAATTTACAATATATATTAGATGAATGCTTTGAAGCAGGTGTAAAGGAATTTATATTTATAATTTCAAAAAAAAAACTATCGATTAAAAAATATTTTTTTAACGACAGTTTTTATAAAAAAATAATAAAAAAGAAGAAAGATAAAAGACTACTTGAAGAATATAAAAAAATAAAAAGATATCAGAAAATGATAAAATTTGTTTATCAAAACAAGCCAAAAGGCACAGGTGATGCAGTTTTAAAATGCCAAAAATTTATAAAAAGTAAATATTTTTTAATGCTCTTGCCTGATGACTTAATAATAAAAAATAATTGTTCAAAAGAAATGATACGACTACATAAAAAAACTAAAGGTTCTATAATTGCTACAAAAAGAGTAGAGAGAAAAACAGTGTCAAGATGGGGAATTTTATCAATCCAAAATAAAAAAAAAAGCTATTTTCGAATTAAAGATGTTGTAGAGAAACCTAGCATCAAAAAAGCGCCCTCAAATTTTGCAATTATTGGAAGATATATATTGCCAACAAAAATTTTTAGTGAAATTAAAAAATTAAAACCTGGCCACGGACGAGAAATACATATTACTGACGCAATTAGAAGTTTAATTAAAAAAGAATATAAATTTTACGGAAATATTTTTAAGGGTAAATATTTAGATTGCGGAACTTTAAGTGGATATATAAATTCAGGAATTCAAATATCTAAGGGAAATTAAATGAAACTATGTATGATTGGGACTGGTTATGTTGGATTAGTAAGTGGAGTCTGCTTTGCTGACATAGGCAACCAGGTTGTTTGTGTTGATAAAGATAAAAATAAAATAGAAAAACTCAACTCTGGAATTTCTCCAATTTATGAACCAGGATTAGATGAATTAATCAAAAAAAATTTTACAGCTAAACGTCTTTCATTTACTTCAAATATTGATAGAGCCATAAATTCGTCAGATATAATTTTTATATGCGTGGGAACTCCTACAAAAAAAGGATCAATTAAAGTTGATTTATCTTTCGTTTATAAATGCACGAAAGAGATATTAAAATATTCAAAAAGAAAAAAAATTATCATTACTAAATCTACTGTCCCTGTAGGAACAGGCGATGAGATTGAAAAAATTTTAAAAAAAAAGAAAAAACTTTTTACAGTAATCTCTAATCCTGAATTCTTAAGAGAGGGTGAAGCAATTCGAGATTTTAGATATCCGGATAGAATTGTAATAGGATCTAACGAAAAAAAAACCTTCAATATTATGAAAAAACTTTATGCACCATTAACTAACAAAGGTTCAAAATTTTTTACTACTTCAAGAAGAGGAGCTGAATTAATAAAATATGCATCTAATGCTTTTCTTGCAACTAAGATTACTTTTATAAATGAACTTGCAAACTTATGCGAAAAATCTGGAGTTAATATAGAAGATATTTCATTAGGAATGGGCTCTGATAGTAGAATAGGCGGTAGGTTTTTACGTGCTGGCCCAGCATACGGAGGCTCATGTTTTCCAAAAGATACAAAAGGTCTCGTATCTGCCGCAGATAAATATAAAATAAATCTATCAGTTGTGAAATCAGTTATTAAATCTAATAAAGAAAGAGTTAATTTACTCACTCAAAGGATTCATAAAATCTTAGGTTCAAATATAAAAAATAAAAGAATTTCTTTCTTAGGAGTTACATTTAAACCAAACACTGATGATATGCGAGATTCTACTAGTCTTAACATGATACCTTATCTATGCAAAAAAGGAGCAAAAGTTAATTACTATGATCCTTCTGGTGAAAAAAATGAATTTAAGAAAATTAAAAACTGCAATTACAAAAATAATATCAAATCTAATTGCAATGGTGCGGATTTAATAGTTTTACTAACTGAATGGGACGAATTCAAATCGATTGATTTTAAAAAAATCGTTAAAAAAAAGAATTTTAAGGTGTATGATTTAAGAAATCTTTATTCCGCAGAAGAAATGAAAAAAAATAAAATTAATTATTACTCTGTTGGAAGACCTAACTCTATTTAAGTGAATAATTTAAAAAAAATATTTTTCCTTTTTGTAATAATTTTTTCTACTAATGCTTATGCAAATAAAGACGATATTGTAATTCCAAAATATTTCTTTGCAAACGAACTTTCTAAAAAAACATGTTCTTTAAAAGGTGTGCATGGTTATGGGAGTTGGGGTAAAGCAGGCTGGGACTTGGATCTTGCAATAACACATGTAAGCAAATCAAAAAATCCTGAATTACAAGGTAACAATTATGATCATTTAATGAAACTTACTAAGTATGATTGGAATAAAGATCACGAACAAAGATCAAATAGCATATATGTTAATCATGAAGAACACTCTAATAGATTGGCATTATTGCACGGAACCATTGTTTCGGCAATTGTAGATAGCAAAATGGACGAGCATGGACCACTAATTGCTAAAGTTATGGTAGCTTGGGCAGAAGCAGGTGTTATGTTAAGTACTCTAACTTCTAAAGAAATTAATAAACTGAAAGACGAAGGTAAAGTTGATAAACTATGTTATGGCGGCGCGAAAGCTAAAGGTAACAAACCTTGTATTTCCCACAGGCCCCACGAAGCTCAAATATATGGAGCTACCTATATACAACAAGCATATCTAATGAGAGATCAATTTACTAAAGAACAATTTAAAATTGTTGATGAGTATATTGAGTCTTTGTACAAAAAATATATCAAGCCGTGGGCTGTAAAGGAATTAACAACAAAGAAACATGCAAGAGGGTTTATACAAATGGCTGATGGAACTATCTCTGTGCTTTCGTATTTGGCCTGGAAAGATAAACCAGAAGCTGCAGCAGAATGGATTAAAAAGGGAATTAGTAAAGCTGATAAAGTTGTATATAAAGATGGATATATTCATAATAACAGTTTCAGAGGTGTCAGAGATGTCTGGTATCATTCACAGGGTGTAAATAATTTATTAGGACTTTATGCAATATCTGAACTATGGGGTTACAAGAATTTTCCAAAAGAATTAAAGCAAAGAATAGATAAAACTGTCGACGTGCTGAACTTGGGACTTACTGATATTAAAAGTTACAGAGAACGTAAAGACCCATCAGGATTGCAGAATTTTACAAAAGATCAAGCGCACGCAAATTATCATGTACACCAGATGGCTATATCTCTAGATTGGTTAATTGAAAAATACACAGACAAAGATCATACTATTGTTGCTAATGACAGAATGTGGAAATCTAAAAAATCAGTTTATTTCGTAGATAGAAATTTTGGATTTGAGCCAAAGTGTATGAATTAATTTTAAATTAATTAAGTTCAAAGATAGCATCGACTTCAACTGCAACTCCTAAAGGTAAACTATTCACACTTACTGCAGCACGTGTGTGCTCACCTTTTTTTTCAAAGATTTTAGCTATTATATCTGATGCACCATTAATAATTTTGGGCTGATCTTTAAAATCATCGGTTGAATTAACATAACCTGTTAATTTGACACAAGATTTAACTTTATCTAAATCTCCTTCACATGCATTTTTAACATGTGCGACAATACTCAATCCGCACCTTTCGGCAGCTTTATAACCTTCTTCCAAATCTAATTCTTTTCCAATTTTTCCTGTGATAAGTTTTGCATTTTCATCGATTGAAACCTGTCCAGAAATATATAATAAATTTCCAATTATTTTTGTTGCAACATAGGCTCCAACCGGAGGCTTAGGTTCTGGTAGTTTAATTTTTAATGCATTAATTCTATCAATTACTTTTCCCATTGAATTTACTCTCAGCCATTTTTATTGCTAATTTGAATGATTGGATAGTTGGTTCTAAATTAGCAATATTTTTTCCCGTAATATCAAATGCAGTACCGTGCGCAGGTGTTGTAATTGGAATATCTAAACCACCTGAAACGGTTACGCCTCTATCAAAACCAAATGCTTTTAAACCACACTGAAGTGCATCATGATACATACCAACAATACAATCATGATTTTTATTTTTAAAAGCTGTGATAAATGAAGTATCACATGGCAGCGGGCCATCAGCTTTTATACCCATCTTTTTTGCTTCTTCAATAGCCGGGATAATTTCATCTTTTTCCTCCGTACCGAATTCAGCATGAGGATTTAAAGCTTGCACTGCTATCCTCGGATTTACAATACCACTCATTTTAAGTGTCTTATTTAGAAGTTTAATTGGTTTTAAAATATTTTCTTTTGTAATATTTTGAGCAACTTCTTTTATTGGTATATGTGAAGTTACTCTAGCAGTCCAAAAATTATCCACAACATTGAATTCACAACAAAAATCTTTAACATTTAGCCTATTTTGAAATAATTCATGTTCATCATTGAACTCACAGCCTCCTTGAATCAGGCTCGCTTTATTCATAGGAGCAAAATTAATTGCATGAATCTTATTTTTTTTTGCTAAACTAAGGGCTATTTCTGTAGCTTCTAAAACACTTTTACCCGACTCAGCACAAACTTGTTTCTTAACGTATGATCTGTTTGTTCCCTTAGAAATGTCTAAAAAAAATTTTGTTTTCCCATCAAAATTAACATCATCGAAATTGTCTACAAATTTTAAATCTATTTTTTTTCCAGCTATTTCCTGACCATCTTCTAAGACCTTTTTTTCACCAATTACTATGACGTTAGCTTTTTCGCTCACATCGCTATCTAGTAATTTGACTGTCAACTCCGGTCCAATACCTGAAGGATCACCTAGTAATAATCCTATATTTGTTTTGTTAAGACTCATTTTTTTTTCTTTTTCTTAGACTTATCGTATTCCTTTCTTTTTTCAATTAAAATCAAAGCTTCTTCCATATTTAATTCATTAGGATCTTTTTCCTCAGGAATTGTAGCATTAAGAGACTTATACTTAATATAAGGACCATATTGTCCTTTCATAATTCTAACAGGTTTTTTGTCTTCTGGATGTTCCCCTAAATCTTTTATTAGGGATGAAGATATCCTTCCAGGTTTAGCCTCAGCAATCATTGTAATAGCTCTGTTCAAACCAATAGAAAAAAGATCCTCTATATTTTCGAGTCTTGCAGATTTATTTTCACATTTTAAATAAGGGCCAAATCTTCCAGAGTTTAAAGTTATATCTTGCCCATTTTCGGGGTGTTGCCCTAATACTTTTGGAAGAGAGCATAAATATTTCGCTTTATCTAAATCAACACTGTCGACATCAATACCTTTTGGAATGGAAACATTTTTAAGATGTTCATTCTCATTTTTTTTCTTTTTACCTTTTTTCTTTTTAGTTTCTAGTTCGTCTTTTTCTTTTTCATATTGTAAGTAGGGGCCAAATCGACCATTTTTTAAATATATATCTTTACCTTTTTCATTTTGACCAAGTAATTTAGGCTCTGCTAAATTATATTGGGCTGCAGCTTTAGCTTTAGATAAAGGTCTAGTAAATTTACATTCAGGATAATTTGAACATCCGATAAAAGCTCCACCTCTAAAACTATTCTTAAGACTTAACTCTCCTTTGGAACATAACTTACACTTTCGATCTATAGCGTCCTTATCATCCCTTTCAAAAATTAAAGCGCCTAGACTTTCATTTAACAAGTCTAATACTTCTCTAGTTCTTTTTTCTTTAACTTTTCCAACGTTTTCGTAAAAATCTTTCCAAAAATTATCTAAAACTTGAACCCATTCAATCTTACCACTAGTAATTTCATCTAGCTGATTTTCTAAGTCTGCTGTGAAATTATAATCCACGTATTTAGAGAATAATTTTTCTAAAAATGCTGAAATTAGCTTACCTCTGTCAGTTGGATTAAACCTCTTATTTATTAATTCGACGTAATTTCTCGTTGATAATACTGAGATAATGCTAGCATATGTGGAGGGTCTCCCTATGCCTAATTCTTCCATCTTTTTTACTAAACTAGCTTCGGAGTATCGTGGCGGTGGATCTGTAAAGTGCTGTTCATCATTCAGTTTAAGGATATTGATCTCTTCACCAACTTTGACCTCTGGCAAAGAATTTTTCGCATCCTCGTCAGTTTCTTGAACCTGATAAACTTTCAGAAAACCATCAAATTTAACTATTGAACCACTAGCTCTGAAGTTAATTTTGTTATCATCCGAAGAAATAATTATCGTATTTCTATCAAATTCTGCTGGAGTCATTTGCGATGATAAAGCTCTACTCCAAATTAATTCATAAAGTTTAAATTGATCTGCATTAACGTATTTTTTTATATCAGAAGGTTTCCTAGTTATATTAGTTGGTCTAATTGCTTCATGGGCCTCCTGAGCGTTCTTTGCTTTTTTTCCGGTATAAGTATTTGGCTCCCCAGGTAAATATTTATCACCATAGTCATCAGTAATAAATTTCCTAAAACCATCAATTGCCTCTTTTGAAATATTAGTTCCATCAGTTCTCATATAAGTAATTAATCCAGTTGTTTCACCCTCGATATCTACTCCTTGGTAAAGTCTTTGTGCAATTTGCATTGTTCTGGAAGCTCCAAACCCAAATCTTCCCGAAGCGGTTTGCTGTAAAGTTGAAGTTGTAAAAGGGGCTAGAGGATTTCGTCTAAACACTTTTGTATTCACATCAGCTACTTTAAATTTTGTTTTGTTTATTATATCAACTGCTTTTTGTATTTGTTCTTTATTTTTAAAAGAAAATTTTTCAATTTTTTCTCCATTAAATAAACTTAACTTTGAGAAAATATTTTTATTATCTTTGTTTGTAAAGTCTGATGTAAGTGTCCAGTATTCTTCTGGTTTAAATAATTCTATTTCTTTTTCTCTTTCAGTAATAAGTTTTAAGGCTACTGATTGAACTCTTCCTGCTGATTTTGATCCAGGTAATTTTGTCCAAAGGATTGGTGAGATATTAAATCCCACAAGATAATCTAAAGCTCTTCGTGCCAGATATGCTTCAACTAGAGGTAAATGAATTTCTCTTGGATTTTTAATTGCATCTAGAATTGCTTTCTTCGTAATCTCATTAAAAACAACACGCTCAAGATGTTTATCTTTTAATAACTTTTTTTTATCTAAAACCTCTTTAACATGCCATGCGATAGCTTCACCTTCACGATCAGGGTCTGTAGCTAAAATAATTTTATCAGAGTCTTCAGCGGCATTAGTAATTTCTTTTAAATATTTTTTTGAAAAAGAGTCTATTTCCCATTCCATTTGAAATTTATTTTCAGGATCTACAGATCCATTTTTGGAAGGAAGATCTCTTATGTGCCCATAACTAGCTAAAACTAAATAATCTTTACCTAAGTATTTATTTATTGTTTTTGCTTTTGCTGGACTTTCAACAATTACTAAATTCATTATTTGTTTATTTTCAAAATTAAATGAATTTGTCAAATTTATTATTTAAAAACTAGAAAAGACAACACTTATAACTTAATTTTACTTTCTTCAGAATTTTTTAATCGAACTATATTTTCACGATGTGTGTAAACGATAATTACGAAAAAAATAAAAAGTATTAAAGAAAAATTATTAATAAAAAAATACGAATAAACAAAAACAATTAGAGATGAAACGATCGAAGATAATGATGCGTATCTAAATGAAAAAGATAAAACAAGCCAAGCAATTCCAAAAATTAGAAAAAATTTATATGAAAGTGCCAATATAACACCTAGATAAGTTGCAACTCCTTTACCTCCTTTAAATTCTAACCAAACAGGAAAAATATGACCGATAAAACAAATCAAAGCAGAATATGAAATTAGATTTTCAAAATAAGTAAATGTTATGATGATAGAAAAATATCCTTTTAGCAAGTCTAGCATAAGAGTAGTAACAGCTAGAGATTTTTTTCCAGTTCTTAAAACATTTGTCGTTCCAATATTGCCTGATCCTATTTCTCTAATATCTTTTTTTAAAAAAATTTTTGTTAAAACTAATCCAAAAGGAATTGATCCTAATAAATAAGAATAGACTGCAACTATTATTAAATTTATATCCATTAATTTGAGTAAACTAGTTCACCATTAAGATAAGTCATTAAAATCTTTCCTTGGAGATTTCTATTTTCTATGGCTGTATTTTTTGATTTAGATTTTAGTTTATCAGCATTTACTTTCCATGGAGCTTCTAAATCAAATATACAAATATCTCCATCTGATCCTTTTACCAAAGTTCCTTTTTTAATGTTCAATATTTTAGCAGGATTGATGGTTAGGGTTTCTATTATTTTATTTAGAGGAAGAGATTCATTATGATACATTTCTAAAGCAAGAGGAAGAAGGGTCTCTACACCAATAGCGCCAGTAGCAGCTTGTGAGAATGGTAATCTTTTGCTTTCTTCGTCCTCAGGTAAATGATCTGAAACTATTACATCTATTAAGCCATCTTTGATACCTTGAACAAGTGATAATCTATCTTCTTCAAGTCTAAGGGGAGGAGATAATTTTAAAAAAGTCTTAAATTCACCAATATCATTTTCATTAAGTGATAAATTATTAATTGAGACACCTACGCTAAATTTTTTACCATTATTTTTATTTATTCTAATAACATTTAAAGATTGTTTAGATGAAATTTGATTTATGTGATATCTACAAGGATATTCACTAAGTAAACTTAAGTCTCTTTCAATTATTATTTTTTCAGCTAGAGCTGATAAACCTTGTAGCCCAAGTCTTGTAGCTATTTCTCCGTCGTTGATACAAGCGTTTTTTGATAACTCATAGTCTTCTGCATGTTGCATTATCAAAACCCCAATATCAGAAGCATAATCCATTATCCTAGACATTAGCTCTGTATTTTGAATAGTTTTATTAACATCGCTAAAGCCAATTATTCCCCTACTAGAGAGTAAACCAAACTCAGTCATCAGCTTACCTTCGCATTGTTTAGTTATTGAAGCACAAGGAAAAAGGTTAACATTAGCTTTGTCTCTTCCTCTTCTAATAATGAAATCAACCATCGAAACGTTATCAATAATGGGTTTTGTATTAGGCATAGTTACTATAGATGTAACCCCTCCAGCTAAAGCTGCTTGGCTAAGAGTTCTAAAGTTTTCCTTATATTCATATCCTGGCTCGCCTACAAAAGCCTTCATATCTACTAACCCTGGAATTAAAATATTGTCTTTTAAATCAACTATCTCAGCATCTTTATTAGAGTCAGTTTTTTTTACATTTTTTCCTATAGCTTTTACTTTTCCTTTATCATTCAAAATTAAAGAGCCTTTCTCATCCATGCTTTGTGATGGATCTATAATTCTTGCATTAATAAAAATTTTTTCTTTCATTTATTTACAATACTTTTTTAAACAAGCCATTCTTACAGCTACACCTAATTCAACTTGCTCTTTAACTAAACTAACGTTTATGTCGTCTGCAAGTTTTGTATCTATTTCTACTCCTCTATTCATTGGACCTGGATGCATAATAAGTGCATCTTTTTTTGCAAATTTTAATTTTTCTGGAGTTAAGCCGTAAAATTCATAATATTCTCTTTTTGAAGGTAAGAATGAACCCTGCATTCTTTCATTTTGCAATCTTAACATCATTACAATGTCGCAACCTTCAAGTCCCTTCTTCATATCTGTAAAAGACTTTACTCCCATTCTATTAATTGATTTTGGCATTAATGTTTTAGGTGCTATTACATTTACTTCAGCACCTAACATGTTCATTAAATAAATATTTGATCTAGCTACTCTTGAGTGAAGTATGTCACCACAAATTGCTATCTTCAGTCCTTCAATCTTACCTTTTCTGTTAATTATTGTTAAAGCGTCAAGTAAAGCTTGAGTAGGATGTTCTCTTCTTCCATCACCAGCATTTATAACTGCACAATTAACTTTTTGAGATAATAAATTTGGTGCACCAGAGTCTTGATGTCTAATTACAATTAAGTCAGGGTGCATCGCGTTTAAAGTCATTGCTGTATCAATTAAAGTTTCACCTTTTTTAAGTGCTGAGTTGTCCATGTTCATAGACATTACATCTGCACCTAATCTTTTACCTGCTAGATCAAATGAACTTTGAGTTCTTGTGGATGGTTCAAAAAATAAATTAATTTGAGTTTTTCCTCTTAGAACATCTAATTTTTTTGAGCTACTTCTGTTTAATTCAATAAATTTTTTTGCTTCATCTAATATTGCTTTAGCTTCTAATATCGAAAGGTTTTGAATACCAAGAAGATGTTTGGGAGAGTTTTTAATAGCTGTATTGTTTTTCTTAACTGCCATTAAAATCAACTCTATAGGCGTTTTATAGTATCAGATCAAGTATTTTCTTTAGTTAAGTAGTCCAAGGCTCCTTGAAGTATAAATTGTGCAGAATTCTCATCTAATTTGCTAATTTTTTTTGACGTGTTTGATGCTAAATCATTGGACAAATTGAACGCTCCCTGGCTTGATAATCTTTCATCCCATAAAGTGACATTTTCAGTAACATCTTTTGATAAATTAATAGCTAAATCTTTAGCTGATTGTGACGATTGACTAGATGATCCGTCCATATTGATTGGATTGCCAACAACTATACCTTTAATCTGATTTTCATTAAAAATCTTTATTATTTCTTTGAGAAATTCAGAATATTTATTTTTTATTAAAGTTGTATAAGGAGTTGCAATAATTTTATTTTCATCAGAAATGGCTATACCAACACGTTTTCTACCTGGGTCAATTCCCATTAACCTAGACTTTTTATCGAGTTTTTTCTTAAATTCATCAATATCAAGCATGAAATTTACCTAATTTGTGATAAAACACATTTAAATTAACTTATTTCACAAATGTCCTTAGATAAAGAAAAAATTAAACATGTTGCAAAATTAGCTCGAATTTCAGTTGATGAAGCAAAAGTTGAGAGTCTAACAAAAGATTTAAACTCTATTTTTAAGTTTATAGAGCAATTAAATGAACTAAATACAGATAAGGTTGAACCATTAACTTCTATACTTAATCAGTCATTAAGATCGAGAAAAGATGAAATTAGTGATGGCAAGATAAGAGACAAAATTCTGAAAAATTCTCCTAAAGAAAATGAGGAATTTTTTGTAGTTCCTAAGGTGGTGGAGTAATGGCTGATATTACAAATCAAAGTCTAAATAAAATTATAGAAAATGTAAAAACGAAAAAAGTCTCATCCACAGAATTAACTAAAGCATATATAAAAAATATTGAAAGTGCAAAAAAGTTAAATGCATTTGTTACTACAACATTTGATCAAGCTTTAGATAAGGCAAAACAATTTGATAACAAACCAAATTTTGATCAATTGCTTCCAGGAATACCTTTAGCTGTTAAAGATTTATTTTGTACTGAAAATACAAAAACAACTGCTGGAAGCAATATTTTAAACAACTTTATTCCATCTTATGAGTCAACAGTTACTAAAAATTTATGGAACAATGGATCATTTCTTTTAGGAAAATTAAATTGTGATGAATTTGCGATGGGTTCTTCTAACGAGACAAGTCACTATGGAAATGTAATTAATCCTGTAGGAGATCAATTAGTACCGGGCGGTTCATCTGGAGGATCCTCATCTGCTTTAGCTGCAGATTTGACGCCAGCCACAATTGGAACTGATACTGGTGGATCGATCAGACAACCAGCTTCCTTTACCGGTACTGTAGGTTTAAAACCAACCTATGGATTATGTTCTAGATGGGGTATCGTGGCTTTTGCTTCATCTTTAGATCAAGCCGGTCCAATGACAAAAACAATCAAAGATTGCGCAATAATGCTGGAGTCAATGTCTGGCTTTGACGAGAAAGATTCCACTTCAATAAACAAAAAGAAAGAACAATATTCAAAAAATTTAAAAGATAATATTAAAGGTTTAAAAATTGGAATTCCAAAAGAATATCGTGTTGACAATATGCCCATAGAAGTTGATGAACTCTGGGAAAAAGGAAAAAAGATATTAAAAGATCTTGGCGCACAATTAATTGATATTTCATTGCCTCATACAAAATATGCTTTACCTACTTATTATATAGTTGCTCCAGCTGAAGCTTCATCCAATTTAGCCAGGTATGATGGAGTTAGATATGGTTATAGATCAAATCAAGGAAAAGATTTAATTGAGATGTATGAAAAAACTCGGTCTGAAGGTTTTGGAGATGAGGTTAAACGTAGGATATTAATTGGAACTTATGTTCTTTCATCAGGTTATTATGATGCTTATTATCTTAAAGCACAAAAAGTTAGACAACTCATTAAAAAAGATTTTGATGATAGTTTTAAAAAAATAGATGCTATTCTTACACCATCAACACCAAGTTCTGCATTCAAAATAGGAGAAAAAACAAATGATCCTGTTTCTATGTATTTGAATGATATTTTTACTGTACCTGTAAATTTAGCTGGCCTACCAGCTTTATCAATACCCGCAGGTGTTGATAAGCAAGGTCATCCTTTAGGTTTACAGCTTATTGGTAAAGCATTAGACGAGCAAAAAATTCTTAATATTGGTTATGCATTTGAAAAAAACTGTGGTTTTAAAAATGAAATTAAAAAGTGGTGGTCATGAGCAAAGAAAAATTTGATTATTTTATTAAGGGAGAAAAAGGGAAATATGAAGTTGTGATAGGACTTGAAGTTCATGCTCAAGTTTTATCTAAATCCAAACTTTTTTCTGGGTCATCAACTAAATTTGGTGCTGATCCTAATAACCAGGTGAGTTTGATTGACTCTGCTTTTCCAGGAATGTTACCGGTCATCAATGAAGAATGTATTAAGCAAGCAGTAAGAACTGGCCTTGGTTTAAATGCTAAAATAAATAATTACTCAGTTTTCGATAGGAAAAATTATTTCTATGCAGATTTACCTCAAGGTTATCAAATATCTCAGTATAAGAATCCTATTGTAGGGGAAGGAAAAGTTTTGTTGGATATGCCTTACGGGTCAAAAGAAATTGGCATAGAAAGACTTCATCTCGAGCAAGATGCGGGTAAAAGCATTCATGATATGGATCCATCTAACACTTACGTAGATTTAAATCGTTCAGGAATTGCTTTAATGGAAATTGTTAGCAAACCAGATCTTAGATCACCAGATGAAGTTAATGCTTATATAAAAAAATTAAGATCAATCATGAGATATTTAGGAACCTGTGATGGAAATATGCAAGAGGGATCACTTAGAGCAGATGTAAACGTATCTGTAAGAAAAGAAGGTGACAAAAATTTTGGAACACGTTGTGAAATCAAAAATGTAAATTCTATAAAATTTATGCAGATGGCAATAGAATATGAAGCTGCAAGACAAGTTGAACTAATAGAAAATGGTAAAAAAATAGATCAAGAAACAAGACTTTTCGACACAAAAAAAAATGAAACAAGATCAATGAGATCCAAAGAAGATGCACACGATTATAGATATTTTCCTGATCCAGATCTTCTTCCATTAAAGTTAGAACAAAAATTAATCGATGACTTAAAAAAATCTCTTCCAGAGCTTCCTGATAAAAAAAAGGAAAGATTTGTAAAAGAATATGGACTAAATGCATATGAAGCAAATGTTTTAGTCTCAGAAAAAGAAATATCTGACTATTACGAAGAAGTTGCAAAACAATCTGATAAAAAACTCGCAGCTACTTGGATGATGGGGGATTTATTTGCAATGTTAAATGATAGGGGGCTTGATATATCAAAATCTCCTATATCAGCAAAACATTTCGCAGAGCTAGTTCAAGCAATTAAATCTGGAGAAATTTCAGGAAGAATAGCAAAAGAAGTTTTCGAAATTATGGTTGAAAGTGGAGACAATCCAAAAAAAATTATAGAGTCAAAAGGAATGAAGCAGCAAAGTGATCCTAAAAAATTAGAGAAGATGATTAATGAAATATTATCAAAAAATAAAGATAAAGTTGATCAATACAAAGCTGGAAAAGAAAAATTATTTGGTTTTTTTGTTGGACAGGTTATGAAATTATCTGGTGGAAAAGCAAATCCTCAATTAACAAACGAGATTTTAAAAAAACTTTTAAAAGGCTAATTATGCCTAAAAAATTAGATTTAACAAATAATCTTGAAAAGTATATTATTGACCATTCTGATGATCTTACTGACGTTCAAAAAGAGATCTTAAATTATAATCTTAGTCTTGGTGATCAAAAGAAATTGCAAATTTCTATTTCACAAGCGCAATTTCTTCAAACATTGATTAAAACATCTAATACAAAAAAAGTTTTAGAAATTGGAAGTTTTACAGGTTTTAGCGCTTTATCAATGGCCTTATCATTACCTAATGATGGATCTTTAATTAGCTTAGATAAAAACGTTGAATTTAGTAAAAAAGCAAAATCTTTTTATGATAAGGCTAATGAAAACAAGATAACACAAATTATAAAGCCAGCACTTGAGAGTTTGAAAGAACTAGAAAATGCTAAACAAAAATTTGATTTGGTTTTTATTGATGCAGATAAAGAAAATTATATAAATTATTATGAAAAAAGTATTGTATTAATTGGTAAAAATGGACTTATTATAATTGATAATGTCTTATGGCATGGTGAGGTAGCCGATAATTCAAAAAATGATAAATTCACCAATATCATTAGAGAATTTAACAAATATATAAAAGACGATAATAGAGTGATAAAAAATATCATTCCCATTGGTGATGGATTAACAATTTGTATTAAAAAATAATGTTCACTGTTTTTGGATTTTATAAATTTAAGAAAAGTAATTTTTTGAAGAAAAATAAAGAGTTTCTGCAAAGAGAAATTTTAAAAAATAACATAAGTGGTACAATTATTCTTTCCCAAGAAGGAATTAATGGAACCATTGCTGGAAAGAGGGGAAATATTAGCCAGATAATTAAATCTTTAAAAAAAGTATTTAATTTTAAAGATTTTGACAGTAGCAATATGTCTCAAAGTCGTTTTCAACCATTCCACAAAGGTAAAATAAAAATAAAAAATGAAGTTGTTCCACTAGGATTAAAAATAAATTCAAATAATAAAAAACTTAATAGATATATTTCTGGGAAATCATGGAACAAAATTATTTCAAATAAAGAAACTTTAGTTGTAGATGTTAGAAAGCCATTTGAATACGATATAGGTACTTTTAAAAATTCTATAAATCCAAATATTCAAAATTTTAGAGATTTTCCAAAATATCTTAAAAAAATCGATAAAGCAAAACCTGTAGCGATGTTTTGCACCGGGGGTATTAGGTGTGAAAAAGCCTCAATATTTTTAAAAAGAAAAGGTTTTAAGAATGTTTTCCAGTTAAAAGGCGGGATACTTAATTATTTAAATAAAATCGAAAAGAAAGACAGTCTATGGAAAGGTGAGTGTTTTGTTTTTGATAATAGAGTATCTCTTAAACACAAATTAAAACAAGGAACCTACTCGGTATGTAGTGGTTGTAGAAAACCTTTTTCACCAAAAGACAAAAAATCTAACAAATATGAGGAGGGTGTTTCATGTCCTAGATGTTATGACACACTCTCAAATTCACAAAAAACTAGATTTCGTATGAGGCAAAATCAAATTAACCTTGCTAAAAAAGCTGGAAGAAAGCATAAGTTCCAAAAGGAATTTTAATTATGGATTTGACTAAAGGCTCAATTTGGCATCTCTTAAGAAAAGTGACCATACCAGCAAGTACAGGATCACTATTTCAAACTTTTTATAATCTAGTCGATACTTATTTTGCAGGTAGAATTTCACCGGAAGCGTTAGCAGCGATTGCAAAATCATGGCCAATTTATTTTATAGCAATAGCTGTTGCGGTCGGTATTGGCGCCGGAACTACAGCTTTAATCAGTAATTCAATTGGAGCCAAAGAAGATAGAAAAGCCTCAATGTACGTCGCTCAGTCAATAGTATTAGCGATTGTAATTTCAATTTTAGTAACTTTATTTGGCTTAAATTTTTCTGATGAACTCTTAAGAATTATGGGCTCTACTGAAGAAAGTATAATCTTAACACGCGAATATTTAGATATTATTTTTTTTGGAACTATCATTGTATTAGTTCAATTATCTTTAAATGGAACTTTAAATGCCCAAGGTGATACAAAAAGTTATAGAAATGTTTTAATTTTTACCTTTTTCTTAAATATTTTTTTAAATCCATTATTTATTTTTGGTTATGGGTTTATACCAGCATTTGGAATTGCTGGTTTAGCTATCGCTACGCTAGTTTCTCAGTGTATTGGCTTAATATATTTAGCTAACAAAGTTTATTGCTGTAAATTAAAAAAATTTCTTTATATAGAATGCTTCAAACCAAAAATTGAGTACTTAAGCTCACTCTTCAAACAATCAGTTCCAATAATGTTTACTATGTTGATGATAATGTTTGGAGTATTCAATATTTTCTATTTTGTTGGCCAGTTTGGAGAATTAGCTACAGCGGGATACGGTACTGCTGTAAGAATAGAACAAGTTTTATTGTTACCAGTCATTGGTTTAAATACCGCTGTTTTATCAATAGCAGGTCAAAATTTTGGGGCAAAAATGTATTTTAGAGTTAAAGAAGTATATGGAAAAGCTTTAATGTTCGGTTCTGGATTTATGGTCTTAGCGGGTATATTCGTCTATCTAACTTCAGAAATTATAATTTCTTTTTTTACTAATGATTTAGAAGTTATTCGAAGAGGCGCACTTTACTTACAAGTTGCCGCTTTAATTGGGCCCGTGTATCCCGTCTTCTTTATTACCTCTGCACTGTTTCAGGCACTTAAAAGACCAATTTTTAGTTTGTATATGACAATTCTAAGACTAACGTTAATACCATTTTTGTCATTATGGTATGTCATTAATATTAGAAATGGCGAATATCAAGATATTTTTTATACGATTTTAGTAACAAATTGGATGATGGGATTAGTTGTATTGACTTTTGTACCTTTCTTTTTAAAGAGAGTATTTAGGATTTCTTTTAAAAAATTATTTGTATTCTAGTTTATTCTCTAATTTTCTAACAAAATAAGATACAACCAAGATAAGCACTAAGTATTCAAGAATTAAAAAAGTATATATTTCTAAAGGCCTGTAGGTTGTTGTGACTAACTCATTAGCTTTTCTTGTTAAATCTCCTATACCTATAATTGACACTAGAGAGGACATTTTTAAAACATAAACAAATTGGTTTCCCATTGCTGGCAAGACAACTTTAATCGCTTGAGGAAGAATTACTAATCTCATCTTTCTCCAAAAATCCATTCCTAATGACTCAGATACTTCATGTTGACCTTTTGAAATTGAATTAATTCCAGCTCTAAAAATTTCTGCTTGAAACGCACTCTCACTAATGGTCAAAGCAATTATTCCAGATACAAATGGCGAGAAACTTACTCCAATCATGATTGGTAGGCCATAATAAATCCAAAGAATTAAAACTAACAAAGGAATGGCTCTAACAATTTCTACGTATGTTATGTTAAAATAAGTTAAGAATTTATTATTTGACAATGAAGGCAGAGCTACTATCAAACCGATAATCATTGCTAGAATTATTGAAACTACTGAAATATAAATTGTAGTTGTAATTCCGCTAATTAAAAATTTTAGATTAGTTAAACCATCTATATTATTTGGACTTAGAATATACCAACCCCATTCATAGTTAGAACTACATCCTTGAAGCAAAAATAAAATAGAAATTATTTTTAAAAATTTCACTAATTGACTATATTTGTTAATGAAAGGTATTGAAACTTAAATTATAAGCTTTTTAGATCGTACTTTGCTAGTAAAGTTTTAAAAAATCCAGATGATTGTTTTTTCTTAATCCAATCGCTAACGTAATCATTCCATACATTGTCACCCTTTGGAACCATCATTGCTAAAAATGCTGGATTTTTTCCTCCATCAGGAACTATAGCTAGTTGGGGATATTTAATAACTAGTTTGTTTGCTTCTGTTGAACTTGTAATATTTCCATCAGCTCTACCTGCTAAAACTTCTTGAAAATCTCTTGCAGGAGCTTCAACTGATTGAAGTTTTGATTTTGGAAAAAATTCTTTTGCTTTTTCTTCCTGAGATGTACCTAACGTTGTAGCTATTGTAACGCTACTGTTGTTTAAGGACTCCCAAGTTGAAAACTTTTTTAAATTCTTTTTTAAAACAAGCGGGACTGTTGCATACTTGTAATACGTAGCGGTAAACCCAGCCACTTCCGCTCTTTTTGGTGTTTTAGTAACGCTTGTTGATATATCGTATCTATCAGCTGTTATTCCGGCAACAATAGTTTTCCATTCCGCAGGTACAAATTTCACTTTTACGCCTAAATCTTTGGCTAGCTCATTCATCACATCAATATCAAATCCTTTGTACTTGTTTGTTTTCGGATCTTTCATTGACATCGGATCCCAGTCTCCTGTTGTACCAACTCTTAACTCACCACTTTTTTTGATTGAATCTAGCTTAGATTCTGCTTGAACGCTTGTTGATACAAGTAATATTAATAATGCTGAAAAAATATTTTTAATCACAGTTTGTTAATAGCTAATCTCTCTCTTTTTTTCGATTTGCAATTTGACCCACTTAAACAATCTTCTGAAAAAGGGTTGACTGAAAGGTAGTTTATCAGCTATAAAGAACAAAACAAGAACATTTATGAAGCTAACAATACCTTATTATTTACATAAAGTGGGAGCTGGTTTTCCTTCTCCGGCAACAGACTATATAGAGGATGATATAGATTTAAATTCTCATCTGATAACAAATGCACCAGCCACTTTCATCATTAGGGTACAGGGTAAATCTATGACTAATGTGGGCATATATGATGGAGATCTTTTAATAGTAGACAAAAGTTTAAATCCAAAAAATTTCTCCACTGTTATAGCAAATATCAACGAAGAACTCGTAGTTAAAACTCTGGTTAAAAGCAAGGGTAACAACTACTTAACATCAGGTTCAAAAAACACTTCAGATCGAATTAATTTAACAGATAATCCAGAAATAATAATTTGGGGAGTAGTAACATATGTCATACACAAACAGCAGTAGAAAAAAGGTTGCATTAATTGACTGTAATTCATTTTATGTTTCTTGTGAAAGACTATTTAATCCTAAAATACAAAATGTACCAGTCGTGGTGCTATCTAATAATGATGGATGTGTAATATCAAGATCTACTGAAGCAAAAAAACTTGGAATACGAATGGGAGAACCATATTTTAAAGTTAAAGATTTGGTTAAAAAAAACAACGTCCAAATATTTTCTTCAAACTACGCATTGTATGGGGATCTTTCTAGACGAGTAATGAAAGTTTTAAAAGGTTTTACTGATAAAATTGAAATCTATTCCATAGACGAAGCATTTTTAGATTTATCACATATCAAAGATGAACAAGTTGAAGAATACGGAAAAGAAATAAGAGAAAGAGTTTTAAAATGGACAGGAATACCTACAAGTGTAGGGATCTCAAATACAAAAACTTTAAGCAAAGTTGCAAATCATATTGCTAAAAAAAATAAAGCAGGAGTAATATTTTTAAAAGGAAATATTGACAATATACTAAAAGATTTTGATATTGCAGATGTATGGGGAGTAGGAAGACAGTTATCAAAACTATATATTAAAAACGGAATAGACAATGCTTATAAACTAAAAAATATTTCAAACACATGGGTTAAGAAAAGTACAAATGTTTTAGGTGCGAAAACAGTAATGGAGTTAAGAGGAATTTCTTGTATAGATTTAGAAACTGGGGAAACAAAAAGAAAAAGCTGTTGTGTATCAAGATCGTTTGGAAAAAAAGTTGAGAGTTTAGATAAATTAAAAGAGTCTATAACTACTCATTGTTTAAATGCGGCAGAAAAAATAAGAACAGATAAACAAACTACGAGAGCTGTCACTGTATTTATCAGAACAAGTCCATTTGATAAAAATAGAAAATACTATTCAAATTCTATTACTGTTGAATTACCGGTGGCAACTAATAACAGCATTGAACTTGTAAAAACTGCGATTAGCGGACTAGGAAAGATTTATAAATATGGTTATTTCTACCAAAAAGCTGGAGTTATTTTATCGAAGCTTAGAGACACTTCTGAAAAAGAGCTAAATTTATTAGCACCAATTTTAGAGAATAAATCTCAACCATTAATGAGAGCGATCGATTTTACTAATGCAAAATATGGACGAAATGCAATCAGTATAGCTCAAGCTGGTATAAGTAACGATTGGAAAATGAGAAGAGAACACTCATCTAGAATAGATACAGCTTCATTTGACTTCTTACCTAAAATAAATATATAATTTGTATAAGGGGTGTCATAAAGACTGAGATTATACCCAAAGAACCTGACCGGTAATTCAGTGAGGGATAAATGAAAGAAATATACTTATCAACACAAACAACATTAATTATTACTCTAGTAGTAGGAGCTTTTTTTATTGCTTTAGGTTACATAAATTTAAAAAAAATTTCAGATAATAAAGAAAGTCACATAGTCGGTGATAGAAACGAGAGTGTTTTTTCATTAACAACGAGTTTATCAGCATCAGCTTTGGGAGCTTGGATATTATTTGGTCCAGCTTCAGCAGCTACCTGGGGAGGAATAGGGGCAGTAATCGGATATGCGTTAGGAACGGCTACACCTATGTTATTTTTATTAAATTTTGGACCAAAAATAAGGAGAGAATTTCCTAATGGGATGTCTTTAACTGAATTTGTAAAAAGAAGATTTGGGACTGGAATATTAAAAATAATCTTAATCTTAATTCTATTTTACTTATCAATTTTCTTGATAGCCGAAGTTACAGCAATAGCTTTTTTATTAAATCTAATCTCGAAAACGCCTTTATGGATAACATCAGGGCTAACTTTAATCATATGTCTGTTGTATATATTAAAAGGTGGATTTAAGCTTTCAATTATTACTGATAAGTATCAATTTATAATAGTTTTAAGCATAATATTAATTTCTTTATTTTTAATTTTAGGAAATTTAGAAATAAGTAGTTATGAGTTAATTAAAAAAAATTCTGCAAAACTTATAAGTAAAAATTATATACCAAATTACACTGCTGGACTGACATTTTTTATTGCCGTAGCAGCAACAAATTTATTTCATCAGGGTAATTGGCAGCGTGTATTTGCTGCAAGAAATAATCTTATTCTAAAAAAAAGTTTAGTTTATTCATCGATTATTTCTTTTTTGATTGTTTTATGGATGGGCTACACAGGCCTTATATCTTTTTCAATCAACCCCGAAATAAAACCTGATTTAGCTTTTTTTAAATTAATATTATTAAATGATAATGTTTTAATAATTGTTTCTGTTTTAATTTTAGCCCTAGCTTTAACGTTAAGTACTATTGATACGTTAATTAATGCTATTTCAAGTCTTATAATAATTGATGGAAAAGAAATTAACAAATTTTTAGGTGGTAGAAAAATAAAAAATAAAAGCAATAAATTAATTTTATTACTATGTGTGATTGTTTTTGTTTTAGCTTCTAAAGGCTATAGTATCTTATATTTATTTTTATTCGCCGATCTATTATGTTGTGCAGCTGTTGTAACCGTATTCTATGGTTTTTTAAAGAAAAAAATTAATACGAGATTATCTTTAATATCAATAATTCTAGGACTAAGCTCAGGTTTATTGTTTTTCCCAAGTCAGAATTTCCAATCAAGTTTATTAGTAGGTAATATTATTTCTGTAGAAAATTTTAGTCCAATTATATCTTCAAACTTATTATTTATTTCATTTATTGCAGCTACAATTGTACCACTTGTAACAATTACGATTTACTCTTTACGTAATTCATTAAGATAAATTGATACTGCTACCCAAATTATTACGAAACCAAAAAATTTTTCTAATGTTAAAATTTCATCAAAATAAGTTATTCCCAAAAGAAATTGAGATGTTGGAGTTAAAAATAAAATCATACTTGCTGGACCAATTCCAATTATTTTAAAACCTAATGTATATAAAAAGAGAGGTACCAAAGTCATAAATCCAGACCAAAATAAATAAAAAGATAAAAGAGGTTCTTCATATGAAAAAACATTTAGGTTTAAATTCATTAGATAAATAAATAATACAATTGCTATTGGTGAAATTAGTAATGTTTCAATTAGTAGGCCTATATCTGATGAAACTTTAATTTTTTTTCTTATCAATCCATAAATACTAAAGGTAATTGCAACTGTTAAACCAATCCACGGCAATTCACCTAACTTTAGTAAAAAGTAAAATAGGGAAATTATAACTAACATTACGGCTATAAATTGATTTCTATTAAGTTTTTCTTTCAAAAATACTCTTCCTAAAAATACACTAATTATCGGATAGATATAATATCCTAAACTTGAGTCTAATAATTTATTTACACTGACGGCATAAAGCCAGGTTCCCCAATTTATACTAACTAATAAACCCGATGTAAAAAGTAATAATTGATTTTTTTTATTTTTGAAAATTTTAATAAATTCTGGCCATTTATTGTAAAAACTTGTTGTGAGAATTAAAAGAACTGCAGTCCAAATAGTTCGGTGAACAGTTAATTCAATAAATGATGCAAAAGACACAAATTTGAAAAAAATCGTTCCCACAACACCCCACCAAAGAGATGCAAAAGCAGCATAAAAAATTCCTGATAATTGTTTTTGTTGCATTACAAAGTTGATGCAATATAAGTTAATTTTCTTTATAAAGATATGTAAAGCTTGTGGTGAGATGGGTGAGTTGGTTTAAACCAGGAGTTTGCTAAACTTCCGTAGTATTTAACTATGCTACCGAGGGTTCGAATCCCTCTCTCACCGCCAATTAGTTAAAATAACTGTCTATTTGTACCGGTTCTTTTCTTAAAATATATTTGTAAACATTAATATTTTCTAGAACTCGTTGAACGTAATTTCTAGTTTCTTCGAATCTAATTTGTTCAATCCAATTAATATAAGAAATTTGACCTCTAGAAGGGTCTCCATTTACTCTCCTCCAAGTTTTTACTCTATTTGGACCCGCATTGTACGCAGCAATAGCAAACGGGAAAACGCCATTATAATCATTAAGCAATCCATTAAAATAATATGAACCAAGTTTAATGTTGTATTCTGGATCTGCTGTTAGTCGACTAATACTGTAAGGTAGTTTTGCTTGTTTAGCTACAATCTTAGCAGTGTACTTCATTAACTGCATCATACCTCTAGCTCCAGCCCAACTATTGGCCTTCCTGTCAAATTCACTTTCTTGTCTAATTATTGCAAGAACAATTTCTTGTTTAGGCATCTGTTTATTATTTACAATTTTTGGAGTGGCGATAACTGGATAATTATATTTATTTAAAAATCTTTTTTCATAGGATGCTTTTTTTGATATTTGAATTGCAAAATCGTATCTTTCAACAGATGTAGATAACTCTGCTGCTAAAACTTCACTCCCTTTCTCAATATTAAGATTAGCCAAATGTTTAAGAATATCTTTAGCATATTGGCTTGCATCAAGTTCATGTAATAGAATAACGTGTTTAATAAGTTTATTTTTTTTAAACTCTTTTTCATAATCCTTATCAAAATTACTTTCGTCTCTTAATTCAAAATTCCCACCAGGATTAACCTTATTGAAAGCAAGTTGTCCATAATAAGTCATTGGAAATTTTGCTGCTTCTGAAAAAAATTTATTAGCAGCTTCCATTTCATTTAATTTTTCGTATGACTCTCCCAGCCAATATGCTCCTCTAGCCAAGCTTATCGGATAGCCAACATTATTGTAAAAATTTTGAAAATGATTAATTGCATACTCAGGAGATTTTAAAAAAGTTAAAGCTATCCAACCAGATAACCATTCAGCCTCCGCAAAGGATGGACCAGATGAAAGAGAGTGCTCACTAGCTACTTTATATGCTGTCTTATATCTTTTTTTGTAAATTAAACTTCTTGTAACACTCTCTCTCTGTTCCCACCATTTATCCGGTCTAACCATTTGCGTCTCAGTTTTATTCGCGTTTTGAAATAAAATTTCTAAAGATCCGTCTAATCGTCCTCTTCGGTTTCTCCATCTCAATCTATCAAACTCTAAACCAGGATCTTTTTTTAAATATTGAGGTACCTTTGCTATTGCATTGTCCACACCGTATGAGTTACTCATTAAAATTTGTCTTGCATTATAAAGAGCTCTTTGATCTGTAGGCAAATACTTAAGCATTCTTTTTAGATCCCAATATTTCCTTTCCCATGCTAAATAATCAGCTCTTTTTACATGATCATCTGACGAGATAAATTTTTTAAACTTGGCTCTGTAATAACCCAAATTATTTTTGCTTATCTCAGCAGTGACCCATCCTTCTTTTACTAACTCTTTGACTTTTTGTAGTTTTCCTTGTTCTAAATAGGCCTCAGCTAATTTAATTTTACCTAAACCACCTAAGGGAGGATATTTTTCAAACCAACTAATTATTGATGTAGGCGAATTATTTCTTAAATATATTTTTTCTTCTGCTAAATACCTTATTCTGTTAATTCTTGGATAATAATCATTTTGTTCTATAAATTTTTTATATTCACTGAATGATGCTCCATTTCTAGTGGTTTTAAGATGCATCCATGTAATTAATTTTCTAAACTCACTATCTTTAACTTTTTGGGCACTTTTTAAAGCACTATTCCATTTTTTTTGTTTAATAAAATCAATTGTTTCTTTTGCTCTCTGAAAATCTTTTTTATTAAGAATTTTAGAACTTTTTACTTCTTTTGATGAAACTTTATATGTAATTGGTTTTTTTTTAGGGTACACAAATGTAGACGATATTTGTGTTTTTACTTCTTCTTTAAGTTCTGTTTTTATTTCTTTTTTTTTAGCAAGCTCTTTTTTTTGTTCAACTACGGCTGGTTTAGTTTTACCTTTTTTTTCTAATAATGGCTTTGGTTCAGGTAGATTTTTATTAATAATTTTTTGGATCTGAGTTTCTGATTTTTTAAAAATTGATGGTTTTTTTTGCGGTAATAAGAAATCTGTCTCTGAATAAACGATACTAATTTTCAAAAATGATAATAAAAATACTAGACTAATTAATCTATTAAGCATAAGTTTAAGGATATCTACCTTATATTGTTTTATGCTTAAAGGATCAATTGTTGCGTTAATAACCCCATTCAAAGATGATAATCTTGATGAAAATACATATAGAAGATTAATTGATTATCACTTAAATAATGGCACTAATGGCATAGTTCCCGGTGGTACTACTGGAGAGTCTCCTACTTTATCTCATAGTGAACACCAAAAAATTATAGAGATAGCTGTTAAAGAATGTAATGGAAAAATACCTGTGATAGCTGGTACAGGTTCTAATTCAACAGATGAAGCTGTGGAACTTTCTCAATATGCAGAGAAAGTTGGCTCAGACGGATTATTAGTTGTTACACCATATTATAACAAACCAACTCAAGAGGGTTTGTATCAACATTATAAAAAAATAAACGATAGCGTTGGTATACCAATTATAATTTACAACATACCCTCTAGATCAGTAATAGATATGTCAGTTGAAACGATGAGTAAACTATATGAACTAAAAAATATAACTGGAGTAAAAGATGCAACTGGTGACTTGAAAAGAGTAGACCAGCAATTAAAAGCAATGGGAAAAGATTTTATTCAACTTACTGGAAATGATGATAATGCTTTGGAATTTAACAGAAGGGGTGGAGTGGGGGCTATCGGAGTTACAGCAAATATAGCTGCAAAGATTTCCTCTGATTTTCAAAAAGCTTGTGAGGAAAAAAATGGAAAAGAAGAGTTATTAGATAAACTCTTACAGCCTTTACATTCAGCGTTATTTATTGAAAGCAATCCATCACCAGTTAAATATGCAGCATCGCTATTAGGTATGTGTAGTCCATCTGTTAGACTACCATTAGTAGAAATTAGAGAAGAAACAAAAAAGAAAGTATCTGAAGCACTTAAAGTAGCTAAATTACTTTAATGAAACAAAATATAGCACCTGGAAGAAAAATAATTTGTTTAAATAGGAAAGCTAGTTTCAATTATTTTTTTTTAGAAACTTTAGAAGCAGGTATCTCCCTGAAAGGTTCAGAAGTCAAATCGCTTAGAGAGGGGAAAGGAAGTATTGCAGACTCATACGCTATAGATAATAATGGCGAATTGTTTTTAATCAATTCTCATATTCCGCTTTACAGACAATCATCATACAACAACCATAATCCCAAAGGTGAAAGAAAACTTCTCTTAAAAAGACGTGAAATTAATAAATTAATAGGTAGAATAAATCAGGAAGGTTTAACTATTATTCCTACCAAGATGTATTTTTTCAAAGGAAAAGTAAAAATTGAAATCGCTGTTGCAAAAGGAAAAAAACTTTACGATAAAAGACAAGTAAAGAAAAAAAGAGATTGGAATAGAGAAAAAGCAAGACTGTTAAGTAGAAATAATAAATGATACACCTTAATATTGGATCAAATCTAAATTCAATTCATGGTTCAAGAATTAATAATATTACAATAGCTATTCAGTTACTAATTGAAGCAAACCTTAAAATTGAAAAAATTTCTAATTTCTATGAAACTCCCTCTTATCCAAACCAGAAACTACCAAAATTCCTTAATATTGGGATTTTAGTGAACAAAAACTTAAACCTTTTAAAATTATATAAAGATATACATTTAATTCAAAAAAAAATTGGACGAATTCAAACAAAGAAAAACGATCCTAGAATAATTGATATTGATATAGTTGATTTTAATGGTTTAATCAAAGACTCAAAAGATCTTATTTTACCGCATCCAAGAGCACATTTAAGAAATTTTGTTTTATATCCTATTCTAGAAATAGATCCCAAATGGTCACATCCAATTCTAAGGAAAAACGCCAAATATTTAATAAACAAACTTAGTCAAAAATCCAGGATAGAGATTACAAGACTGAGGAAAAATGTTAATATTCATCAATGATTAACAACAATGAATTAATTAATCAAATTAAGACATATAATAGGTTTTTAAACTCAGATTCATTAAGCAAGGCTTACAACTTTGCTTTAAAGGCTCATCAAAACCAAAAAAGAGAAGAGGGAGTTCCTTATATTATTCATCCTGTAGAAGTTGCGAAGATTTTAACAGATTTAAAGTTAGACAGCGCTACAATTACTACAGGATTATTACACGACACAATCGAAGATACTAATGTTACATACGAAACTGTCAAAAAAGAGTTTGGAGAAGAAGTTGCAAATTTAGTTGAGGGAGTAACCAAAATTTCAGCTCTTGAAGATAAAGCTTCTACAGACTCGATAGCTGAAAATTTCAGAAAATTAATTTTAGCTACATCAAAAGATATCAGGGTTTTATTAGTTAAATTAGCTGACAGACTACATAATATGAGAACTATCGGATATGTAAAAGACAAGAAAAAAATTATAAGAAAAGCTAAAGAAACTATGGAAATATATGCTCCATTAGCTGACAGAATGGGGATGAACCGTATTAGAGATGAATTAGAGGATCTTTCATTTGCAGTGCTTAACAGGCCGGCTAGAGAGTTAATTCTAGAAAGATTAAAATTTATTAAAAATAATAAAGATGATACTTTTAAATCAATTTCTTATGAATTAATTGACCTTTTAAAAAAAAATGGTATTACAGCAACTATCACTGGTCGAGAAAAAACTCCTTTTTCTATTTGGCGAAAGATTCAAAATAAAAAAATATCATTAGAACAATTAACAGATATAATTGGTTTTAGAGTTATAGTTAGATCTGTGGACGAATGTTATAAAACTTTAGGTGTGTTTCATAGCCAATTTTCAACTATACCAGGAAAATTTAAGGACTATATTTCAACACCTAAAATTAATAATTATAAATCTATTCATACTGCAGTTATTGGACCAAAAAAAAATCGAATTGAGATTCAAATAAGAACAAGTGATATGCATGAATTTGCACAGAGAGGTATAGCTTCTCATTGGAAATATAAATCATCAGAAAAGTTTTCCGAATTGTCATGGAAGGAATACGATTGGCTAAGAGATTTAGTAGAAATTATTGAGGCTGGCACGAGTCCCGAACATTATTATGAATTTACGAAGCTTCAAATGTTTCAAGAAAACGTTTTTTGTTTTACACCAAAAGGTGCTGTTATTAAATTACCAAAAAACGCAACCTCTATTGATTTTGCTTACGCTGTACATACAAAAATTGGGAACAGTGCAACTGGGTGCACTATAAATGGGAACACAGCAACATTACAAACAATATTAAAGAATGGTGACTTAGTTAATATCTTAACATCGAAAAATGCCTCACCATCATTACATTGGCTATCATCATCAATTACGGGTAAAGCCCGTTCTGCTATAAGAAGGTATTGGCAAGATAAATCTACTGAAACTCATAAAACTGTTGAAAAAAATTACACCAGTACCATTGAGGTCGACCTACCACACAAACCTGGTGTTTTAGGTCATATAACTTCATTAATAGGCCTTAATAAAGGAAATATAATAAATTTAGAAATAATTAAAAGAAACAAAGATCATCTCACCTTTTCTTTTGATTTACAAATTAAAGATTTGAAAAATTTCACAAACTTGATAAGTCAGATAAAGCAAAGTGAATTAAAATTTAAAATAATTCGACACAAACAAAAAAAAAATGCTTTCATTAAAAGAATCTTTGAAAATTTTAAAAGAAACTAACGCACTTTTAGAGGGACATTTTATTTTATCGTCAGGTCTACATAGTTCTGCTTATGTTCAATGTGCCCAGCTAATGAGTAAACCTGATAAAGCTCATAAACTTTGCGTCTCTTTATCTGAGAAAATTAGTAAAGAATTTAATAATATAGATATCATTCTTTCTCCAGCAATGGGTGGAATTTTAGTTGGCTATGAAGTTGGTAAACTGCTTAAAAAAGAGTCTATTTTTTGTGAGAGAGTAAATGGAACTTTTAAATTGCGAAGAGACTTTATAATTAAAAAAAACCAAAAAGTATTAATTGTAGAAGACGTTATTACAACAGGAAAATCGAGTTTAGAATGTTCTAAATTAGTGCATGACAGTGGAGGATTAATAATTGGTTACGCATGTCTAATAGATAGATCAGATAAAAAAAATCTTTTGAATAAAAAAATTATTTCTCAAGTTGAGTTAAGTATACCTACTTATAAAAATGAAAACTTGCCAAAAGAATTGTTAAAGATTAAAGCCATAAAACCTGGAAGTAGAAATCTTTAATGAAAAAAATTAGGCTTGGTGTAAATATTGATCATGTGGCAACAGTGAGAAATGCAAGAGGCGAAAACTATCCTAGCCCTTTAAGAGCAGCATTATTAGTAAAAAAAAAAGGTGCTGACTCTGTAACTATTCACTTAAGAGAAGATAGACGTCATATAAATGATTTGGATTTAAAACTAATTAAATCAAAATTAAAAATTCCACTGAATCTTGAAATTGCTGCAACAAAGGAAATGTTTAAAATTGCACTAAAATATAAACCATCTTTTATTTGTATAGTCCCGGAAAAAAGAAGAGAAATTACAACAGAAGGAGGCCTTAATTTGAAATATAATAATAATTTTTTAAAAAAAATTATTTATAATTTAAAAAAAAATGGTTCTAGAGTAAGTCTTTTTATAGAACCAAAGATAAAAGACCTTAAAGAATCAAAAAATTTAAATGCAGATTGTGTAGAAATTCACACTGGGAAATTTTGTAATTTAGTAAATAAAAATAAAGATTACAGAAAAGAGTTAATTATCATAAAAAAAGCTGTAGAATTCGGTAATAATTTAGGTCTCGAAGTTCATGCGGGACATGGTTTAACATTCAAGTCTGCAAGAATACTTTCTAAAATAACCGGAATAAAAGAATTTAACATTGGCCATTTTTTAATAGGTGAGTCAATTTTTTTGGGGTTAGAAAAAACCATAAAAGAATTTAAAAAAATATTACAAAAATGAAAATATTTGGTATTGGCACAGATATAATTCAAATAAATAGAATAAAAAAATCTATAAAAAAAAAAACTTTTCTGGAAAGAATCTACCACACGAATGAAATTAAAAGATGTAAAAAAACAAAAAATTCACCTCATTGTTTCGCAAAAAGATTTGCTGCAAAAGAAGCTTTTTCAAAAGCTTTAGGCACAGGTATATCAAAAGGTATAAGTTTAAATGAAATTGTAATTTTAAATGAAAAGAACGGAAAGCCATTTATTAAATTACTAAAAAAAACAAAAGAAAGAGTTGATAAAAGATTTAAAAAAAAAAAATATAAGATTTCATTATCTTTAACAGACGAAGATAATTATGCTGTAGCTTTTGTAACTATTTCATCATGAAAAAAGAAAAAATAATAAAAAAAATAACTGAAAATATTAAAACCCTAGTAGGAGCCTTAATCATAGCTATAATTATTAGATCTTTAATAATTCAGCCATTTTATATTCCATCATCATCAATGGAGCCGACATTACTTATTGGTGATAGAATATTTGTTATTAAATATTCTTACGGTTATAGTAAGCATTCTTTTCCTTTTAGTCCTAATTTTTCCAATGAACGTTTTTTTTCAAAAAATCCTAATCAAGGTGACCTTGTAGTTTTTAAAACACCTGCTGATAATAGGACCGATTATATTAAGAGACTAATTGGTATGCCGGGTGATGAAATCCAATTTAAAAATGGAGAAATTTATATAAATAATAAATTAATTTTGAGAAAAAAAATTAATATTTCATATCCTATTAGGTGTGGTAAATTTTCTCTTGAAACTAATACATATGTTGAAACTCTTCCTAACGGTGTTGAACATTTGGCAACTTATAGTATTGAAAATACTTTACAAAACACTAAAAAATTTAAAGTCCCTGAAAACCATTATTTTCTAATGGGTGATAATCGTGATTGTTCAAAAGACAGCCGATTTTTAGAAGACGTAGGTTATGTTAATAAGTTAAATTTAGTTGGAAAGGCAAAGATGATTTTTTTTTCAAATGACACTATAAAAGGAAGTTTGATGAAAGTATGGGGTCTACATAAATCTTTCAGATTTGAAAGAACTTTTAAAAAACTAAAATGAATAAAACATTGAAAGAACTTGAAGAAATTTTAAATTATAGCTTTAAGAACAGAGATTTATTGAATAGGGCATTAACACATAAAAGTTTTAGCAACAAAATTAATAATGAAAAATTAGAATTTTTAGGAGATAGAGTTCTAGGATTAGTTATCTCAAAAAAATTGTTAGATAAGTATCCCACAGAGCATGAAGGTATAATTGATAAAAAATTTGCTAATTTAGTAAATAAAAAAACATGTGCAAAAATAGCTAATCATCTTAAAATTAAAAATTATATATACCTTGGCTCATCACACAAAAATCTAGAAAGATCGGCAAACAAAATTACTAGTGATTGTTTAGAGGCAATTGTAGGAGCAATATATTTAGATGGAGGTCTTAAGAGCTCAGAAAAATTTATATTGAATTGTTGGAAATCATATATTGATAAATCATTAATTACACCAATTGATCCAAAAACAAAATTACAAGAGTATAGTTTAAAAAAGTTTAAACAATTGCCTAAATATTTTTTTTTTAAAAAAACAGGTCCTCAGCACAAACCTATATTTAAAACAGAGGTTGAGATCCCACAGTCAAAAAAAATTGCAGGAATTGGAACCTCAAAAAAAAACGCCCAACAGAACGCTGCTTCTAAACTCATAAAAATTTTAGAAATATGAATTGGGAAGATGAATGTTATTTATTATCAAAAAGGAAATTTAGAGAAAATGCAAATATTATCAATATTTTTTCTCGATCAAAAGGTAAGGTATCAGGTATTGTGTATGGTGGAAATTCCAGAAAAATTAGAAACTATTTACAAATTTCAAATAAATTATTCATTGTTCATAATTCAAAAAATGATAACAAGAGCAGTTACTTTAAAACAGAACTTATTAAACCTATTTCGCCTTTGTATTTTAATGACAAAGAAAGAACCTCAGCTTTAATATCACTTTGTTCGATTTTAAACTATTTACTACCAGAGGACCAACCCAATAAAAATATTTACAAAGCTTTTGAAGAATTCTTAAATTCTATAAACTTAAATAATTGGATTATTTTGTATATTTTTTTTGAACTTAATCTAATTAAGTTTCTAGGATATGATGCAAATTTATCTCAATTCAAAAATAATGATTTAACTTCTAGAGATATAGTAAAAGTAAAAATTGATACATTATTTCATGAAATCCCTGTTTATTTAATTTTAAATAAGCCTCCAGAAAAAATATCAAAATATTTAATTAGTAAGTCATTATATTTTACAAGAAATTTAATACAGAGTCGGTTTTTTATACCTAATAATTTGCCTTTTCCAAAATCCAGAATTTTATTAGAAAGTTATTTTAATTAGCAGACTTAATTATTTTAGCTACATCAATTGCAAAGTATGTGACTATTGCACATGCTCCAGCTCTTTTAAATGAAATAATACTCTCAATAATTGAATCTTCTTTTAAAATTTTTTTTTCAATACCATTTTTGATCAAACTATATTCACCAGATACTTGATAAGCTAAGACAGGAACTTTAAAATTATTTTTTATATTATTTATTACATCTAGATAAATCATTCCAGGTTTGACCATAACCATATCCGCTCCTTCTTTAATATCTAAGCCAACTTCTCTATAAGCCTCTGAAGAGTTCCTAAAATCCATTTGGTAAGTTTTTTTATCATTTTTTAATTTAGAACTACTACCAACTGCATCTCTAAAAGGACCATAAAAATTTGATGCGTATTTAATTGCATAAGAAAGTATACAAACATTTTTAAAATTATTTTTATCTAAGGCCTGTCTTATAGCTTTAATTCTACCATCCATCATATCAGAAGGAGCTATAACATCGCATCCCATTTTTGCTTGAAGCAAAGCTTGTTTAATCAATACTTTTATAGTCTCATCGTTATCAATTTCATTTTTGATAACTATACCGTCGTGACCATGTAAAGTATAAGGATCTAAAGCTACATCGCACATTATACCAATCTCTGGAAAATTATTTTTTATAAATTTTATACTTTTACAAATTAAATTATTTTCGTTTAGAGCTTCCGATCCTAATTGATCTTTTTTAATTTCTGGTGTGTAAGGAAATAATGCCACCATTGGAATTCTGTATTTTTTTACTTGGTTTAAAATTGAAGGCAATCTATCTACAGAATATCTACTTACACCAGGCATATTTTTAATCTGATCAATTTTATTTTTTCCCTCCCTAACAAAGATAGGTAATACTAGATCATTATTTGAAATATTATTTTCAGAAATTAAATTTCTAATCCACCTTGATTTTCTCATTCTTCTGAGCCTAGTTTTTGGAAAAGAGCCTAAAATTTTCATTTATTAGCCTGATTTTTATAAGTTTAGTGCGACAAATATATTATTATTATTTTAATTAGTGTAATTTAATTAGTATTCATGAGCAATATAAAACTAAATAGTGTATTTAAAACTGTATGTATTGCCTCAGATCATGCAGGATTTGATTTAAAAGAGGTTATCAAAAATCATTTAATTAATAAAAATATTTCTATATTTGATTTAGGTCCATTTAATGATCAATCAGTAGATTATCCAGATTTCGCTAAAAAACTTGCAAACAGGATAAAGCTAAAAAAAAGCGATGTTGGTATACTTGTTTGTGGATCAGGTACAGGAATGGCAATAAGCGCCAATAAAATCAAAACAATTCGAGCAGCTGTATGTTATAATTTAAAGTCTACGAGATTGTGTAGACAACATAATAATGCTAATATATTAGCTTTAGGATCAAGACTAATTAAAAAAAAATTATCTTTAAAATTAGTTGAAGTTTTTTTGAAAACTAAGTTTGAAGGTGGTAGACACTTAAAAAGGATAAATAAAATATAAAATGTCAATTGCTATTAAATTAAATAAATATTTAAATAGTTTTTTTAAATTAGATTTAAAAAAAGCTGATAAGGAACTATATAAATCTATTGAAGAAGAATTTTTAAGACAACAAAACCATATAGAACTAATTGCTTCAGAAAATATTGTATCTAAAGCTGTTTTAGAAGCTCAAGGTTCAGTTTTAACAAATAAATATGCTGAAGGTTATCCAGGAAAAAGATATTATGGTGGCTGTGAACATGTTGATGTTTCAGAAAACTTAGCAATTGAAAGAGCAAAAAAATTATTTGATTGTAAATTTGCCAATGTGCAACCGCATTCTGGTGCTCAAGCCAATGGTGCAGTTTATTTGGCCTTATTAAAACCTGGTGATACTACACTTGCAATGAGTTTAAATTCTGGAGGACATTTAACACATGGCGCAAAACCTGCACAATCAGGAAAATGGTTTAATGCATTACATTATGAGGTTGATAAAGAAACTGGTCTCATTGACTATGAAAGTGTTGAAAAACTCGCAATTGAAAATAAACCAAAACTTATTATTGCAGGAGGCAGCGCATACTCAAGAGTAATTGATTTTAAAAAATTTAGAGATATATGTGATAAAGTTAATGCATATTTACTAGTCGATATGGCTCACTTTTCAGGACTAGTGGCTGGGGGTGTTTATCCAAATCCTACTAAATATGCTGATGTTGTAACTTCTACAACCCATAAAGTTTTAAGAGGACCACGGGGAGGAATAATTTTAACTAATAGAGAGGACCTAATTAAAAAATTTAATAGTGCAATATTCCCGGGTTTGCAAGGTGGACCACTGATGCATGTGATAGCAGCAAAAGCAGTTTGTTTTAAAGAAGCTTTGTCGGAAGATTTCAAAGTGTATTCTGAAAATGTAATTAAAAATGCAAAAGCTCTATCTGAGAGATTGAGTGAAAAAGGTTTTAAAATTTTTTCAGGTGGCACAGATACTCACTTGATGTTACTAGATCTTAGGTCTTTTGGTGTTACAGGAAAAGACGCTCAAGCATCTTTAGGGAGATCAAATATTACTTGTAATAAAAATGGAATTCCTTTTGATACAGAAAGCCCTATGATAACATCAGGTATTAGACTTGGCACGCCTGCGTGTACAACTAGAGGTTTCGGTCCAAATGAATTTAAACATATCGGTGACTTAATCTTTAAAATTATAGATGGTCTAAGTAAAAATAAAGAAAATAATTCTAAAGTAGAAAAAGAAGTTCAAAAAGAAATAATTGATCTATGTTCATCTTTTCCTATTTATGGAGAGTAATATTATAAATTATGCTTTGTCCATTTTGTAGAGAAAAAGATACCTCAGTTGTAGACTCTCGACCGACAGAGGATGGAACTGCGATAAGAAGAAGAAGGTTATGTGGTTGCGAAAGAAAAGAAAGATTCACTACTTTTGAAAGAGTGCAGTTTCAAGAATTAACAGTCATTAAAGGTAACGGAAAAAGAGAGCCATTTGATAGAGATAAGATTTCAAAGTCTATTAGAATTGCAACAAGAAAAAGACCTATAGACTCTGAAACAATAGAAAAGTTTATTTCAAAAATTGTAAGAAATCTAGAAGGTCTTGGTGAAAGTGAAATTCCAACACCCACTATCGGTAAATTTATTATGGAAGGTCTTTCTGCTTTAGACAAAGTTGCCTATGTCCGTTTTGCCTCTGTTTATAAAAATTTTAAAGAAGCTAAAGATTTTGAAGAGTTTGTAGGCACATTAGATGAGAATAAATCATAATTTTTTTTCTAATCTTGCATTTCAAATAGCTGAAGAAAATTTGGGAAAAACCAAAACAAATCCATCAGTAGGGTGTGTCGCTGTTAAGGGTAACTCAGTAATAAGTTCTGGATGCACTTCAATTAATGGTAGACCACATGCAGAGTTTAATGCATTAAATAAAAAAAAAAACTTTAAAGGAAGTTCTTTATATGTAACTTTAGAACCATGCAGCCATTATGGTATAACACCTCCTTGTACTAAAATAATAAAGAAAAAAGAAATAAAGAAAGTTTATTTTAATTTTTATGATCCAGATAAAAGAACTTATAAAAAAGCGAAACGAATATTAAAAAAAAATAATATTAAATTAAGTAAAATAAATACCTCTAAGATAAATAAAGATTTCTATAAAAGTTATTATATAAATAAAAAAAATAATTCACCTTATCTCGATGGTAAAATAGCAATATCTGATGACTATTTTACAGTAAATAAAAAATCAAAATGGATAACAAACGAGAGATCAAGATTAGTATCACATTTAATTAGATCTAAGTATGATTGTATAATTTCAACATCTAAAACTATTAACAAGGATAATGCATTACTTAATTGTAGAATAAAAGGATTAGAAAGTTTTCAACCC
>CACDGO010000005.1 GCA_902552345.1 uncultured Pelagibacteraceae bacterium | reverse complement strand
TTTGTCTTTTTTAGATTTAAAAAGGAAATATAAATAATCATGTATTATATTGTTGGGGATATTGGAAATAGTTCGACAAGAATATGTTTATTTAAAAAATCAAAAATTATTAAATCTGTTATTTTTGAAACAAAAAATATTTTTATAAATGTTAATGTAAAAAAAACCTTTAATAAATTAATTAAAAAAAACTTAAAAAAAAACATCTTATTTTCAAGTGTTGTTCCCTTAGCTTTTAAACAATTAAAAAAAATTTTAAAAAAAACCAATTATAAAGTTTTAGAAATCAAAAGCCTTAAGTTAAATAAATTAATTAAATTAAATATTAAAAATATAAACCAAATAGGATCAGATAGAATAGTAAATTCTATAGAGGGTAAAAAATTTAAAAATTGTTTAATAATCGACTTTGGAACTGCTACAACTTTTGATATTGTAAAAAAAGGAGTATATGAAGGAGGTGTTATAGCTCCTGGTGTAAAATTATCTATAAAAAATTTAAGTCAATCTACCGCTTTACTTCCAATGTTTGATTTAAAAAATACAAAAAAGAATTATGGAAAGAATACAAAAGATGCATTAAATGCAGGATTTATTTGGGGTTATGAAGGATTAATTAATAATATAGTGAATAAAATTACAAGAAACTGGAAAATGAATTATAAAATAATACTTACTGGAGGTTACGCAAATTTATTTAAAAAAATTATTAAAAGGAAAACCATAGTTGATCAAAATATAACGATTAAAGGAGTTTCAAAAGTTTACAGGGAATTATTATGAGTAAAGAAGAATTACTTTTTTGTCCATTAGGTGGTTCAGGGGAGATAGGCGGAAACATGAATTTATATGCCTATGGAAAAGAGGATGATCAAAAATGGATTATAGTAGACATGGGCGTTTCTTTTGCTGATGATTCTATACCGGGTATTGACCTTATAATGCCAGATGCAGGTTTTATCATTGATAAAAAAGATGATCTTCTTGGAATTGTCTTAACCCACGCTCATGAAGATCATATAGGTGCAGTAGTCCACTTATGGCCAAGTCTAAAATGCAAAATGTATGCTACACCCTTCACTGCAGCTTTGATACTTGAAAAATTTAAAGAAAAAAAAATTGATATTTCCTCGTATTTAGAAATTGTTCCTTTAAATAGCAAAATTAAACTCGGAAGTTTCGAAATTGATTTTGTTACCCTCACACATTCTATTCTTGAACCTAACGGCTTAAGTATAAAAACTCCGCTAGGAACAGTTCTACACACTGGAGATTGGAAAATTGATCCAAATCCGTTAATAGGGGGTCAAATTGACGAGCAAAAATTAAAATCTATTGGTGATGCTGGAGTATCAGCAATGATTTGTGATTCTACAAATATTTTTAGTCCAGGGAGAGCTGGTTCAGAATCAGAAGTAAGAGATAGTTTGTTAAGAATTATGGAAATTAAAACTAATAGAATTCTTGTTACATCATTCGCTTCAAATGTAGCTAGGATGGAGTCTATTTTTTATTGTGCTAAAAAAACTGAAAGAAATATTTGTTTAGTTGGTAGATCTATGCAAAGAATTTATAAAGCAGCTAAAAAATGTGGTTATCTAAAAGGACTTATAGAACCTTTAGAGCCTAGGGATGCAAAAAAAGTATCAAAAAATAAAATTTTATACCTAGCTACTGGCAGTCAAGGTGAGCCGATGGGAGCGATGACAAGGATAATTAATGGTGTTCATCCAGATGTCAATTTGGAAAGTGGCGATTGTGTTATTTTCTCATCCAAAATAATACCTGGGAACGAAAAGAAATTATATCATTTGCAAAACTTAATAGTTAGAAATAAAATAGAGATGATTAGTGAGGAGAACGCCTTTGTCCATGTTTCTGGTCATCCTAATAGAGATGATCTTAAAGATATGTACAATTGGGTAAAGCCACAATGTGTAATACCGGTTCATGGAGAACACCGTCATATGGCAGAACACGTTTCGTTTGCAAAAGAAATGCAAGTTCCAAGGACTTTATTAATTGAAAATGGTGATATAATCAAAATTCTACCTGGAAACAAACCTCAAATAATTGATAAAGCGCCATCCGGAAAAGTTTATCTTGATGGTAATATTAATGTTGAAACAGACGCCCAATCAATAAAAGATAGAAAAAATTTATCTGCAAATGGATATTTAGAAATTACATTAATCGTATCAAATAATGGAAGCATAAAAAAACCAGTAATTTCCTACAAGGGAATTCCTGAAAAAGATGAGAACGACACTTTTATCTTCGATATGGAAGATGAAATAATGAATATATGTAGAACTTTTTCTATGGACAATAAAAAACAACAACATAATTTAATTGAGACCATTAAACAAAATTGTAGAAGAATAGTTCGAGAAAAAACTGGAAAAAAACCTTATACAAATATTAATATTGCAAGGGTTTAATGGGTATAACAGGTTCTATTATAATTTATGTAATGATTTGGTGGATAATATTTTTTGCAGTATTACCAACTGGAATTCAATCAAAAAAAGAAGCTTTTAAGGAAAAAATTGGAGGAGCGGATCCTGGAGCTCCAATAAATCCTGAAATCGGAAAAAAGTTTTTAATAACTACATTTATTACTACTATAATTTTTGCAGTAATATATTATCTTGTAAAGTTTGATTTATTAAATTTAAGAGAGTTTTTACAATAATGTATCTTTCAAAATTTTTCATTCCTATAACCAAAGATCTTCCAACAGAAGCAAAAATAAAATCACATCAACTTATGTTAAGGGCTGGAATGATCAAACAGTCTTCTGCTGGGATTTATTCTTGGCTTCCACTAGGTTTTAAAGTGATGAAAAAAATTGAGCAAATTGTGAGGGAAGAACAAAATTTTATTGGTGCACATGAGATGTTGATGCCTACTATACAATCATCAGAAATATGGAAAGAGAGCGGCAGATTTGATGATTATGGTGAGGAGATGTTAAGAATTAAAGATCGTCAAGGTAGAGAAATGCTTTATGGTCCAACTAATGAAGAACTTATTACGGATGTTTTTAGATCAAGTGTAAAATCTTATAAATCACTCCCTCAACTTCTTTATCACATTCAATGGAAGTTTAGAGACGAAATCAGACCAAGATTTGGAGTCATGAGATGTAAAGAATTTTATATGAAAGACGCGTATTCTTTTGATTTATCAGATGAGGAAGCAAAAAAATCATACAATAAAATGTTTTATTCTTATTTGAAAACATTTAATAGATTAGATTTAAAAGCAATACCTATGGTAGCAGATACTGGCCCTATAGGAGGAGATCTCTCTCATGAATTTGTAATATTAGCTGAATCAGGTGAAAGTAAAATTTATGCAGACAAAAAAATATTTGAGATTGACCCAACTCAATATAATTTTGACGACTCTTCACTTCAAAAGATGCGAGAAGATTTTACTAAGATTTATGCAGTCACCGACGAAAAATACAAAAAGGATAATTTTAATAAATTAGTAAAAAAGGAAAATCAAATCATAACAAAAGGTATTGAAGTAGGTCATATTTTTTATTTTGGTAATAAATACTCTAAACCTATGAATTGCTTAATAGATGATAAAGATGGAAAAAAAACATTAGTTAAAATGGGTTCTTATGGCATCGGGGTTTCAAGATTAGTTGGAGCAATTATAGAGGCAAAATATAATAATGAAATTATGAAATGGCCAAAATCTATAAGTCCTTTTGATGTAGTAATTATCCCTAAAGTAAGCAAAAACAATAATGAGAACTTAGAAAAGGCTGAAAAAGTTTATATTCAACTCAAAAAACAAAATATTGACGTATTGTTAGACGATGTTGATGAAAATATGTCTAATAAATTTAAAAAACACGACTTAATTGGAGTCCCTTACCAAATAATCATTGGTGCTAAATCTGAGGGCGATAATTTTGAATTCAAAGAGTTAAATTCAAAAAGTGAAATATTAAGTCTTGAAAAGATAAAATTAAAACTCAATCGCTAATACATTGTTTACAAAAGCTGAAAGACTTATTTCTATAAGAAATTTAAAACCAAAAAAAAGAGAAGGTTTTTTGAAAATTATCTCAATTTTTTCATTTTTAGGAATTATGATTGGAGTAGCAATTTTAATTATTGTCATGTCAGTAATGAATGGATTTAAAACTGATTTAACTAACAAAATTTTAGGTTTGAATCCACATATTGTAATACAACCTAACAATTATAATATAAATGAAGATTATATTTTAAACTTAAAAAAAAAATTTAAAGAGATAAACCTAAATAAATCTTTCTCTGGCGAGGGTATTATTATTAGCAAAAATTTTACAAAAGGAGTTATTTTTAGAGGAGTAGATAAAAAAGAGAAAAATACAGCTGAATTTTTTAATAAATATATTTCTGAAGGTAACTTAAAAAATTTTGGTTCAAATAGAATATTTATAGGAACAGAACTCGCTTTCAATTTAAATTTAGAAGTCGGGGATTCTATTAATTTAATGTCATCATACTTTATGGATACTCCATTGGGGAGTCTCCCAAAACAAGAAAATTTTGAAGTTGCAGGTGTTTTTAATACTGGTTTTTTAGAATTTGATCAAAATATTATTTATTTAAATATTAATGATGCACTGTCACTATTCAATAAGGAAAGAAAAGATCAAAATATTGAAATATATTTAGACGATCCACTAAAAGCAAATTTTTTAAAAAAAAAGATACAAGAAATTAATCAAAACTATTTTATTTATACCTGGTCTGATTTAAACAAGTCACTTTTCAGCGCTTTAAAGGTGGAAAGAAATGTAATGTTTATTATTCTCACATTAATTGTAATTGTAGCAGCTTTTAATATTATCTCAGGTTTGACTATATTAATAAAAAATAAAACAAAAGAAATTGCCATTTTAAAAACTTTAGGTTTGAGTAACAGATCAATAAAAAAAACCTTTTTTTTAACCGGTTTAACAATTGGTTTTTTTGCTTCACTCTCAGGTGTAATATTAGGAGTTGTATTTTCATTAAATATTGAAAAATTAAGGTTATTTTTGTCTTCTGTTTTCAATTTAGAAATTTTTCCTTCTGATATTTATTTTTTAGATAAATTACCAAGTGAAATTAATACAAGCTCAATTATCATTATTTTTATCATCTCATTATCAATTTCGGCAATTGCCTCATACTTACCAGCAACAAAAATCTCTAAAATGAACACCTTTAGAGCTTTAAGATATGAATAAATTTATATTAGAGACCAATAATTTAAAAAAAAGTTATGATCATATAAAAGGTAAAATAACCCTTTTTAACAATTTTAATTTAAAATTAAAAGAAGGCGAACTAGTTGCATTGGTAGGTCCATCTGGTTCAGGGAAATCATCATTACTCCATTTACTAGCACTGTTAGATAAACCTTCAAAAGGTAAAATAATAATTAATAGAGAAGAAACTAAAAATTTATCTGATGAGCAAAAAGATGAGTTAAGAAGAAAAAACATATCAATAATCTTTCAAGATAATAATTTATTGACAGATTTTACTGCTATTGAAAATATAATGATGCCACTAATAATTAAAGGTGAAAATCATAATTTGGCATCTGATAAAGCGAAAAAAATGCTTAGTGAAGTTAAAATTTTTGAAAGGTCAAATCATTTTCCTAATGAACTTTCTGGTGGAGAACAACAAAGAGTTGCCATCGCAAGAGCTTTAATTTCTAATACAAAGATAATTTTAGCCGATGAGCCCACTGGAAATTTAGATTTTAAAACTTCAAAAGAAATATTCTCTCTTTTTTTAAAATTAAAAAAACTTAAAAAGACAATTATTTTTGCAACTCATAATAGAGAACTTGCTAACAGGGCTGATTACAAGTTGTTTATTTCTGAAGGTAATATAAAACGAGTAAATGGTCGTTAGTGAAAAAAATTTTAACAATATTAAAGTTCATACACAATACTCAATTTGTGAAGGTGCAATAAAAATAGACGATTTAGCTGAATATTGTAAATCTAATAAAATAAAATGTCTTGGATTAGCTGATAGCTATAATTTATGTGGCGCATTAGAATTTTCTGAAAAACTATCTAAAGTAGGAACTCATCCAATTATTGGAACCCAAATAAATGTAAAAGAACATAATATTATCGGTAAAATTACTCTCTATGCTCAGACAGAGGAAGGATTTAAAAACTTAACAAAACTTTCCTCTTTGAGCTACTTAAAAAGCAATGGAACAGATGACCCTGCTTGTAGAATTATCGATTTAATAAACAATAATAAAGATTTAATTTTATTAACAGGGAGTTATAGAGATTTTTTTGGAAAATTATTTCAGGCCAATAAACATAAAAATCTTGAGGAGATAATCTATCAAATAAAAACAAGGTTTAATGACAGAATTTATTTTGAAATTCAAAGGCATAACGAAGAAAATGAGAAAAATTTTGAAAATTATCTTTTAAATATCTCAAAAACATTACAAATTCCTTTGATCGCATCACAAGAAGTTTTCTATTTGAAAAAAGATATGTATGAGGCGCATGATGCTCTTACCTGTATTGGGGAAAAACATATTATTGATGATAAAAATAGATTTAAATTTAGCGACCAACACTTTTTAAAAAACCACGAAGAAATAGAAAAAATTTATTCCGATATACCTGAAGCTTTAGAAAATAATTATAACTTTTATTTAAGATTTAGTTATAAACCAAAAAAATCAAAACCAATTTTGCCCTCAGTGGCTAATAACCAAAAAAATTCCCCTGAAGAAGAGCTTTTGAAACAGGCAAACGAGGGTTTGGATAATCGAATTAATAATTTTATATTAAAGAGAGATAATTCAAAATCTCTTGATAAAATAAATAAAATTTATAAAGACAGATTAAATCATGAAATAAATATTATTAATTCTATGGATTACGCAAGTTATTTTTTAATTGTTTCAGATTATATTAAATGGGCCAAAAAAAACTCAATACCAGTTGGTCCTGGAAGAGGATCTGGTGCAGGATCATTAGTCGCTTACTGTTTAGATATCACAGATCTTGATCCTATAGAATATGATCTTATTTTTGAGAGATTTTTAAATCCTGATAGAATTTCAATGCCTGATTTTGACATAGATTTTTGTGAGGAAAAAAGAGACCAAGTATTTGAGTATCTAAAGTCAAAATATAAAGATGGTGTAGCGCATATTATAACATTTGGAAAACTTAAAGCTAGAATGGCTCTAAGGGACGTTGGAAGAGTTTTAGGTTTACCTTATGGACATGTCGACAAACTTTGCAAAATGGTTCCATTTGATCCATCGCGACCATTAACTTTGCAAGAGTCCATCGACAGAGAACCAAGATTTAAGCAAGAAGTTAAAAATAATCCTAAAGTAAAAAAACTTTTAGAATTATCATTAAAACTTGAGGGACTTAACAGGAATATGGCAACACATGCTGCAGGTGTTGTTATCGCCGGAGATAAATTGGCAGAACAATTTCCTTTGTATGTAGATCATAGCTCAAATTTAATTTTACCTTCTACTCAATACGATATGTATTCATCTGAAAATGCAGGATTAGTAAAATTTGATTTGCTAGGACTTAAAACTCTGACAGTAATTGATAAAACGCTGAAAAGACTTAAAGCAAAAAATATTAATTTAGAAATAAGTAAAATAAATCAAAGTGATGAAAAAGTTTTCTCACTCCTTTCAACAGGTGAAACAACTGGATTGTTTCAATTAGAAAGTGCAGGAATGAGAGAAGCTATTAAACAAATGAAGCCAAATAAATTTGATGATATAATTGCTCTTGTCGCTCTCTATAGGCCAGGACCGATGAGCAATATACCTATCTATAACGATTGCAAAAATGGACTTAAACAACCTGATTACATTCACCCGACTTTAAAAGAAATTTTAAAGCCTACATATGGAATTATAATTTACCAAGAACAAGTAATGCAAATAGCTCAAACATTAGCAGGATTTACTGCAGGTGAAGCAGATATTTTAAGAAGAGCTATGGGAAAAAAAAAGAAAGCTGAGCTTGATAGACAAAAAGAGAGATTTATTAATGGAGCAATAAAAAACGGCATAACAAAAGATGTAGCAAATTTTGTCTTCACAAAAATTGAACCTTTTGCACAGTATGGTTTTAATAAAAGTCATGCAGCTGCTTACGCATTAATTGCTTATCAAACTGCTTTTTTAAAGACCTATTATAAAGAAGATTTTATTGCAGCAACAATGTCTACTGAATTGACAAATACCTCAAAATTGAGAGAGTTTGTAGAAGAATTAAAAAGACTTAAAGTTAAAATCATCAGGCCATCTATTAATAAATGTTTTGCAGAATTTAAATCCATAGAAGGTACGATTTATTATGGTCTTGGAGCCATCAAAAATGTTGGATTCGAAGCTATATCAAACATTATTAAAGAAAGAGAAAAAAAGGGGGCATTTAAATCAATAATTGATTTTATTAATCGAGTAGATTCAAAAGATGTAAATAAATTGCAGTTAGAAGGATTAACAAAAGCGGGTGCTTTTGATGAATTTGATACTGATAGAAATAAAATATTTACCTCGATCACTAAAATTATACAAAAAATTAAAAATATAAATGATGATAAAAACAATCACCAATCTAGTTTATTTGAAAGCAATGAACTTTTAACTAATGACTTTGATTTCTTGCCTTATAGTCCGTGGAGTCAAAAAGAGCTTCTGTCAGAGGAATTTAAGTCGCTAGGATTTTATATTTCAAATCATCCACTAAATGAGTATGATGAAACTTTTAATCAATTAAAAATAATTTCCTATAATAAATTCTTAAAAGATAATAACACAGAAGGCTTAGTTGCAGGCACTATTATGTCAATTCAAGAAAAAAAAAGTTCTAAAGGCACACCATATGCCATTATAAAATTCAGCGACAAACAAGAAGAATTTGAATTATTTCTGTTCTCTGAACTTTTAATTAGTAATAGAGATAAACTAAAAGAGTCCGAGTCTTTTGTTCTTACTCTTCAAAAGGATAAAACTTATAATGAAACATCAAAAATGAGGATTAATGTAAAAAAAATATTAAGCCTTAACGAAGTTTTAAGTGAACCTTTCAAAAAAGTAATCATTGAATTAAAAGAAAATTTTAAAATTGATGAAATCAAAGGAATACTATCTAAAAATGGAAACACAATAATAAATCTAGTAGTTAAAGACGAAAATCAAAAAGCAAATTTCTCACTTGAAAATAATCGAAAATTTGATTTAAATCATTTAAAAGCTCTAAAAGCCAAGGAATACGTGTCAAAAATTATTGTTTAGAGTATTGATTTTTTAGTTTGTTTGTATATATCAATGGTTAATTTCGCACACAGTTATAAGGGTATTGCCCTACCGGTCCATTTTTGGAGTTACTGTGGTGGATTAACCGGAAAATTATGAATGTACCTAAAGTAGATATAAAACAATTATTAGAGGCCGGAGTACATCTGGGCCATAAAACATTAAGATGGAATCCAAAAATGAAAAAATATATTTTTGGAGAAAAAAATTCTATTCATATTATAGATTTAACGCAAACAGTAGATTTTCTAAAAAACGCTTTAGTTCAAGTCCATAAAGTTATTTCTAGTGGAGGAAAGTTGTTGATAGTCTCAACAAAAAAACAAGCTTCAGAACAAGTTAGTGATTTAGCTAAAGAAACCGGTCAGTATTATGTCAACTATAGATGGTTAGGAGGTATGTTGACTAATTGGAATACAATTCAAAATTCAATTAAAAGGCTTAAAAAATTAGAAGATCAGCTATCAAAAGAAAATTTAGGTTTCACAAAAAAAGAAATCATTAAATTTGGAAAAGAAAAAGAAAAATTACAAAGATCCTTAGGTGGAATATCAGAGATGAAAAAAACACCTGATTTAATTTTTATAATTGATACCAATATTGAGTCTTTAGCTGTTGCTGAAGCTAAAAAGTTGGGAATTCCAATTATTGCCGTTCTTGATACAAATTCTGATCCAACTGGTATTGATTTTCCAGTTCCAGGAAATGATGATGCACGAAGATCAATTAATCTTTACTGTGAATTAATTAAAGCCACAATTAAAGATGCTGAAAAATTTATCAAAGGACCAGAAGAAAAAGAAGATAATAGTGAAAAGACTGAAATAAAAAAGAAAAAAAAATAAAGCAATCTTCTCATGTCAGGTAAAGATTTATTAGAAAATATTAAAAAATTAAGAGAGATGACTGGTGTCGGCTTTAAAGATTGCAAAGCAGCATTGGATGAAACAGGTGGAAATATAGAAAAATCAGTTGAATATTTAAGAAAAAAAGGAATAGCAAAGGCCTCCAAAAAGATGAGCAGAACGGCAAATGAGGGATTAGCTTTGGTTAAAGAGTCAAAAAACCAAATTTCGGTCATTGAAATAAACAGCGAGACAGATTTTGTTGCAAAAAATTTAGATTTTATAAATTTTTGTAAAGAACTTTCAGAAATTAATTTTTCAACAAGAGGAAATTTAGAGAATTTAAACAATTCAAAAATGAAAAATGGAATTATTGTAAAAGATAATCTCGTAAATTTAATTGCAAAAATTGGAGAAAAAATAACTATCAGAAGAACTAAATTTTTTGATGGAGAGAACGGAAAAAATTTTTTTTATGTTCATTCTGCATTAGAAAAAAATATTGGTAAAATAGTATCAATAGTTAAAATAGACGAAATATCAGAAAGTAAAAACACCGATCTCGGAACAAAGATTGCTATGCATATTGCAGCCTCAAACCCCCTAGCAATTGATAAAAATGGAATAGATAAAAAAATTATAAATAAAGAACTTGAAATTATTCAAGCTGAAATAACTAACTCTGGAAAACCAAAAGAAATAGCAGAAAAAATAGCTAAAGGAAAATTATCAAAATTTTTAGACGATAATTCTCTTTTAAATCAAATTTGGATACTTGATCCTAAAAAAAAAGTTGAGGATGTTTTAAAAGAAAATTCACAAAATAAAAAAATTAAAATTGTAGACTTTGTAAGATTTAAAGTAGGTGAAGGAGTTTAAAGTGAGTAGCGAATTTAATGAAAGCAATTATTCTGCAAAAATGGATAAAAGTATCCAATCATTAAAAAAAGATATCTCGACTTTAAGAACTGGTAGAGCAAACACAAGTATGTTAGATACAATTAAAGCTGATGTTTATGGTCAATTAATGCCAATTGATCAATTAGCAACAGTAAGTACACCCGAAGCAAGATTAATTTCTATCCAGGTTTGGGATAAAGCAAATATAAACATAATTGAGTCAGCTATTCAAAAATCAGAACTAGGTATAAATCCTCAAACTGATGGACAAATAATAAGATTGAGAATACCCGATCTAACAGAGGATCGTAGGAAAGAATTAATTAAGATTCTTAAAAATATGGGAGAAAAAGGAAAGGTTGCGATCAGAAATATTAGACGAGAAGCAAATGAAGATTTAAAAAAAAAATTAAAAGAAAAACAAATTTCTGAAGATCAAAATAAAAACTTTGAGAAAAGTATTCAAAAATTAACAGATAATTATATTCAATCAATTGAAAATATTCTCGCCCAAAAAGAAAAAGAGATAAGCCAAATATGAACCAACTCAATCACATTGCCTTTATCATGGATGGCAATGGGCGTTGGGGTATGAAAAAAAAAAAAAGTAGAAATTTTGGTCACTTAAAAGGAGTTGATACAGTAAAAAAAATTGTTTCATATGCAATTAAATTAAAAATACCAATCGTAACGTTTTACGTATTTTCTTCAGAAAATTGGAGACGTCCAAAAAAAGAAATTTCCTTCTTATTTAAACTCATAAAAAGATATTTTACGGATGAAATTGAAAGAGTAATTTCTCAGGGTATTAAAATAAATATTATTGGTGATATTAAGAAATTATCATCTGATATAAAAAAAACCTTGAACGAGACAATAGAACTTACAAAAAAAAATAAAAGTATTACTGTAAATTTAGCAATAAATTATGGTTCAAAAAATGAAATTTTGAACGCTATAAACAATACCAAGAAAAAAACTACGTTAAAAAATTTTGAAAAAAAACTTTATACAAATAATATGCCAGATCCAGATATTTTAATTAGAACAGGAGGTCAAAAAAGATTAAGTAATTTCATGTTATGGCAATTAGCGTATTCAGAGCTTTTTTTTGTTAAAAAATTATGGCCAGATTTTAAATCTTCAGATTTAAGAAATATAATTGAAAAGTATTATAAAAGAAAAAGAAATTTTGGAGCCATATAAATAATGTCAATTAATTTAAAAAAAAGAGTTTTAACTTCAATAGGGCTTTTTTTATCATTAGTCTTAATTTTTAAATACAAACCTATCTTAGTTTACTGTTTTACTGTATTAGGAGTTTTATCAATCATAGAATTTTTAAATCTCACTAAAAGAATTTTTAATAACAAATATTATAAAACAATAATGAATTTATTATTTATTACATATGTTTCATTTTTTTGTTTAACAATTATCAACTTTATGAACTTTATAGATCTTAAAATATTAATATTTATGATTATATGTGGTTGTGTGGCTTCTGATATAGGCGGTTTTATCATTGGAAAATATTTTAAAGGTCCAAAATTGACAAAGATAAGTCCTAACAAAACAATTTCAGGTGCTATTGGATCACTAATACTTTCTTGTTTAGTAATCTATACTTTATTTTTTAATTTTATTGGGATTACGAGTATTAAAATTTTATTAATAGGGTTATCTGTTTCAATTTCATGTCAAATAGGTGATTTGTTTTTTTCATTTTTAAAAAGAAAGGCTAAAGTAAAGGATACAGGAAATATCTTCCCTGGACACGGAGGAGTACTAGATAGGTTAGATGGAATATTTATTGGAATACCAACAGGATTTATCACATCAATTACCTTACTATAAATGAATTTAAAAATTTCTATAATAGGATCTACAGGATCGATTGGTTTATCAGCTCTTAAAATAGTTGACAAAAGAAAAAAAGATATAAGTCTTCATGTACTCGCAGCAAATAAAAATTATAAGATAATAAAAAAACAAATTATAAAATATAAACCAAAATATTTTGTAATTACCGATCTTAATATATATGAAAAGATAAAAAAAAAGTTTAAAAAAAAAAATACTAAAATATTAAATAATTTTGATTTTTTTACAAAATTAAAAAAAAAAGAAAAATCAGACGTTTCTATTATAGCAATTCCAGGAATAGCAGGATTAGAGCCGACTTTATCTATTATCAAAATTAGTAAAAAAATTTTAATAGCAAATAAAGAGTCAATAATATGTGGATGGACTTTAATTAAGAATAGCGCATTAAAATACAATACAAAAATTATTCCAATAGACTCAGAACACTTCTCACTATTTCAACTTTTAAAAGATAATAAATTAAATGAAATTAAAAAAATTTACATTACTGCATCAGGTGGTCCCTTTTTAAATTACAAAGTAAGTCAATTTAAAAATATTAAGCCTATTAATGCTTTAAAACATCCAAAATGGAAAATGGGAAAAAAAATATCAATAGACTCAGCTACACTTGTTAATAAAATTTTAGAAATAATAGAAGCACAAAAATTATTTAATATTCCAGAAAAAAAACTTGATATAATTATACATCCCAACTCTCTTGTTCATGCAATAATAGAATTAAAAAACGGCTTATCTAAATTAATTTACCACCAAACCTCTATGATAATTCCGCTTGCTAATGCTATCTTTGATGGAAAGTTAAATATTGAAAATTTTTATAAACTAAAAAAAAAGGAAAAAATGTTACATAATTTAGAGTTCAGAAAGGTAGATTTTAGAAAATTCCCAATTTTAAGAATTAAAAGTAGAGCTAATGAATTTGCCTCAACTTCGATTATTATAAATGCAGCTAATGAAATATTAGTTGATCAATTTCTCCAAAAAAAGATACCTTTTTTAACTATTTCTAAAATCATTATGAACATTCTTAATGATAGAAATTATAGAAAATATGCTATAAAAAAACCTAAAAATATTTATCAAATTAAGAAGGTAGACACTTGGGCAAGAAATTTAACGATGAAAAAATTGAATCATGAATAAAATCTTTATATTGATATCATTCTTCCTAATCTTTTTCTCCATTTCTAAAGCTGAAATTGTTAAAGAGATTGAAATAGATGGCAACAAAAGAGTTTCGAGCGAAACTGTAAAAATCTATGGTAAAATAGAGTTAAATAAAGATTATCAAGAAAAAGATTTAAATCAAATTCTTAAAGATTTATATCAGACCGATTTTTTTGAAGACGTAAAGGTTTCAATTAAAAATAATGTATTAATCGTTAATCTTAAAGAATATCCGACTATTAATCAGTTAATTATCATTGGTGAACAAAGTAACAAGTATAAAGATCAAATAAAAAAAGTTATAGATACAAAAGAGAAAGGTTCTTTAATAAAATCTCGATTAGCAAAAGATATTGATTTAATAGAATCATTATACTCTTCTCTTGGTTATAACTCAGCAAAGGCTGAAGCGAAATTAAGAGAAATAGATAAAAATAATTTTGATTTGCTTATCGAAATTGATCGAGGTGAAAAAACCAAGATTTCAAAAATTAGCTTTATCGGCAATAATAATATTAGAAGCATGAGATTAAAAGATGTGATAGCTAGTGAGGAAGATAAATTTTGGAAAGTAATTTCAAAAAATACAATTTTAAGTGAGAATTTAATAAATTTAGATATAAGACTTCTTAGCAATTATTACAGATCAATCGGATTTTATGACGTTAAAGTAAATTCAAACCTAGCTGAATTAAGTAATACCGGTGAAGCAAAATTAATATATTCAATTGATGAAGGAATAAGATATACGATGGATAAAATTTCAACAAAAATTGATCCAGTTTATGATAATAAATTATTCTTCCCATTAAATAAAACATATCAAAAATATATTGGTGATTATTATTCACCATTTAAAATTAAAAAAATGCTTGAAGAGTTAGACGAACTGATCGATAACAACAATTTACAATTTGTAGAGCACAATGTTCAAGAAGTAATCGATGGTAGCTCTATAAATATTATTTTTAATGTTTTCGAGGGAGAGAAAACTGTCGTTGAAAGAATTAATATTCTTGGTAATAAAATAACAAATGAAGATGTAATTAGAGGCGAATTAATTTTAGATGAGGGAGATCCTTTTACTGAACTAAACTTAGAAAAATCTATTGCAGAGATTAAAGCAAGAAATATATTCAGAAAAGTAAATTATAATGTTAGAGACGGTAGCAAAGATGATTTAAAAATAATAGATATTAATGTTGAAGAACAACCAACTGGAGAAATAAGCGCAGGTGCTGGAGTAGGCACGAGCGGAGGAACTTTTACTTTAGGTATTAAAGAAAATAATTGGTTGGGAGAGGGGAAGACAGTTGGTTTTGATATACAAATTGATGAGGAGTCGCTGGCAGGAACACTAAGATTTACTAATCCTAATTATGATTTTCTTGGAAACTCTTTAAATTATAGTATCTCAAGTCAAGGAAATGATAAACCAGATCAGGGTTATGAAAATACTGTGATCGGCGCTTCATTGGGTACATCTTTTGAACAATACAGAGATTTAAGAGCTTCTTTAGGTTTATCCGCAAGTTACGATGATCTCAGAACGTTTGGATCAGCATCATCATCATTAAAAAAACAAAGCGGGGAATATACTGATCTAAGAGCTAATTATGGTTTTTCCTATGACAAAAGAAATAGAGCATTTATGCCAACTAGTGGATCAATAACTAGTTTCAATCAGAGTTTACCTTTATATGCAGACAAAGCATCAATATCGAATACACTTAGTATGAGTTCATATAGATCATTTAATGATAATATTGTGGGTGCTGGTAAATTCTACATAACTGCAATTAATGGGTTAGGTAATGACGACGTAAGATTAAGTAAGAGAAAAAATTTAAGCACCACAAGGCTAAGAGGTTTTGAGAAAGGTAAAGTAGGACCAGTTGATGGAGACGATCATATTGGTGGAAATTATGCTGCAGCAGTTAATTTTGAGTCTAATTTACCAAATTTATTACCTGAGAATTATAATACAGATATAAGCTTATTTTTAGATTTTGGAAGTGTTTGGGGAGTAGATTACGATAGCACTTTAGATGAAAGCTCAGACCTCAGATCTAGCACAGGGGTAGCTGCTAATTGGATGTCGCCAATAGGCCCATTATCTTTTGTTTTGTCCCAAAATATTTCAAAAGCAGATACAGATAAAACACAAAGCTTTAGTTTTAATATAGGTACAACCTTTTAAAAAATGAAATTTTTTAAAAAGACATTTATTATTATTTTTTTTATAGTATTTAGTCCAAAAAACTTAATTGCAGAAACCCCATATTTTCTTGATTTCAAATTTATTCTTAATGAGAGTATCGCTGGCAAACAAGCTCAAGTTTTTCTCAAAAACAAACTTGAGAAAGGTGCAAAAAGTATTCAGGATAAGCAAAAAAAATTACAAGAAGAAGAAAATAAACTAATTCAAAAAAAAAAGATAATATCGGCTGAAGAGTATAAAAAAAATGTTACAGCTTTAAGAAGCAAAGTCTCTGCGTTGCAGAAAGAGAGAAATAATCTTTTAGAAAATGTTTCAAAACAAAGGACAAAAGCTAGAAAAGAACTATTGAGCAAGTTAAATCCTATAATTAAAAATTATATGAAAGAAAAAAATATAAGAATGGTTGTAGATAAAAAAAGTTTATTATTAGCTGATGATGCTTTGGATATAACAGACGATATCATATCCTTACTTAATACCAAACTTAAATCGATTGATCTAAAATAAGTTTTAATGAATTCAAATTTTTTTTTTCAAAAGAAAAAAGTGAAGATTAAAAGTATTTTTCCTAACTTGAATATAAAAAATAATTTTCTTATAAACGAAGTGAAGCCATTACATTCTGCAAAAAAAAACGATCTAACTTTTTTTGATTCTTTAAGGTACAAAAATGAAGCTCAAAATACAAAAGGAAGCGTCTGTATTACCACAGATAAGCTTAAAGATTATTTACCTAAACAAATAGATAAAGTTTTAGTTAAAAGTGTATTATTAGAGTTAGCAAAAGTTTTAAAAAAAATTTATCCTACTTCAGACATAGATTATCCAGACCTTACTCTTAAAAAACCTAACATAAATAAATTTAAACATGTAAAATTTGGTAATAATGTTTTAGTTGGTAAAAATATAAAATGTGGCAAAAATACTATAATAGGATCAAACACAATTATCCAAAATAATGTAATTATTGGTAGTGACTGTGTAATTGGTTCAGGAGTAGTAATTAAAAATACAATTTTAGGAAATAGAGTCGTGATACAAGATGGTTGTAAAATAGGTCAAAAAGGCTTTGGGTTTATTCCCCTAAAAAATAAAAATATTAAATTTCCACATATAGGCAAAGTGATAATTGATGATGATGTCGAAATAGCATCTGGCTGCACTTTGGATAGAGGGTCAGTGGATGATACTGTGATAGGAAGAAACACATATTTAGACAATCAGGTACATTTAGCACATAATGTTAAGATAGGATCAAATTGTATGATCGCAGGTCAAGTTGGATTTGCTGGTAGCACAGTAGTTGGTAATAATGTTTCTATTGGTGGTCAAGCAGGTATTTCAGGTCATCTTAAAATTGGGAACAATGTAAAAATCGGAGGAGGAAGTGGCGTAGTTAAAAATATAGATGATAATCAAATAGTTATGGGATATCCAGCAGTTCCCTTAAAAGAATTCATAAAAAATTCAAAAAAATGAGTGTGAAAGAAATCGATAAAAAAATTATAAAAAGTTTATTACCACATAGGGAGCCAATGTTGCTTATTGATAAACTTATAAATATTGTTCCTTTGAAATCAGCTACAGCAGTAATGCATGTAAAAAAAGATGGATTTTATGTTCAAGGTCATTTTCCAGATCAACCAGTAATGCCTGGAGTTTTAATAGTTGAAGCATTTGGCCAAGCTGCTGCTGCTTTAACTGCTCACGGCATTGACCCAAAAGAATACGCAAATAAATTAGTTTATTTGATGAGTATTGATAAGGCTAGATTTAGAAATCCAGTAATCCCAGACTGCGATCTTCACCTTGAGATAGAGGCTATTAGATCTCATGGCAGAGTGTGGAAATATAAGGGAACGGCAAAGGTCGACGGCAAAAGAATGGCCGATGCTGAGTGGTCAGCTACAATTGTTGATAGGAAATAATGATACATAGCTCAAGTGTAATTGATAAAAAGGCAAAGATTTCTAAAAATGTAAAAATTGGTCCTTTTTGTTTTGTAGGACCAAATGTTGAATTGGCTGATAACGTTGAATTAATTTCAAACGTACATCTTGAAGGAAACACAAAAATTGGAAAGGGAACTAGAATTTTCCCCTTCGCTAGCATCGGTACTCAGCCTCAAGATTTAAAATTTAAAGGTGAAAAAAACTATATAGTTATAGGAGAAAATAATTTGATTAGAGAATACGTAACTATTAATCCTGGTACTGAAGGAGGGGGTTCAAAAACAATAATCGGAAATAATTGTTTATTTATGATTTCGTCTCATATTGCCCATGACTGCAAAATAGGAAACAATGTCATTATAGCAAACAATGTTCCTTTGGGAGGACATGTAATTATTGAAGACTCAGTAGTGATCGGAGGAAATTCTGCAGTTCAGCAGTTTACAAGGATTGGAAGATTGGCGATGATTGGTGGGATGACCGGTGTTTTAAAAGATGTAATACCTTTCGGTTTATCAATAGGAAATAGAAATTTTTTACAAGGATTGAATCTTATAGGTTTAAGAAGACATAAATATGATAATAGAAAAATTATAGCACTAGATAAAGCTTATAAAGAAATATTTTCTTCAAATAACCTTTATGAAAACTTAAGTAAAATTAATGGTCAATATAAAGACAACGAACTAGTAGGTGAAGTTATAAAATTTATAGAAAAGGATAAAAGAAGACCTATTTGTTCGCCAGAAAATAAATAGATTTATGATAGGGCTAATTTTTGGAGAGACATATTTTCCAAAATACATATTAAAAAAGATAAAAAAAAAATATAAATATTTAATCATAGATTTAACAAAGCGGAAGATTTTTAAAAAAGATAGAAATTCTCACTCGGTATCGGTAGGTCAATTTGGAAAAATTTTGTCAATACTAAAATCTAGAAACTGTAAAAAAGTTTTATTCGCTGGAAGAGTCTCTAAACCAAATTTAAAATCTGTCAAATTAGACCTAAAAGGAATTTACTACATGCCAAAAATTATAAAAAGTTCAAAATTAGGTGATGCAGCAATATTAAAACAAATTATAAATATTTTGAAAAGAGAAAAAATTCAAACTGTGAGCTCAAACAAATTTACTCCTGAAATAAGTTTGCCTAAAGGAAATTATACTACAATTAAACCAAATGCCTCTGATAAAAAAGATATACTTTGCGGACAAAAAGCACTTAGGAAGTCTGGAAATTTCTCATTTTCTCAAGGCGCAATTTGTCGAAATAATAAAATTTTAACAATTGAGGGAAGTGGCGGAACACAAAAAATGATTAAAAAAGTGAAAAAAATAACTAAATTCCCTAATGGAGTACTAATAAAATTCCCAAAAAAAAGACAAGACTTGAGAGTCGATCTTCCAACCGTAGGATTAGAAACTTTGAAACAATGTAAAATGGCAGGACTAAAAGGAATAGTTCTAAAACATAAATTAAATATTTTTTTAAATAAAAGTCAAAGTGTTCAATATGCAAATAGAAATAAAATGTTTATTTTAATTAAATGAAAAAATTATTATCAATTTTTCTTCTACTATTCACAAATTTAAGTGCTGCAGACTTTAAATTAAAGAAAATTGTACAAGGGTTTGATAGCCCATGGAGCTTAACATTTATAGACAACCAAAATTTATTGGTTACAGAAAAACCAGGAAATATAAAATTTATAAATTTAAAAGAAAAAAAAATAAAAGATATAAGCCATAATCTCAAGGTCTTAGAAGATGGTCAGGGAGGGTTATTAGATATACTTCACAATGATAGCATTGTATTTGTTTCATACTCAGAAAATAGATCAAACGGAATGTCTAGCACCTCTGTTGCAAGAGCAAAACTTAATACTGAGAAACTTAATTTTAAAAACATCTTTCAAGCCCAACCCCCTATCAATTCTGGATATCATTTTGGATCCAGACTAGTCATAAAAAATAAACATTTGTATGTAACCGCTGGTGAGAGAGGCCAGGGGATGATCGCTCAAGATCATACTAAACATCCTGGAAGTATTATAAGAATTAACTTAGATGGATCGATACCAAAAGATAATCCAAAATTTATTAATAAAAAAGATTGGTTACCTGAAATTTATCAAATTGGAGTCAGAAATCCTCAGGGCATGTCTCTTTCACCATTTGATAACAAAATATATTTGACCAATCATGGTGCTAGAGGGGGTGATTGGTTTGGGACAGCAAATTTAGGAGAAAACTATGGTTGGAAGATTTTAGGTTGGGGAGGAACTAATTACTCTGGAACTAAAATTGGTCCAAAATGGAAACCTGGATTTACAAAAGCAATAAAGTACTGGGTTCCTTCTATCGCAGTAAGTGCTATGACAATTTATAAAGGTGAAACATTTGAAGAATGGAACGGTGAAGCTTTAATTACATCTCTGAAAGATCAATCTTTAAGAAAAATAAGATTTAATAAATCAAATTTTATCGATGAAAAAATTTTATTTAAAGGTGATATAGGAAGAATAAGAGATATAAAAATACATGAGAGCGGAGATCTTTATTTACTATCTGACAAGGGCGAACTTTGGAGAATGTACAAGTGAAAAAAATATTTATTTTAACAGGTGAGCCGTCTGGAGACAAACTCGCATCAAAAGTAATTAAAGAATTTAAAAAAGATAATTCCGAAATCGAGTATTTAAGTGTAGGAGGTGAAAATTTAGAGGCTTTAGGTATAAAATCGATTTATAATTTAAAAGAGATTACCTACATAGGTTTTACAAATGTTATAAAAAATATTTTCAAAATTAATAAAAAAATTAATGAAACTGTAAAAGCTATAAAAGATTTTAATCCAGATATTTTATTTACAGTTGATAGTCCTGATTTTACTTTAAGAGTTGCTGAACGTGTCAAAAAACAAAATTTAAATATAAAAACAATTCATTACGTTGCGCCACAAGTTTGGGTTTGGAGAGAAGGGAGAGTTAAGAAAATTAAGAAGTTTATTGATCATATATTATTATTATTTAATTTTGAAAAACAGTATTTTGATAAAGAGAATATGAGCAATGAATTTGTGGGTCATCCCTTATTAGATGAGTCCTCTGAAGGTAAAATCGACATCAATCAAATATTTGAAAAAAATAAAGCTTTAATATCAATTTTTCCAGGAAGTAGAACAACTGAAATTGATGTCTTAATGCCTATACTCTTAAATTTTATAAAATTAATGAATAAAGATTATCAAGATTTTATTTATATATTTCACTCGACAAAGCAACATTATGATTTAATTCAATCTTACGTAAAATCTCAGAATATAAGTAACTGTGAAATTATTAGTGATGATAAAATAAAGTCTCACACTCTTAAGAAATCTGTATTTGCAGTTGCTAAATCGGGAACGGTCTCTCTTGAAATTTGCAAATCTAAAGTTCCGTCCATCATTCTCTATAAAATGAATTTTTTAAACTATTTAATTGTTAGATCTTTGGTAAAAGTTAAATTCGCAAATATTATTAATATTGCAGCAGGAAAAGAGGTAATACCTGAATTACTTCAATCTAAGTGTAATCCAAAAGATTTATTCAAATCTGTAAGTTCTTTTATTGATGACCCAAATAAGATTAAGGAGCAGGTTGAAAAGACTCAATCAATCTTAAATACATTCAAAACTGATATTTCCTCATCAATACTTGCAAGTAGAGCTTTAAGTAAATATTTATAATTACTGATACCTTGCTTTTTTCAAAGCATCAGCACATATCTTTTGGGTTAATATTGCTTCATTCATTAAGAGATTATTTTTACTTTCAATAAATTTTTTTAAACAATTTAAGTATGATTTTCTGTGTCTTACAGAAAAGTCATCATATAATGTCTTTTTGTCAGAAAAGTTGTCAGAGTCTAATGAAAATTTTTCACCATACACTTTAATTTTTTCAAAATTTCCAAATCTGCACTTTCTACTAAATACTATTTCAACGACTATTCTATTCCTGAGTTTTAGATTAATTATTGCATCTGAGAAATCCCCATTATTTAAGAAATCCTCGGAACTAATTGATTTTGAAATTACAATCATTTTCTCTGGTTTCGAATTACTCAACCAACAAGCTAAATCAAAAAAATGAAATCCTTTATCAAAAAAAAGACCTCCGTTTCTTAATGATAAATTAATATTATGATTGGCCGATCTAGATATTATTTGGATATAATTAACTTTTTTTTTATTAATTTTCTTTTTTAAAGCAACATATTCCTTTGAAAATCTACGATTTAAACCAGCGCAAAATTTAATTTTATGTTTTTTTATTAAGTATTTGAGTTTATTAAGGTTTTTATTATTATTTGTAATTGGTTTTTCACAATAGATCATTTTCCTAAATTTTATTAATTTTTTTATGTAAAAATCATGCGTAATTGTAGGTGATGCAATTATAAACAGTTCTATATCTTTTTTTTTTAATATACTATCGAAGTTTCTTGAAGTGTTACATTTAAATTTTTTAGATAGTCTTTTGCTCAGATTGTAATTTTTATCAAAAATATAATTTAACGAAGTTTTTTTTATTTTTATTAAACTTTTACAATGAATTAAACCAACTTTTGATAATCCTATCACACAGGATTTAATCATTTAAAAAGCTACCCATTTTTTCTTGGATGATGACTTTACACATCCGTCTATAAATCTTGCTGTAAGCAAACCTTCATACGCTGTTGGAAAATAAAACTTTTTCTTACTACTTTTTGAATTAATTTTTGATGCAATTTCTTTATATAAATTTGAAAAGGCACTTAAATATCCCTCAGGATGCCCGTACTTAATTCTTGAAAAGTTTTTTGAAAAACCACTTTCATTGAAACCTCTTTCTAAAACTTTTGTTGCACCATTAGCAGCATTATATTTTAGATAGTTGGGGTCATTCTGTACCCATTCCAAACTTCCCATCGAACCAAATATTCTTATTCGTAATCCATAAACACCCCCTTTAGCAGTAGTTGATGCCCAAAATAAACCCTTTGCTCCATTCTCGTAATTTATGAAAACTTGAGCGTTTGTATCAAATTTAATTTTTTTTGAGTATTGCTTGATATCTGCAAATAAGCTTTTTCCTTTAAGACCAGTAATGTAATTACATAAATGATATGCGTGAGATCCTATTTCATTAAGCACAGTAGAAACTCCAGCTATTTTTTTATCTAATTTCCATTTAAATATTTTTTTTGCAGAACGCGGGGTAACTTTTTTACCGTTAGACCAATCCTGAACATATTCGACATTAATATATTCGATATTTCCAAGCTTCTTATCTTCTACTAATTTTTTAGCATGTCTTACCATTGGGTAGGCCGAATAATTATGTGTGAGCCCGTAAACAATCTTTTTATTACTTTTAATTGTTTTATAAAGTTTTTTAGCTTGAGGCAGAGAACCTGCAAATGGTTTATCAGATATTACATGAAAGTTATTTTTAATGAATAATTCCGCTATTTCTTGATGACTCCCAGGGGGTGTCATAATCGCTACTACATCAATACCATTATTAATTTTTTTTTCAGAATAGCACAAATCTTTATAATTTTTGTAACATCTATTTTTTTTTATTCCTATACTTGTCCCAAAAGATTGATTGATTTTATAATTTCTTGAAAAAACGCCAGCTACAATTTCATATTTATCATCGAATCTTGAGGCTATTCTATGTACATGACCAATCCAAGATCTAGGGCCACCACCAATGATACCAAGTTTAAGTCTTTTCATTAGTTTACTCTCATTTTTTTCCCAGTTTTAGTACTTCTTAGTATGGCATCAAATATTTTAAGCGATTGCAAGCCATCATTTCCACTTACTTTTGGTTTAGCTTTTCCAGACACAACATCGCATAAGTGATCAATTTGATTTATTAAAGTAAATCTACTCAAACGAATATTAAAATCCTTATGATAGATTGGTTTCCACCAACTTCTCTCACCTCTATTGTACCAATGTTTTAAATTAGGAAATTGTATCGAGCCTTTTGTCCCCCCAATAAAATATGCTGATTGATTTGTTATAGGGTATGCAGGGTTTTCTCCAGCTGTAAACTCATAACTGTAAGGAGCTACAATTGTATCAGAAACACTTAATGTACATAAAGTACCTGATCTAAAAGTAAAATTAACAATTGCGGTATCTTCAACTTCATATTTTCTAATTTTATTTGAGGTTGTTGCTTGAACATGTGTTATGGGCCCTAATAAGTAACAAATAAGATCAATATCATGTACTAGATTAATACCTAGAGGACCTCCTCCTTTTTTAATACGCCATTTTTCTTTGTACCAATCTTTATTTTTGTATAACCAGCACATAACATTAGCAGCAACAATTTTTCCAAGATTTCCGCTATCGATTTGTTTCTTTACTTTAGTTACGATACTGTTATGTCTTCTATGATAGCCAATAAGTAGATGAGTTTTATTTTTTTTTGAGCTTTGAATAATTTTTTTTGCTTTTGAAATATTATCGGAAATTGGTTTTTCTAATAAAACAGGTATTTTTGCATTTAAAAAACTTATCGTATGTTTTTCGTGAAACTGATTAGGTGTAGCAACAATTACAGCATCTGGTTTATTATTACTAAGTAATTCAGTCGACGATCTATAGAATGGAACTTTAAATTTTTTAGCATGTGTTATAGAATTTTTATTTACATCTACAATTGAATGGAGCTTTGCTTTTTTTGAAACACTTAAAGCTTTTAAATGTTGACTTCCCATCAAGCCAATCCCAACGACTGCAATCTTTATTTTGTTTTTCACTTTAATATTTGAAATTAAATTTATAGTTATTTTGTCGATAGCCGCTTTTCATGACTTTAAGGTAGTATTTCGCAGGCTTTAAAATAGGAGTTTTTCTTTTCATGAAATAATACATTATATTTTTATTTTTTTTATTAAAAAATTTTTTTATATATAACTTAGGATAGTCTTCGTATCTATCTAATTTTTTCTCAGTTATTTTATCTATTTCATAGATAATACCTTTCACACTTGAACCCTTTTTTCTTTGTATATCTGGCACCCTATATTTTGATCTAAAGACTAATTCAAAATCCTTTAAAATATGCTTGCTTAGATATTTAGCGTTTTTATATTTTTTTAAAAAAATTTTTTTATTAAGATTCGTACCATAAGCAAAGTACAAAAGTTTTTTAGTATTTGTCATTAAAAAATTTTGTTGGATATTTGAACTTGGTCTGGATGAATACAAGCCTTACCACCAAAGCCTAATTTTTTTGCTAAATTACATGAGATTTCAAATCCATTTAAATCTTTAAATTTTAAATAAGAGGTATCTATTGGGCTCTTAATATTTTTAGATTTATTTACTATATTTTTTCTAAATTCTAATATTTCTTTTTCATCTTCTGAAATCTTAAGACTTATAGATTTAGCCAAATCATGAGAGCCAAAAGATATAATTTGAATTCTTTCTGAAAAAGAACAAATTTCCTCAAGATTAGCTAGACCGTTTATACTTTCCAAAATTGGGATTATATCAGTTTTCAATTTCTCAGTTTTTTTTAATAATATATCTATCTCAATTAATTGTTTTTTTGTTTCTGTAAATGGAAGAAATATTCCAGGGAATTTTTCTGATGTTACAAATTCTAAATCTAAATTATTATTTATCCTTATATATGTTTGATCTTTATTAACATTGCATTCTTTTATTATTTTTTTAGCCTGATCTTTCTGATCTTCAGGTACAGTTGATTCTAAGTCAAGAACTATTAAATCTGCATTTAATGTATATGCCTTTTTAATTTTTTTTTCTTCATGTCCTGGAACGAATAAAACAGATCTATATTTCATATTTACTTAATTTATTATAATCTAAGTCAATACCAAGACCTGGTCCTGAAGGTAATTTATATTTCCCATTTAATGCTTTTTTAAAATTAGGGTAAAATTCTTGATCGATATCTAAATAGAATCTCTCAATATAGGTATCTTTTTCCATTAATGAAGCTAATTGAAGTGTAGCTAAAAAACCTGGTCCGAAATAAGCAGTATGTGGCATTACAGATATATTATTTTTTTCTGCATGCCGGATTATTTTGAACATCTCATAAATTCCACCAACTTTAATTACTGATGGTTGAACAAAAGTGGCTGCCTTTTGTTTAATCATTGATTTGAACTCAAATTCTGTGCACGCATTCTCTCCGCAGGCTATAGGTATTTCAAGTTCTTTATTTAATTTTGCGAGAATTTCATAATCTTCTGGTGGGTAAATAGGTTCTTCTAACCAAGTAAGTTTCATACTTTTTAAAAAATCCTTTTTGGAAATAGTTTCTTTATAAGTCCAAGGACAATTAGTATCTAACATTAAAGGAAGATTACCTGTTCCTTTTCTTCCAGCTTCAATGCAATCATTTTCTATTTCATGAAGTTTTATAGCTTGGTAACCATCATCTAATGATTGCTTACATTTTTGCTCTATTATTTTTGGATCACCATATCTAAAAAGACTTGAATAGGCTTTGAATAGATCTTTATTTTTTTTTCCTAACAATTCATGAATTGGCTTATTTTTTTCTTTGCCTAAAGCATCCCATAATGCAATCTCAACACCAGATATTGCAAACATTGTTATCCCGTATCTACCAAATAAGTGCAAAGATTTTTGAAGAGTTAAAAGAAGTTCTGGTATATTACTCATATCTTTTCCAACGAGTAAAGGAGCCACCATCTCTTCAATTGCTATTTTTACTGCTTTCCAACTTGTATAACCAAAGGCTTCACCCCAACCAGTGATACCTTTATCTGTTTCAATTTTTACTAAGTTAAATTCTAAACTTTTCCATTCTTTTCCATGAAAAATTACCTTTTTTCCTCCATGGCTAAACGGCATACTCAAAGTGATTGCTTTGATTGATTTAATTTTCATTATCTAAATTTTTTGAAATTTGGCTTTCTTTTTTCTAGAAAGGCCTTTGCGCCTTCTGCCTGTTCTCCAGTTTTAAAATAACCAGGAGCAACTTCTTCAACCATACCTTTTTGTGTAATTTTTAAAATTTCTTCAAATTGTTTTCTAAAACTGGCCTTTAATATTTTTAAACAAGTTGGTGCAGCTTTTAAAATTTCATCGCCATACTTTTTAACTTCCTCATCTAATTTATCTTTTTTCACTACTGAATTTACCAACCCCCAATTCATCATCTCTTTTGCTGAGTATCTTTTACAAGTCATCCACATTTCTCTTGCTCGTTTATGTCCTAAAATATTCGCAGAGTGGGCAACGATAGCTCCTCCAGCTGGAGAACCAACTCTGGGACCATTTTGTCCAAATATAGAATTCTCACTTGCTATAGTTAAATCACAAAAGTAAGCCATATGATTTCCACCACCAATCGCGTACCCATCAACTTTAGCTATGATTGGTTTACTACATTTTGTTAAGTGAATGTGAAATTCGTATTCATGATCTTGAAATTCTTTAGAACTTTCCCAATTCATATCGCCACCAGAGCAAAAGGCTCTATCTCCAGCACCTGATAAAACTATTACTCCAACTTCTTTATCTTTTTCTGCAGCATCAAGAGCTGTCTTAAGTTCTTGAAGAGTTACTGGTGTAAAAGCATTTAACACTTTAGGTCTATTTATAGTGACATGAGCGTAGTCACCTTTGACTTCATATAATATATCTTTAAATTGCATGTGATCTAATCTCCTCTACAGATTCTGGATTTAATAGCGTTGATAAATCACCCGGGTCTTGGTTTGCTAAACATGATTTTATAACTCTTCTCATAATTTTCATATTTCTTGTTTTAGGTAAATCTTTTACAAAGATTACCTTATCAGGCTTAAATGATTTCCCTAAATCTTTTATAACTAAATCTTCAAAAAAACTTTCTTTTTGATCATTATTTTCTGCAGGAACGATAGATAAAATAATTTTTGACCCTTTATTTGCGTCAGGTATTCCAACAGCAGCGACCTCTTTTGCTTTTCCACTTTTTACTATTACGCTCTCGAGTTCCGATGGTCCAATTCTTTTGCCTGATACTTTTATGGTATCATCAGATCTTCCATGTAAGTACCAATGGCCATCAGCGTCTCTACTTGCAAGATCACCATGCACCCAATAATCTTTTATTACACTCCAATAATTATCGATGTAACGCTTATCGTCATTCCATAAACTTTTTGTTAATCCGATTGATGATTTTCTCATGACCAATTCACCCATTTCACTTGTAGACACTTTTTTTCCATCTAAATTTAAGATGTCTGCGCTCATTCCGGGAATGGGAGCATTAAAAGATCCAACCTTAAAAGGACGATGTAAACAACAATGTAAAATAGAACCAGAAACCTCAGTACCTCCAGCTGAATTCATAATAGGAACTTTAGATTTACCAATGACTTGAAATAACCATTTCCAAGGTTTTTCCGTCCAAGGTTCCCCACCAGTACAAATCATTCTAAGTGAGCTTAAATCTAAATCTTTAAAAAGTTTTTCATTTTTAATCATTTGCGCTCTGATGAGAGCAGGGGAAAGCTCTGTCCAGGAAACCTTGTATTTTTCAATAAGTTTCCAAAAACGAACCTCATCAGGAAAATCAGGAACGCCCTCAGCGATTACCATTTGTGCTCCATGTGCAGAAGCTATTGTTGCAGACTTAGAACCCACCATCCATCCCATATCAGCCATACACAAATGAATATCGGTTTGTTTAAAGTCTGCTAAAACTCCTTCATCAAAAGACATCTTAGTAACTAAACCAATATGAGTATAAACACATCCTTTAGGTTTTCCGGTTGTACCTGATGTAAAGTGGATAATAGCAGGATCCTCAGCATCGGTTTCCTCTGTTTTTAAATTATTAGAAACATTTTGAAAATTTTCCCAATTAAAGATTTTCTTTCCTTTTTCTTTTCCCAATAAAAAAATTTTTTCTAAAGAAATGACTTGATCTAATTCATTTTTGATTTGATCAAACATTCTTATTTCTTTTGCTTTTCTAAATGTTTTCTCAACAGTAAATATACCTTTAGCTTTTGCTATCTGGAGTCTTTCAATAACTGCTTTAGACCCATATCCAGAGAATAAAGGTAGCACTACACACCCAATTTTTAAAATAGCAAAGTAAGCAATGTAAGTTTCTATAAATTGAGGCATGTAAAGTGCGATTACATCACCTTTTTTAAAGCCATTTATTTTTAAAGCATTCCCAACCTTTGAGATTTGCTTATCAAATTCTTCATAAGTAATTGAGCTTTCTTTACCGTCTTCTCTTTCAGCAAAAATAAAAGTATTTTTAAAAAATTCTTTATCTTTATGTCGATCTATACAATTTAAAACTATATTAGTTTTTCCTCCAATACACCACCTTGTCCAAGGAACACCTTTTGATTCATCTAATATTTTTGAGTAAGGTTTATAAAATTTTAAATCTGAAAATTTTATTACATTGTCCCATAACCATCCAGGATCAGAAAAACTTTTTTTCTCAAGCTCATCGTAATTATTTAATTTACAATGCTGTATAAACTTGGTTAGCTTTGAATTTTCAATTTGCTCTTTTGATGGTTGCCAAATAATTTCTTTAGACACAAGTCTTATACGTACATACCCTCTTTAATCTTAATAATATTATACATGAGGTCATTTAAAGGTGTTTTAATCCCATGTTTTTTTCCAATTTTAGAAACAGCTCCACTTATGAAATCAATTTCTGTTTTTCTATGCTTTACAACATCGAATGCCATAGATGATTTATTGGTTTGTCTTGAGTCTACTATTCTGTTGAACATTTCTAAACAATCACTTTCACTAACATCAACTCCATCGGCTTTTGCTACTTCTCTAGTTTCAAGGATTATATCCTTACCTAATTTTCGAGACATAGTCTGATTTTTATTAGAAATGTATAAATCTGTATGATGTAAATCAAATATTGCCGATAACGGACCAATTGCTGTTAAAGCAAATAATTTCATCCATTTTCTTCTTTTGATATTTTCTTCTGCAATAGTTTCTAAACCATGCGCAGTAAAAGTTTCAGCTAAATCTTTTACCCTTTCACTTAAACCACCTTCGTATTCACCAATCCATGATGGCAAACTTGCGTGGTTTTGAATTATTCCAGGACCTTGAATACTAGAGGCTTGTGTTGTTGATCCACCTAAAACTTTTTCTTTACCAGCTATTTTTTGCATGATTTCTTCATGCCCAATACCATTTTGAAATGACATCAGCACTGTATTATCTCCAATAATATTTTTTGAATTGGATAAAGCTTGCTCTAAAGCTGTAGCTTTACACATAATAATTATTGCATCGACTTGCTTTAAAGTTTTTGGATCAGTCGTAGCATGGATTTTTACTGTTCTATCTCCGCCATGACCCATCATTTTTAAACCTTTACTATTAATTTCGTCTACATGTTCTTTCCAAACATCAATAAGATGAACCTCTAAACCTTTTTCAGCTAACAACCCGCCGAAAAGACAGCCCATAGCACCAGCACCTAATACTGCAACTTTTGTGTCTTTCTTTATCATTAAGCTTTCATTTTAACTTGAACACCAAAGAAGCCTGTTGGCTTGATCATTAAAACAACAATCATTAATAAAAAGGCGTATAAATCTTTGTGACTTCCAGAAATATAAAAAGAAGAAGCTGTTTCAAATATTCCAACTGTAAAACCTCCAACTATTGCACCAGGCAGATTACCAAAACCACCTACGACCGCAGCAGCAAAAGCTTTCATAAGAATGATATAACCCATGAATACAACAACTTGATAAGTTGGACCTACTAAAGTTCCTCCTATACCTGCTATGGCGCAAGCAATACCAAAAATAATTGATATGTATAGTGGTACATTTATTCCAACTAGATTTGAAACATCTTTGGAGTAAGCTACAGCTCTGATACCTAGTCCCATTTTTGTTTTATTTAAAAAGAACCAAAGACCTGCAGCCACAGACAAACCAACTACAATCATCCAAATATAAGTAATCGGTAAAAATAGTCCTCCAATTTCCATTGGCAAACCTAATTCAGCAGGGAAAGGTTTTGCTACTGGATTCCAAATTAAATAAGCAACGTTTATTAAAACCACTGAAAGACCAAATCCACATATGATTATTCCCATTCCAGCTACAGTGTAACCACCACCTTTTTTTGTAAGAGGTCTTAAGAAAACTCTTTCAATAAAAACCCCAAATAAACCCATTGAAACAAAGGCTGTAAATAAACAAACTACGTAAATTATCCAACCGTAAGCATCAGGAAATATATTAAAAATCCAATCTTGATTGCCTAAAAGATTAAACATGGTAAGACCGGCAAAAGCACCTATCATGAAAAATTCACCGTGAGAAAAATTAACTACATCTAGACCTGTGTAGATTAACGAAATTCCAAGGGCAACTAAGCCATAAATAATACCAACTGAAAGACCAATTGTTAAAACTGATTTGAGCGATTCAATATTCATATCGGGGCTATTCACACACCAACCGATATAGAGAAGCACAAATGTTCCGAATATGATATTTTCACCTTTTTTTCCAATTCTCAGTTTATTAAACATTAGCTTTAGTTCCTCCAAGATATGACTCTTTTACACTTTCATCGTACATTAATTTCTTACTATCGCCCTCAACATTGATCACACCGTCTTTAATTACATATCCGTAATCAGCAAGCAATAATGCCATCCTAACATTTTGTTCTACTACAAGAACTGTTAATCCGTCTTGTCTAATTCTATTAATATTTTTAAAGATATCTAAAACTATTTGAGGCGCTAGAGCAGCACTGGGCTCATCTAGCATTATCATTTTAGGATTAGACATTAACCCTCTTCCAATACATAACATTTGCAACTCTCCACCTGATAAAGTTGCGGCCAATTGATCTTTTCTTTCATTTAATCTTGGAAAATAGTTATAAACCTTTTCTAAATTATCTGACAGTTGTTGTTTGCTTTTTAAAATAAATCCACCTAATTTTAAATTTTCAGTGACAGACATTGCAGGGAAAACATCCTTTCCTTGAGTTACTTGCACTAATCCTCTTCCAACTATTTCGTGAGCAGGCAAGTTTTGAATTTGCTCACCGTTAAATTCGATTGTACCTTTCCACGATCTAATTAATCCAGATGCAGCTCTTAGAATAGTTGATTTGCCTGTACCATTACCACCGAGCAATGCAACTATAGATTGTTTTTTAACTTTCATATTAGCTCCATTTAATATTTGTACAGAGCCATATCCAGAAATTAATTGATCTATCTTAAGCAATCATCCTCCAATTTTTTTTTCTGATTTACCAAAAATGTAATTATTAGTCATAGACATTATAACTATTATTTTATAGCCTTAGCAACAATTAAATAACAAATGGGGGAAATAATGAATAAACTTAAATTTGTTTTTTCAGCAATTGTCTTTTCCGCAGGTTTAGTAATCACGACTTTAGCTCAAGCAGAAACAATCAAAATTGGTGTTTCTTTTAGAATGCTATCAGATGTTGGTTATAAACACGGAGAGTTAATTACTGATACTGTTGCAAAGTGGAATAAAGAAGGCACTATCAACGGTCAAAAAATCGACTTAACACTTTATAACGATGAGTGTAAATCTGAAAAAGGTGTAGCAAACGCAACAAAACTTGCTTACCAAGATAAAGTTCACGTTATAATTGGATCTAGCTGTAGTTCTGTAACATTACCTATGGTACCTGTTTCAGCTAAAGCTAAAGTTCCACAAATCATACCTCACTCAACAAATGCTGACATTACTAAAAAAGGTAGTGAATACATTTTTAGAGTACCTGTATCATCAAGATTTTACAAAATTGTACAAGGTAAATTTACTGCAGAAAATCAAGGTACTAAGATAGCTTATATCTATGGTCCAGATGCTGCTGGTAAAGATTTTGCATTATCTTTAGCTGACTACATGAGAGAGAACTACAACGTTGAGCCAACTTATATGGTTCAATCTGGAGAAAAAGAAACTGACTTTAGAAGTTACTTAACTAAAGCTAAAGCTACTAATCCAGAAGTTCTTGTAATTTCAGCTTTATTGGATGAAACAGTTAGAGGACTTGTACAATCGTATGAAGTTGGAATACCAAAATCTGTTCACAGAGTAACAGCTTCTATTGGTTCTAAAGTAGAGATACCAATAAATGCTGGTTCTGCTGCAAAAGGTGTAACTTTCTCAGCTGCATTCGCTGCATCTGACACTAGACCTGAAGCTAAGAAATTTGTGAAAATGGTAAAAGACAAATATGGTGTTGTACCTGGTCACGACTTTTCACAAATGATGGACTTACTAGATATTCTAGAGATAGCTCTTAAAAAAGTTAAATTCACTGGAGATCTAGCAGTTGACAGAAATAAAGTTAGAGACGCAATTGCTGCGACAACTGACTTCAGAGGTTTAGCTTCTGGTCCAATCAATTTCTGTAAATCAGGAACGCCTGAGTGTAGAGATGGTAACAGAACTCCTGTTATGATTGAGTACACTAAAGGTGGAAAAAACTTTAAAACAAAAGTTGCTGGTACTGTAACATTTAATGCTAGCGCTGGTTTATAATAGTTAAAAAAATTGTGAGCGGTAGGTAAAACTACCGCTCATTTTTTCAAGGAAACCACAAAAATGATAAACGTTAATAAATTGAAGAAAGTAAAAAGCAACTTTCCTGTAATGGTTGGCAAAAGTGCTATTTCAGAAAAAGATTGTGAAAAACTTATAGACGAAATTCGAAATGCAAAATCATTTGATGATTTAATACAAGGCGGTAGAAATAGAATTAACAAAGGGTCAAGTAATTTTAAAAATTATTTAAAAAAATCAAAATTATCTAACAAATTATATAAACAATTTAATAGCCAATCTTTTTACAAAAAAGTTGAAAATAGATTTAAAAAAACTTTTAAGGATTATGGTTGGTCTAATGCATACTTGCCTAGCAAATTTTTGCGAGAAAAATTTACAAATAAAAAATTGATGAATTCAAAAGAATTAATGAAAATGTTAGGTAAAACTTATAAAAACCCGAATGTAAATTTAGACATAGATTTTTCTGTTTCTAGGGGCGGTTATAGATTAAGGCCCCACAGAGATGATGTAACAAGACTTTATAATTTTCTTATTTATTTAAACGATATACCAAAAAAAAATGGAGGAGCTTTATCAATTTTTAAAAAGAAAACTGATATGAAATATAGAAAAAGTTTTAAAAGATTTCCTGGTATTTCTGAACTAGCAAAAGTTAAAGAATTTACTCCGTCAAAAGGGAGTGTAATTTTTTTTCAATCCACGCCTAACTCTTACCATGGTGTATCTTTATTTAGAGAAATCAAAGGTAAGAAAAGATTTTTCATTTATGGAAGTTATGCTTTAAGCAAACCTGTTGTATGGAGATATAAAAACGTTAGCTATTTACCCAAAATTAAGAAAACAAACAAAAGAATGCTCACATCTTCACATGACTCAGATTATTTAATGAGAGAAGTTGGATAATGGAAAAATTTAAATCGATTATCAGAGATTATCCTTTTATTGCTTTTATTATAGCTTTCGTCATCTTAGCTTTTGTACCGTCAGTAGTTTTCACGGATGTTTATCAATCACATTTAGCTACTTTAATATTTGTGAACATTGTGGTTGCCGCAGGACTAAACATTGTTAAGGGTTATTGCGGTCAAGTTACAGTAGGACACGTTGGTTTATTTGCAGTAGGTTCTTATACCGCTGGAACATTGTTTTTATATTTAGGACTTGGTTTTTGGGCAACTTTACCCATAGCTATAATAGTTACCGCATTTTTTGGAGTAGCAATGGGAATTCCATCTTTTAGATTGGAAGGTCCTTATTTAGCCTTAGCGACATTAGGTGGAGGTGAGGCAATAAGATTATTTATTGAAAACGGAAACTTTTTTAGATCTACATTTGGTATTTCTGATATTCCAACACCCTCTTTAATGGGTTACAACTTCGACTCTCCGGATAGATATTATTTCATCTCAATGACAATAATGATTATAGCGGTTTACTTCTCATTCAGTATTTTAAGATCTGGAGTTGGAAGAGCGTTTATGTCTATCAGGGAGGATCCAATTTGTGCTGCAGCCGCTGGAATTAATGTAAAAAAATATAAGATCTTAGCTTTTATTCTTAGCGCTATGTTTGCTGGTGCGGCAGGTGCAGTTTACGCTCACATGCCTCCAGGATACATACATCCTAATAATTACACAGTTATAGAAATGGTAACATTCTTAGCTATGGTTGTTCTAGGAGGTCTTGGTCATATTTGGGGTGGAATTATTGGCGCTATAGTAATTACAATTGTTTATGACCTAACTAGACCATTATATAAATATCAGCTTTTAATATTTGGTTTAACAATAGTCTTAACTATTTTATTTATGCCTAAGGGTTTAGGCGGTTTTATTGATAGATATTTCCTAGAAAAGAGATTTAAAAAGAAAACTGGAACAGAAAAAACAACATGATTTTAAAAACTAAACAATTATCTAAATCATTCGGTGGTTTGAAAGCTATTAATAAAGTTGATTTTGAACTCCCAAAAAATGAAATTAGAGGAATAATTGGACCCAATGGCTCAGGTAAAAGTACATTTTTTAATTTAGTTTCAGGAATCTATGATAGCGATCCTGGAAGCTATATTGAGTTTGATGGTCATGATATTACTTTTGCACCTCCACATGAGATTGCTACCTATGGTTTATCAAGAACGTTCCAATTACTAAGACTTTACCAAGATATGACAGTTATAGATAATGTTATGTCGGGATATCATACTAGAGTGCCTTACAAGTTTTTCGATGCAGTTATAGGAAGAAAAAAAATCTGGGATCAAGAAAGAGCTATCAAAGAGGAAATGATGGAACTCCTTTCTTTTGTAGGATTAGCAGACTATGCAGAGTTAAATGCTAGTGAGCTTTCTGGCGGTCAGAGAAGATTATTAGTTTTAGCAAGAGCAATCGCTATGAAACCAAAATTACTAATGTTAGACGAACCAGCTGCAGGTTTATCCCCAGTCAACGTAGACAATTTAATGAAAATTATTATGCAGCTAAAAGAAAAATATGGCCTTACTCTTATTATTATAGAGCATATTTTAAAAGTCGTAATGGATACTTGTAATTCAGTAACTGTTTTTGACCATGGTCAGAAAATTGCAGAGGGTACTCCAGCTCAAGTTAAAGATGATAATGCGGTAATCGAGGCATATTTGGGTAAAAAAATGGACGATGAAGAGATGAGAAAAGCACTTGCAGTCTAAAATGAATTTGATAATATTTTCCCATTCATTACGATTCAATGAGCCAAAATATTAAAAAAATTTTTAAGAAACAAGGTTTCATCAGATTAAAGGGTGTTTTAGATTATAAAGAGGATTTAGAACCAATTTTAAATGATATGGCTTTTATCATGGATAGGCTCATTCATAGATTTGTTCCTAAAAGTGACAAAGTAAAAGTACTAAATTATGAGTTTAAGAAAAAATACTCATATTTGGTTTCTTTAGATATTCCTGAACTTGATCAATATTTTAACATTAGACTTCCTGAAAAAAACATAAACGCTAATAGTGATTTTTTTGCAAGTCAATCAATATGGAATTTAATTAAAAATAAAAAGATTTTAGATAAGATTGAAAAAATTCTAGGTCCCGAGATAGCTTCTAATCCTTGTCAAAATTCAAGAATCAAACAACCTGAAAAAGGTGTTGCAAAAAAGAATTTAAATGACGGCCTTGTTGGAAGAACTCCTTGGCATCAAGATGCTGGCGTTATGAATAAAAAAGGACAGAACGGCACTGAATTAGTAACGTGTTGGATACCTTTTACTAAAACAAGAATAGAAAATGGTTGTATGCTTGCTGTAAAAGAAAGCCATAAATTTGGACTTGTTAACCACGATTTTGGAAGTAAGGGACAAGTAGAAGTTAGAGACAAAGAAATAATCGATAAATTATCAACCGTGCCTCTCGAAGCTGATGTCGGCGATATAATATTATTAAATAGATATCTACTTCATTGTTCACTACCAAATAAATCAAAAAATTTTAGAATAAGTATGGACTTAAGATATAATAAAGCAGGTCAGCCTTCAGGAAGAGATCCATTGCCTAATTTTATTGTTAAAAGTAAAAACAAAAAAAATATAAAAGTACAAAATTACAAACAATGGATAGCTTTATGGGAAAAAGCTAAAGTAAAATGCATTCCAAGAAAATGGTCTTATAAATATCCTCTTCCTACTTTCAAAGGAACTAAAAGAGATCTAGCAAATATTATTTAATGAATTCAAAATTATCGGAGAAGAATTATCTTCCCGAATTTTTTCTAGCTTGTCTTGGATATTTTTTATTTGTAACTCAAGACGCAATAGTAAAATATATTGCTGAAGATTACGACATAATACAGATAATTTTTGTTAACTCCTTGTTTGCTCTGATACCTATTATTTTGTACACCCAAACCCTCGATGGCTGGAAAGAATTAAAGGGTGCTAATTTAAAAATTCATTTTTTTAGAACTTTAACGATGGTATTGGCTGTTTTTTTTGCCTACACAGGATTCTATTTATTACCAATGGTTACTATGTACAGTATTGTATTTTTAATTCCATTATTAATTACTATTGGATCGGTTTTATTTTTAGGTGAAGTCGTTAGATGGAAAAGATTTACTGCTATAGTAATTGGTTTTATTGGAACACTTATTTCTATTAATCCTTTTGGAGCCGAAATTAATAGTTACGCATTTATAGCTTTGTTGTGTCCAATTTTTGCATCTGCCAGTTATTTAATAGTCAGAAAATATGGTTATGAAGAGAGTTTGTTCTCATTTTTAATATTCGGAAAAATTTTTATGATATTGTTTTCTGGTATATTTGTATTCTTTGTTTTCAAAGAGATGACTTTTAATGATTTAGTGTTGAACGCCATTTCTGGAATTTCAAGGGGAACAGCCATGATATTTGTCATCAATGCCGCTAGACACCTGCCTGGAGCTATTTTTGGATCAATTTTATACACTCAAATTTTTGCAGGTGTATTTTTGGGTTATGTTATTTTTAATGAGATACCTACAATTAATAATTATATAGGAAACTTTATAATAATTGCAGCAGGTGTATATATCGTTTTGAGAGAAGTAAAATTAAAGAAAAACATCGTTACTTCAACAGCAAGACACCCAACTATTCCTATTAAAAAAGATTAAAGTTTCTTTTTAAAATTTTCTAAAATTTCTTCACTAACATTTACTGAATTTTCAGGCCCAGGAAATTTCCCCTCTAAACTATCTTTGATAAATGCTTTTAAGGCTTTAACTCTTTCGATTTCAATTTCATCTTTCATCTTTTTTAAATTTGTATAAGCTTTTGCATGTCTAGGGGACTTTTCTTGCTCTCCACAGATATCATTCATGAATAGATACATAACATCAGCTTTTTTTCCAGATCCTAGAGATACAGTTACAATACTCGTCCTTTTTGATATTTCCCCCATAATATTTTCAGGAATAACTTCACATTCGGCTGAAAAGGCCCCAGCATCCTCTAAACGTTTAAATTTTTTAAATAGTTCGTATGCTTCATCAGCAGTTTTACCTACAGCTCTTAAGCCACCAATCCATGTAGATTTTCTAGGAACCAAACCTAAATGACCCATAACTGGAACATCTTCTTTTGCAAGCATAGAAACAACATCCATACTTCTTGCAGTCATAACAGCGTCAGCACCATTCTCTAAAGCTTTAAAAGCTCCACGTAACACATCCTCGGCTGTAGGATAATTATGTAGCTCGAGTGCTGCCGTATAAAAAAGAGACTTGGATCCTTCCCGAACCTTCTTAACATTTGAAGCACTTCCTATTATCATGTCAAAACCTGCCTCTTCAGCTGCTTTTGCCTCTAATGAATTATTTGCAGTTACTTGTGTAAGAATTTTTTTTCCTTTAGCTTCAATAATATCACCTACAGTAACAGTTCTTTTTGCAGGATTAGCCGCCCAAGTATAAATATTTTTCATATTTACATTTAATCAAACTAATTAGTATTTTTCAATTCCTTGTAAATATTGTTTACTCTATGAACTTCTTCGGCGGTATTGAAATAGCATTCATATTCAATTTCATTAGGGGTTACATCGAAATGATAATGACCTGCATCCTGAGTTCCTTTATAAGAATGAAAATGAGTGTGTTCGCCTGACCCCCTTAAATCTAATTTTCCTCCAGAGGGATCATTAGTCCATAAAACTGAATAGCATTGAAAATGTGGTCCTATAGGTTCGTAAAATTGTAAAAAATCTTTAACACATTTCATTTGTTTTGGATCATAATATTCGTGTTTTATATCTGCATAGTCTGGTTGGACATGGGATTTAATCTTACCATTTAAAATTCTAAAAACACCTCCCAAAGCAACACTTACATTTTGTAAATTTTCAATTAGAGCAGTTCTCATAGATTGAGGTAAAGAGCCTTGCTCACCTGACCTTCCTTTAATTTTAATTTTTATAACATCTCCTTTTTTCCCCTCAGAGTAATAGATATTTCCTAGTCCACCATGCTTTCGGTGATTGTAAGAAGTTGATTTGCATTTATTATTTTTATCTACCTGAGCAATTATAGATTTTGACTCATTAGTAATTAAATTCTCATTGATGATAAGCTCTCCACAGCGACCCTCTAAACACGACATTGCTCCTGAACCTGCACCTAATGCATATGATTTTTCAGAGCCTATTATTTTTGCTATCTCTTCATAATCAAATTCTGTACCTATGAACCTTTTATCGTGCATATATGGTTCACCTCCAACATCTATAATTCTTTGGTTTCCACTTATACCTTCAGCAGGGCAATCCCATTTTCTTAGATCAGGGCATTCAACAATCGAAACATCAACTTCAATATAGTTTTTTGATAAACCTTTTTTCAAAGCTTCGCTTACTTGTTTTAAGGAAATTTGATGAAACTTAGCTTTTTCGATTGTTAATTCCATAATCTATTAATATCATTTAAAGAAGTTTATCAATTAAATATAATTTTTATTATGAACAAGTTGGGCACAGAACTAGCAAACGCGTGGATGAAGAAAACTTTAGTTGATCTAAATGGGTTCAGCGAAAATGAAATTCCAAAAAATCGGGATGAAGCATATAAAGCTTTAAATTTATTTTATAAAGAATTGGATAAAAAAACAGTAGGTTGGAAAATAGGGGCAGTCGCAAAAGAAGTTCAAAAAGAGGAAGGCTTTGATGGGCCTGTTCCAGGTAAAATTTTTAAAGAAACTATTTTACAATCTAATTGCTCTATAAAATATTCAGAAATCCCTTACTCCAACTTGGAATGTGAATATGCATTTGAAATTGATCAAGATGTAAAAATTGATAGCGAATTACTAAATAAAATAAATAATTTTAAATTATATACAGCTATTGATATTACATCATCTAGATATTTACAAAGTTCAAAAAATAAATTTGATAAACTAGTTCAAATGTATCTTGGAATTTCTGATCATGGAAATGGAGGTAAGATTATTATAGGAGAAGAGATAAAGAACTGGCATACTACAGACATTAATAAAATTAAAATAAAATTAAAAATCAACGGTAATGTTACTGAACCTTATTTCACTGGAACAAAGAGAATAGATCCTAGAGACTCATTAAAGGCTTTTGTTGATGAGTTTAAAGATAAAAATATTAGCTTTAAAAAAGGAGATTATCTACTTTGTGGATCTTTGACTCAACCATACAAAATTAATATGAAAGACAAAATTATTGTGACTTACGAAAATTTAAGAGATATTAATATTCAGATCTTATGAAAACAGCATTAATCACAGGAGCTAGCCAAGGCATCGGAGCAGCGATAGCTGATAAGCTTAATGATAAAAAAATTAAAGTTATTTTAGTTTCAAGATCAAAAAGTAAATTAAAAACTTTTCAAAAGAATTTAAAATTTCCTAAAAATTCTTTAATAATTTCTAAAGACTTGAGATCATTATCTGCATGTAATTCAGTTGCTAAAAAAATTAAAAAATTGGATTACCTCATAAATGTAGCAGGGGCAACAAAGGGAGGAAAATTTTTAAATTTGAATGACAATATCTGGGAAGATGGATTTAATTTAAAATTTAAAGCTGCAGTAAGATTAAGCAGAGCTTTTTGGCCTGCTCTCAAAAAAAGCAAAGGAAAAGTTATTAATATTGGAGGAGGGGCCGCTAGAAATCCTTCAAATACATTTATGATAGGCGGCGCTGTTAATTCAGCGTTAAATAATTTTTCAAAAGCTTTAGCTATGCAAGGTAAAATTGATAAAGTTTCTGTATCGATAATTCATCCAGGTATGACTTTAACAAGCAGATTAGAAAAACTATTAAAAACTGATGCAAAAATATTTAAAAGAAGTGTTAAACAAATCTTAAAACAAAGATGTAAAGCTGAAAATATTAAAAGACCCACAAAACCTGAAGAAGTTGCAAATTTAGTTTATAAACTGATTAAAGATAAAAATTCAAATTTCAAAAATATTTCAATAGACGGTGGCAAAATTAAAAACTTAAGATGATTGTGTACAGTCATCCAGATTGTTTACTGAAATTTAATGGACAAGGTCATCCAGAGAGAAAAGAAAGATTAGATAGTATTTTAAAATCTATAAAATCATCCGAGTTAAAAGTAAAGTTTAAAGAGGCTCCTAAGGTTAATTTAGAAACAGTTTCCTTAGTACATCCTAAGAAACATATTGAACAGATATTTGCTAATAATCCAAAAGATGGAATTATTGGTGTCGAGAAAGAACCCTACGCAGATACAATGTTATGTCCTGATAGTGAAAATGCAATTTTAAGATCTTGTGGTTCAGGTATTGCCGCTTGTGATGATTTAATTAAAAATAACGAGCGAGTTTTTTGTGCAGTTAGACCTCCAGGACATCATGCAGAAACTGTTCGTGCTAACGGTTTTTGTTTCATAAATAATGTAGCAGTTGCGGCACGATATTTACAAAAAAAATATGATATAGGAAAAGTAGCTATCATTGACTTTGATGTTCACCATGGCAACGGAACCCAAGAAATATTTTATAAAGATAAGTCTGTTGCTTATGGATCTTCTCATGAATTTCCGTTATTTCCAGGTACTGGAGCTGAAAATGAAACTGGTGTAGGTAATATTTATAACGCTACTTTGAAAGCTGGAATAAAAAGTGAAGAATTTATCGATATTTTCGAAAAAAAAGTTTTAACTCCCGTAGAAAAGTTTAAGCCAGAAGTTATTTTAATTTCTGCTGGTTTTGATGCTCATAAAAGAGACCCTCTAGCAAATATAAACTTAGAATCTAGAGATTTTTTTACGATTACAAAAAAAATAATTGAAATTGCTAACATTCATTCAAAAGGAAGAGTAATTTCTTTTCTGGAAGGCGGTTATGATTTAAAAGCTTTATCTGAAAGTATAATTGAGCACCTTAAAGGGTTAAAGACCCATATTTGACCAATTATCAGGATTTTCAAATTTCTCAATTTCCTTTTTTGTTACAGGTCTAAAAAGATAATAAATAATATATGCCGTTAAAAAAAATAGAAAAATTGAATTCATTAATTAATATTATCAAATTTTGAGTAAATTTTATCATTAAAATCTCAATTTTCTCATTTTTTTATTCACACTGCACCCAAATCGTTCACATAAAAAGGTGATTTAATAAACCAAAAGTTTAGAATCCGACTCATGGATCCAATTATAGTTATAGCTGCTGGTATAATTCTTGTAGTAACAGGGGCATTAGATCCTCTAATTAAGAATAAAGAAGACGTAGCCGAAGCTCCTAAAACTGAAGTCTCAACGTCTGCTCCTGAGCCTAAAAAGGAACCAGAGCCAGAACCAGAACCAGCTAAAGAACCTGAGCCAGAACCAGAACCAGCTAAAGAACCGGAGCCAGAGCCAAAACCAGCTAAAGAACCGGAGCCAGAACCAGAGCCAGAGCCAGAGCCAGAACCTGAGCCTGAGCCAGCTCCTCAAACTGAAGAGCCAAAAGAACAAGTTAACGCTGAAGCCAACCAAGAACAAGACGCTAAACCTGAAGAAGAGGAAGTGAAACCAGTTACAGAACAAACACCAATTGAAGAAGAAAAAGAGGGATTAAGTATTGTAAACATCATGTTGTACATTCTAGGCGCTATTGCAGTTATTTCTGCTGGAATATACTTCTTTATGAGAAGAGAGCCAGCACAAAGTGCAGCAGATATTGCAAGAGCTCAATCACAGGAACCAACAGCTGAACCGCAGCCACAACCTGAACAGCCAGTTCAAGAGGAAACTCAAACAGAAACTACTCAAGAAGAACCTCAATCAGAAAATAATGATCAATCATCTAATAGTGAAGATGAAAATAATAATAGGTAATCTTTATTATTCAAATTAATATAATTAAATGAAAAAAACTTATTTAGTTTTCATTTTATTATTTGTCTTTTTAAATGATTTAAATGCTGATTATTTAAGCGAGTATAGAAATTGGCTTATTGTAAATAAACAAAATCAATTTTTGGATAAAGATGGAAATGTAAGTAAAGAGCTCATAAGCATAAATAAAAAAAATCAGTTAGGAGAAAGATTTAAATGGAAGTCAAATCCGAGTTTAGAGAGATTACATTATCAAGTTTTTCATTTTAAACAACAACATAAAAACTGGGACAAGCATGTTATTATGCACAATAATAATCCATATAAATTTAAAATCAATTTAAGTAAAGATAAAGGAGATTTGATAAAAAGTATTGACAAAGAAATGCAAAAAACAGGTTTATTGAGTTATTTATTATTTGAAAACGATGAAATTGTAATTGATAAAATATCTCCCAAAAATAGACTTGGAACTTTATACAATAGTGAAACTAAATGGACTACGGCTTCTGTCGGCAAGAGTTATACTTCTTATTTATTAGGGCATGCTATTTGCGATGGATATATAAAAAATGTTGATGTTAGATTGAACGATTGGCCATTACTTAAAAATACTCTTTATGAAAATGTAAAATTAATTGATCTTTTAAATATGGCGGCAGGAGACCAGAAACTAGTTAAAAATAATGATTTAGCTAAAGGGAAAGGAATAGAAAAAAATCCAAATGTAAATACTCTGAAGTATCATATGGAGGGTTACTTCAAAGGATCAAAACCTAGTAAAAATCGATATAACTATAGTAATCTCGTTGCAAACATAATCTTGAACTATATTTGGTTTAAGTCTGAAGGTAACTTTCAAAAACTCACCAATAAAGTTTTTAAAGAAAAAGCAAAAATTAAAGATCAAGTATATTTTTTAAAAATTGATAGAAGCAAAACACAAGGTAGAGATAATGGTATTAGATATAGATATGAAGTAAAAGATGAAGATGGACCTTTAAGATATTCTATGGAAGCTACAAGATATGATCATTTAAGAATAGCAAAAGCAATGATGGATGATTGGAAAAATGACACTTGTGAAGGAAAATATTTAAAAACAATTTATGAAAGAAGAATAGCAAAACTTAGAAAAAAATATGATAAAACAAATGCTTATACATTTGGAAAATCTTATGGAGGACAATTTCATTTTGATTTTGGCGGTTTTAAAGATAGAAAAATTTTTGTTTTAGATGGGGCTTACGGACAATCTATCCTTATAGATATGGATAATTTTAAAATAGTAGCAACTAACGGCATTCATATGAATTATAATTGGCACAAGATTGCCCTTAGCGCATTAAAATAATTCCAAATAATTAAAATTTTTTTCCGCCTTCTAGATAAGCACACTTTTCACAAGTTTTTTCAATTTCAGGTGGTTGATCAAGATTTAAAACATTTTTCATTTCAATTAATTTTTCTTCAATCCAAGACGTTTTCACTCTGTAAGGTATTAGTGTAGTTTTGAAATCTATTTTGTTATCAAATTTATCATTTGTTTTTTCTCCATTACAAACATAAAAAAATGTTCGGTCAGAGACATCAAAATTCATTTTTCTTAAAATATGTACGTAAATATCCATTTGTAATTTATAGCTAAGATGCCATTCAGCATCGAGATAGGATGAAACTGTTACAGGATAAGTTGATGATTGAGCTTTATAATCCACTACAACTATTTTTTTTTCATTCAAATCAAACCAGAGATCATCGATACCTCCGTGAATTATAAGATTAGTTTTTTTATCTAAATATGAAATTCCACCTTTTAAAGAATTTCTCCAGGTATCTAAATCTTTATGCTGGTAAGGCACAAAATTTAAATTATGCTTAACCATAATTGGATGAGGTTTTTTTTCTTTTCTGTAAAGATCAAACTCCTTCTTTAAAAGCTCATCTACAGCAACGTTTAGAGCCCATCCAGGCATTGAGGGTTCTTTTAACCCTTTTACTCGATCTAAATAAAAGCATCTTTTACAACTAAGAAAATTGAAAAATTTTGACCTACTTATTTTAAAAGGATTGTTTGATTTCTTATCATAAATTGATGTTTTTCTAGTTCTGAAAGATACAGCGTCTTTCATCTAAATTTGTTTAAGTCTTTTAATTACTTCTGATTTATCCAAAGACAAAATAACATCGTATATACCTGGCCCAAATCTTGAACCTACTAAGGCTATTCTTAAAGGTTGTCCCACACCTTTAAAATTGGTCTTGTGTTTATCAATTAGAGATTTAATTACGGGTTCTAATGTTTCTCTTGATAAAGAAGAAAGTTTTTCATATTCAGAGGCAAAATTACTAATTACTTTCTTTGATAATTCATCAATTAATTTTTTATCGTCTGCACTAATCTCAATTTTATCGTTAATAATATACTGAGCGTTGTTCCAAATATCCTCTAGAGTTTTCGCCTTATTTTTTAAAAATCCCATAGATTTTAAAAGAATATTTTCTTTTGCTTGATCTATAGGCTTTTTGTAATTCGAAACATATTCTTTAAAAAAATTAAAAAGATTTTTTTCATCTATTGTTTTTATGTAAGTTTCATTTATTGAATAAATCCTATTCATATCTAATTTTGAAGGTGATTTTCCAACACCGCTTAGATCAAATAAATCTATACTTTCCTGCTTTGTAAAAATTTCTTTATCTTTGTAAGACCATCCTAATCTTAATAAATAATTTCTTAATGCATCTGATATAACCCCTATTTTAATATAATCTTCAAGAGTGGAAGCATTATCTCTTTTTGATAATTTTTTTCCTTGTTCACTATGAATTAAAGGAATGTGCGCAAAGTTTGGAACCTCCCAACCCATGGCCTCGTAAATTTGTCTCTGTTTAAAAGAGTTAATCATATGATCGTCTCCTCTAATTACATGCGTTATTTTCATTTCATGATCATCAACCGTGGCTGAGAGCTGGTATGTCGGAGTATTATCTTTTCTTAATATTACAAAATCCTCAATAGTTGAATTTGAAATATTTCTATCACCTTGAACTAAATCTTTAATAATTGTATTTCCTGATATTTTACTTTTAAATCTTAATACCGGTTTTACTCCTTCTGGAATTTTTAAATCTTTAGCATCTCTCCATTTTCTATTATAAACATATGGCATTCCTTGTTTTTTACATTTTTCTTTTTGCTCATTAATTTCTTCCTCTGAGCAATAACATTTGTAAGCAAAACCTTTTTTAAGCAATTCTTCTGCAACTGCAACGTGTTTAAATATTTTTTTAGATTGAATATACTCGTCTCCATCATGTTCAATACCAAGCCAAGCTAATGATGTAATAATTTGTTTTTTGAATTCTTCTTTAGATCTCTCTTTATCAGTGTCCTCTATCCTAAGAAAATATTTACCCTTATTTTTTTTAGCTAAAAGCCAATTGAATAAGGCTGTTCGAACTCCACCAATATGAAGAGGCCCAGTAGGAGAGGGGGCAAACCTACAATTAAAAGACATTAATATTAATTAGACTATTTTAATGAAAGTTTCTATATAAAGAAACAAGTTTACCTTGGATTTTTATTCTATTTGCAGCGTAAATTTTAGTTCCGTAATTTCGGTTTGCTGCTTCTAAAGCGATAGTGTTTCCTTTTTTTCTTACTCTTTTCAAAGTAGCTTCTTGATCGTCTATTAAGACAACCGCAATTTGACCGTTATCCACATTTGAAACTTTTTTTATGATAACTGTATCACCGTCAGAAATACCTGCTTCAATCATTGAGTCACCTTTTACTTTAAGACCAAAGTGCTCACCATTATTTTGAAGATCTTCTGGTAAAGCAACTCTATCAACTTCTTGTTGAATAGCTTCAATTGGTGTACCAGCGGCAATACTTCCTAATACTGATACATCAGTAGATTTTTTAACATTTTTATCTAATCCGCCTTTGATTACGCTTGGTGTAAATGTATTAAATATATCATTTGCGCTCGCGTTTTCAGGTAATTTCACCACTTCCAACGCTCTTGCTTTATGTGCTAATCGCTTAACAAAACCTCTTTCTTCTAATGCAGAAATTAATCTATGTATTCCTGATTTCGACTTAAGGTTGAGTGAATTCTTCATTTCCTCATAAGACGGAGAAATACCTGAAGATCTGATCTTCTTATTGATGAATATTAATAAGTTTTTTTGTTTTCTTGTTAGCATAGAACAAACCTCGTACATTTATGTTCTATAAAAGTTCTTTTTGAATTACAACTTCAAATAAATGGCTAAATTATTGGGTAATTTGAATTAATTTTTTCATTAATCCACCAGGATTGTCGGATTTTAAAAGTGATTCTCCAATAAGAAAATTTTTAATTCCGGTTTTTTCATAAATATATTTTGCGTCATTTGCAGTTTTAATTCCGCTTTCAGAAATAATAGGCCCTTTGTGTGTTTTAATTACTTCAAACATTGAAATAGTATTATTTAATGAAACCTCAAGTGTTTTTAAATTTCTATTATTTATTCCAATTAATGCTTGATCAAATTTTAAGGCTATTTCAGCTTCTTTTTGATTATGCACTTCAACTATGACTGATAAATTATGTTTTAATGCCTCAGAATAAATCTCATCTGCTTGGGATCCATTAAGTGCTGCGATTATTAACAAAACACAATCGCAACCATAGCTTTTTGATAAAGCGATTTGATAAGGATCAATAAAAAAATCTTTAGCTAGAACTGGTATTTTAAATTGTTTTTTAATATCTTGAATATAATCTAGTTTTCCTAAAAAATGCTTTTCTTCTGTCAAAACCGAAAGGCAAGTAGCACCGTTATCTATATACATTTTTGCAATGTTTAAATGATCAAAATTATTTACAAGAACGCCAGCAGATGGGCTAGCTTTTTTAATTTCGGTTATTAAAGAAACATTCCTATTATTTTGGATGGTTTCTTTAAAATTTAAAAAACTTTGCCCTTTGATATTTTTTTCTAAAAAATCTAAAGATTTTTCTTTTTTAATCAGGTCCAAAGAGTATCTTTTTTCCTCGATAATTTTTTCTAAAATATTTGTCATTAATTTGATTGAATTTTTACTAAGTGCTCAAATACCTGCCCTGAACTTAAATGTTTTCTCGCCTTTTCATAGGACATCTTAAAATCACTTTCTTTACCAGAAACTATTAGACCTGCTGCTACATTAAGAGCAACAGATTGAGAAAACTCATTATTTTTCCCTTTAAATATTTCAATAATTTTTTCAGAATTATACACTGCATTTTTTCCTTTTAAATTTTCCTTATTTGCAGAGTCAATTCCTAAGGTTTTTGGATCAATTATAAATTCTTTAATAATTGAGTCTTTAAGTTCAACCACATTTGTTTTTTCAAATGGAGATATCTCATCCATTCCATCTTCGCTATGAACGATAAATGCGTGAATAACTCCATTTTCTTTAAGTGCTTCTGCAAAAGGTTTCATCCATTTTTTATTAAATACTCCTATTACCTGTCTTTTTACTTGCGCAGGACTACTTAAAGGACCAATTAAGTTAAAGATTGTTTTCTTTCCTATTTTTTTTCTAGCAGGTCCCACGTGTTTCATTGCTGAATGATAATTAGGTGCAAACATAAAAGCAAAATTAAATTTTTTAATACTTTCCTCAGCTTCATTTGGTTTTAAATTAATATTTATTTTTAAAGCTTCTAATACGTCTGCAGACCCACAATTTGAAGAAACAGCTTTATTACCATGCTTGGCAACTTTAACACCCATACTTGCTAAAACTATAGCTGCAGCAGTAGAAATATTTAAAGAGTTCTGCCCGTCTCCACCTGTTCCGCATGTATCTATTGTATTTTGATCAGCTTTTACTTTAGTAGCTTTTTCCCTTAAAACAAATATCCCTCCAGCTAACTCATCTTTAGTTTCCCCTTTTTTTATTAGAGACTCTAAAATTTCTATAATAGAATTTTCATTATATTTACCCTCCATAAGTTCATTGAATAGAGCTTTACTTTCTTCTAAGGAAAGGTTTTTACCTTTTTTTAAAGTTTCAACGAAATTTGACATTTAATTAGTTATAAAGTTTTTAATTAATTTCATACCTACCTTAGTATTTATACTTTCAGGATGAAATTGAAACCCATGAATATCATATTCTTTATGCATTAATCCCATTATTGTCTTATTTTTAGTTTCGGCGGTTATTAATAGTTTTTTTGGGAATTTTTTACGATCGACGACTAAGCTATGATATCTAGTAGCTTCAAAGTTATTTTGTATATTCTTGAATAAACCCTTTTTATTATGTCTAATTCTACTTGTTTTGCCATGCATTAAATTCTTAGCGTTAATAATCCTACCACCAAAAACTTGACCTATGATTTGATGTCCTAAACAAACTCCAAGAATAGGAATTCTTTTATGAACTTCTCTTACGATTTTAAGACAATTACCTGCTTGATCGGGATTACCAGGTCCTGGCGATATTACAATTTTGTCATACTTTTTTTTTAAAACACTTTTTACATCAATCTTATCATTACGAATTACTTCTACATTTTTCTTAATTTTTGAAATATAATGAAATAAGTTGTAAGTAAAACTATCGTAATTATCTATCAATAAAATCCTCATCTAATCTACTGCTTTCATTAAAGCTTTTGCTTTATTGACTGTCTCCGCAAATTCTTTATCTGGTTTGCTATCTGCAACAATTCCTGCACCAGCTTGAACGTAAAGTTTATTATTTTTTATAAGACCTGTTCTTAAAGCAATGCAAGTGTCAAATTCTCCATTCGGTGTAAAGTAGCCTATTCCTCCAGCGTATAATTTTCTTTTATTTTTTTCTAGTTCATCAATTATTTCCATTGCTCTAATTTTTGGTGCCCCACTCACAGTACCGGCTGGAAAACCTGATAAAAGTGTTTCAAAAATTGAGGTTTTGTCGTCAAACTTTCCTATAACATTTGAAACGATATGCATTACATGAGAATATTTTTCTACTTTGAATCTCTCAGTTACTTTTACAGTGTTGATTTTTGCAACTTTTCCAACATCATTTCTTCCAAGATCCAAAAGCATGAGATGTTCTGCTAGCTCTTTTTTATCTTTGAGAAGATCTTTTACATATTTTTTATCCTCTTTATCAGTTTTACCTCTGGGTCTTGTTCCTGCGATTGGCCTTATAGTAACTTCACCACTCCTAAGTCTTACTAATATTTCTGGGCTACTTCCAAGAACATTGAAATCATTGTAGTTAAAATAAAACATAAACGGAGAGGGATTTGATTTCCTCAAGTAATTATATATCTCAATTGGTTTTTTATTTATTTTTCTCTCAAATCTTTGACTTAAAACAACTTGAAAGATGTCACCTTTTTTAATGTAGGTTTTAGCTTTCGTTACAAGACTTTTAAATTTATTTTTTGAAATGTTAGATTTAATAATATTTTTATTAGATTTAAATGTAAATTGATCAGGAAGCTTTATATTTTCGAAACTTTCATACAATTCAAATTTCTTTAGTATCGAACTATATGTTTCTCTATAATTTTTAATTTTTGTATCTGCATAAATATTTTCAACATAAAAAATTTTTTTCTTTAAATTATCATATATGATTAAATTTTTTGGTCGTGAAAGTCTCACATCAGGAATTTTCAAATCATCCCTACATTTGTTTGGGATTTTTTCAATATAACGAATTATATCATAAGAAAAATATCCAACTAACATAGAAGCCATTGATGGTAATTGACTTGGCAATTTAATTTTAAATTCATTAATTAATTTATTTAAATATTTCAAAGGATTTGCTTTTATATTAGTTATTTTTTTACCGCTTTTTATAGAAATAACGTTATTTTGAATATCCCATATTTTATCTGGATTGAGACCAATTATTGTGAATCTTCCTCTAGTAGTTCCTCTCTCAACAGACTCAAAAATAAAACTATTTTTTTCCGCTAAAAGAAATTTATAAAGATTTTCAATTTTATAATAATCTTTACAATTTAAAGATTTAAATAGTATTTGGTGTTTCTTTTTTAAATGATTTTTTTTGAAGTCGTTAAAACTTATATTTATACGCATTAAAATGAATTTTTTACTCTTTCAATTGTCCGCTTATTTAGCTCAACATTATATTTCGTATTAAGATTACTATCATGAGATTGATAAATTTTATTGATTAAATTTAAACGAGCTTTTGCCTCATATTTTTCATATTCATTACTTTCTTTTTTAAGAGTTTTATACTCAGTTTTGATAATAAAAACTAAGAAACTTTTAGTTAAGGTGTTATTTGTGATTAAATCCACCTCTCCATCTTTAGTTAAAAATATCCTTTTTATTATCTCCTCTGAAAAAATTTCATTTTGTTTAAGGTTTTTAATTTTATAATCTTGAATAACTAGATTATTATCCAATGCAAATTGTTCAAACTTTTCCTTATTATACGCCCCCATACTTATATCCTTAATTATAGATGTATTGCTTTCAATTTTATCTTTGAAGCTTAGTTGAGCATTCAACGCCTCTTGAACTTCCGGATCATTATAGGACTTATTCTTCTTCTCAATATCAGTAACTTCACCGATAAAATATTTACTATCTTCATTAAAAATCTGAGGTGACTTTATTTTTTTTAAATTATAAATTTTTTTAAACAAATTATCTGGAAACGTTTCAATTTTTATTTTTTTTTCATTCTCTTTATTAGCATTTATCTTATTTATTAAATTAATTTTTAAATTGTATTTTTCTACAGTTTCATCAAATGATTGACCATCGAGTAAATTATTTTCAATAATATCTAATTCTTTAAAAAAACTCTCATTATATTCTTTCATCCCAGTAACTTTATCAGGTGAGACTTCAGCATATTTTACAGTCCTAAATTCTTTAAAGAAAACGTCCTTGTTTCTCTCATATAATTCTTTTTTATTTTTTTCTGATGGTTTTTTACTAGAATGGTATTTTTCCAAATCAATAAACTTAATATTTTTGATCTGATTCTCTTTTCCATACTCTTTTTTGACTAAATTTTCAGGAATAATAATACCCCCTGATAAAGAGGTAAGAAATTGTCGTCTTTTTTCTTGCTCAACTAAATTTTTTTCAAATAGAGGAGCATTAATTCCACTTTTTAATAAAAATTTTTCGTATTCAGTTCTTGAGAACTTATTGTTCTTAAAAAATGTCTTATCATTTTTAATGATATTCCTTAGTGAATTGTCATTAATAATTATTCCTAACTCCTCAATTTCTAATGCCATAACTTTTTTACCAATATATTCAGAGAGAATTTTATCAACCAAGTCTGTTTTTGGTAAATCTTTTATTTGCTTTTCACTTAAATTAAATCTTCTTAAATGGTCTACAAATTCTTGAGTGCTTATTTTTTCAGAGTCAATTGTGGCTATTACATTTTGATTTCCACCTCTAAATACGTCACCCATACCCCAAAAAACAAATGGTAGAATGATAATACCTACAAAAAGTTTTAATAAAAAAGACTTAGAAAATTTACCTATTGAACTTAGCATTATTATAATTTATTAAGTTTTAAAAATTATACACCTATAGATTAAATTTAATAGTAAGGCAAATAATGAGATATTTTATCGGAAACTGGAAAATGTTTGGTGTCCCAAAATCTATAAATATACTCAATAAAATTAATTCTTTTCACTCAAAAGATAAAAATCGTAAAAAATATAGAGTTATTATTACTCCCCCATATACGCTTATAGAAACTTTTGCTAATTACTTTAAAAATAAGAGTATTTCTATTGGTTCTCAAAATTGTTATCAAAAGGAGCAGTTCTCTTCCAATACTGCCGCTATAAGTCCTTTTATGATTAAAAGTGTTGGCGCTAAATATACCTTAGTAGGTCATTCAGATAATAGAAGTGAGGGAGATACAAACGAAATGTTAAAAAATAAAGTTCAATTTGCTTTAAAAAATAATTTAAGAGTTATTTTTTGTATTGGTGAAAATAAAAAAGACAAAAAGAATAAAAAAACCTTCAGCGTTTTACAAAATCAAATTTCCAAAGTATTGAAAAAAAAATTTAACATTAATAACATAATTGTTGCTTATGAGCCTATTTGGTCTATTGGAACAGGGAAAATACCAAGTAAAAGTGAGCTTGAAAAAACAATTATACACATAAAAAAAGTATTAAAAAAATTATTTAAGAAAAAAAATTTTACAGTTCTTTATGGCGGATCAGTTGATGGCAACAATGTCCAAATGTTTAAGGAAATTCATGAAATTGATGGATTTTTGATTGGTGGAGCTTCTAAATCTTCAAAAAAATTTATTGATATAATAAAGAATTACTATAGATAGACATCATGGAAAGTTTACTGGTACTAATTAATATCATTTTAGCAGTAATATTAATTATTGTAATTTTACTTCAAAGATCAGAGGGTGGAGCTTTAGGTCTAGGTGTTTCACAAGATAATTTCACATCTGCAAGATCAGTTGGAACTTTTTTAACTAAATTCACTTCTATAATTGCTGCTTTATTTATAATTTGCAGCATTGCGATTGTAGCCATCTCTAGAGATGAGTTTCGTGAAACACAGTCCGTTTTAGAAAAAGAGGAGGAAAAAAATTCAAACCTTCCACAAATACCTCAATCAAAGTAATTTAGACTTTGTAATTATAGAAATATAGAGTATAACATACTTCCATGGCGCGATACATATTCGTAACTGGCGGCGTGGTCTCATCTTTAGGAAAAGGATTATCATCAGCATCATTAGCTTATTTACTTCAATCTCGAGGTTATAAAGTAAGAATTAGAAAATTAGATCCATATTTGAATGTTGATCCTGGAACAATGAGTCCTTTTCAGCACGGTGAAGTTTTCGTTACAGATGACGGTGCGGAAACTGATTTAGATTTAGGCCACTATGAAAGATTTTCAGGAATTTCAGCAAAAAAGTCAGACAATATTACTACAGGAAAAATATACAATGACGTTTTAAAAAGAGAACGACAAGGAAGATATTTAGGTAAAACTGTTCAAGTAATTCCCCACATTACTAATAGAATTAAAGAGTTTATAAGAAACGACGCTAATAAAGAAGATTTTGTAATTTGTGAAATAGGAGGCACTGTTGGAGACATTGAAAGTCTACCTTTTTTAGAAGCTATAAGACAATTTTCTAATGAAATTGGCAAAAAAAATACACTATTCATTCACCTAACTTTAGTTCCTTACATGAAGGCCTCTGATGAGATAAAAACAAAACCAACCCAACATTCAGTAAAAGAATTAAGGAGCATAGGTATTCAACCAGATATTATTATTTGCAGATCTGAAAGATCTATACCTTTAGATCAAAGAAAGAAAATTTCATTATTTTGCAACGTTGAAATAGAAAATGTTACAGAAACTGTGGACGTAAAAACAATTTATGAAGCTCCGATAAGTTTTAATAAAGAGAAATTAGATGAAAGAGTATTAAGATTTTTTAAAATTAAATTTAAGAAAAAAGTTAATCTTTCTCCTTGGAAAAAAATTACCCATTTAGTTTTGAACGCAAAAAATAAAGTTAACATAGCATTAATTGGTAAGTATGTTGAGCTTAAAGATGCATATAAATCTTTAGATGAGGCTTTAACACATGGTGGAATAGCAAATAATTTAAAAGTGAATTTAATAAGAATTGAGTCTGACTTTTTAAAACCAAGTGAAATTAAAAATAAACTTAAAGGAGTATCTGGAATTTTGATACCAGGAGGATTTGGTAAAAGAGGCACAGAAGGAAAAATAGCAGCTATTAATTATGCAAGATTGAACAAAATTCCTTTCTTAGGAATCTGCTTTGGCATGCAAATGGCAGTGATTGAATTCGCTAGAAATGAATTAAATATAAAAAAAGCAACATCAAGTGAATTTGGACCATCTAAAGCATCAGTAGTTGGACTTATGAGTGAATGGACAAAAGATGGAAAATTGATGAAGGGCACTGACAAAGATTTAGGCGGAACAATGCGTTTAGGTAGTTATGAAGCAAGACTTAAAAAAGACACAAAAATAAGCAAAATTTACAATTCAGTGAAAATAAATGAAAGACACCGTCATAGATATGAAGTTAACATAAACTATAAAAAAGATTTTGAAAACAAAGGTATGATTTTTTCAGGTTTATCTCCAGACAACAAATTACCAGAAATTATAGAATTGAAAAACCATCCTTGGTTTATTGGCGTTCAGTTTCATCCTGAATTTAAATCTAGACCTTTATCACCACATCCTTTATTCTCATCATTTATAAAGGCCGCAAAAATTAATAAGACAAAATGAATAATCATAAAGTAAAATGTTCTAATTTTGAGATCGCTAACAATAAACCATTTACTCTAATTGCTGGCCCTTGTCAGCTTGAAAGCGAAGAGCACGCTATAAAGATTTCAAAGGAACTTAAAAAAATTACAAGCGAATTAGGTATTAATCTTATTTACAAAACTTCTTTTGATAAAGCTAATAGAACGAGTTTAAAAGGAAAAAGAGGATTAGGTTTGGAAAAATCACTTCCCATTTTCGATAAAATTAGAAAAGAAGTTGGTGTCCCAGTTTTAACTGACGTTCATACAGTCGAACAATGCTCTGTAGTTTCTAATCATGTGGATGTACTTCAAATTCCAGCATTCTTATGTAGACAAACCGATTTATTAGTTGCTGCAGCAAAAACTGGTAAAATAATTAATGTTAAAAAAGGACAATTTTTAGCTCCGTGGGATATGGCTAATGTAATAAAAAAAATAGAAGACTCCGGGAATAAAAATATTTTAATTACAGAAAGAGGAGCGAGCTTTGGTTACAATACTCTTGTTTCAGACATGAGAGCCATACCTATAATGTCGAAATTCGGATTTCCAATTGTATTTGATGCAACTCATTCAGTACAACAACCAGGTGGCATGGGAGAGAAAAGTGGTGGACAAAGAGAATTTGTTCCTTATTTGGCTAGTGCAGCTATTGCTGTTGGTGTAGGAGCAATTTTCATGGAAACGCATGAGGATCCAGATAATGCACCTTCAGATGGTCCAAACATGGTTCCATTAAATGAAGTAAAAACTTTGTTAAAAAAACTTACTGAGATCGATAAGATAGTAAAATAATAATGGCAAAAATTAAAAGTATAAAAGGCAGACAGGTTTTTGATAGCAGAGGAAATCCAACGGTGGAAGCAGAAGTTTTTTTAGAAAATAATATTTCTGCCAGTGCAATTTCTCCATCAGGTGCATCGACCGGTGCATTTGAAGCACACGAATTAAGAGATCAGGACAAGAATAAATTTTTAGGCAAAAGTGTAAATATAGCAGTTGAAAATATAAATAATAAAATTTCAGATAAACTTCAAGGTTTCGAGTCAGATGACCAAAAAAAAATTGATAAAGCTTTATTAGATTTAGATGGAAGTGAGAATAAAAAAAATTTGGGAGCTAATGCTACTCTAGCAGTCTCACTAGCTAATTCAAAATGTTCAGCTATATCAAATAAAAAATCATTATTTAAATATTTAGGTAACACTTTTTCTTTACCCATACCGTTAATGAATATTATTAATGGTGGCGCGCATGCTGATAATGACCTAAATATTCAAGAATTTATGATTAGACCTGACTCAGCTAAAAATTTTATGGATGCTATTGAAAAATGTTATGTTGTCATACAAAATTTGAAGAAATTATTAAAATCAAACAAAATGCTTACAAATGTTGGCGATGAAGGGGGATTTGCCCCATCAATTAATACAAATGAGCAAGCCTTGGAGTTAATTGTAAATGCAATAGAAAAGTCAAATTTAAAACCAGGAAAAGATATAGTTATTTGTCTCGATGTAGCTGCTAATGAATTAATTAATGAAAAAGGAGAGTACTCAATTCAATCTAAAAATTACACATCAGTTGAAGATAATATTAATTATTATAAAAAACTTATATCTAGTTATCCAATTAAATCAATTGAGGATCCTTTTGCTGAAGAGGATTGGGAATCGTGGAAAAAAATTACAAATGAATTAGGTAAAAATATTCAAATTGTTGGAGATGATTTGTTTGTTACAAATGCAAAACGCTTAAGCAAGGGAATAAAAGAAAAGTCAGCAAATTGTATTTTAGTAAAACCAAATCAAATAGGCACTTTGACTGAAACTTTACAGGTAATTTCAATGGCAAAAGATGCAGATTTTAATACTATCATTTCTCACAGATCAGGGGATACCGAAGATACATTTATTGCTGATTTGGCCTCCGCGACAATGTCCTCTCAAATTAAAACTGGATCTTTGGCAAGATCTGAAAGAGTAGCAAAATACAATAGGTTATTACGCATTGAAGAAGAACTTGGAAATCAAGCAAAAATGGCTAGAATCTAACTCATGCGACTTATTGAAAGTTTAAAGAAAAAAAAATTTATATTATTAAATATTTTTTTAACTCTTTATATTGGAATTAATTTAATTGGAGGTGAAAGAGGATTAATTTCTTATTTTGATAAAAAAAAATTATTTCAAGAATTAGAAATTGATGAAAAAATATTGACTGATAAATTACAAGACTTGGAAAAAAAAATATCATTAGTTAAAAATAATGATTTGGATTATTTAGATATGCTTTATAGGGAAAAATTTAGATATGGTACAAAAGACGAAATTATTATTAAGTTAAAATGAGCTCAAAACCAAGACATCCAGAAAAAATTAATAAACCTTTTAACCCAATCAAAAAGAAACCTGAATGGATAAGGTCAAAAATAGTAGATTCTCAAATTTTCTTTCAAACTAAACAAGTTGTTAATCAAAATAATCTAGTCACTGTCTGTCAGGAAGCTAATTGCCCAAATATAACTGAGTGTTGGAGTAAAAAACATGCCACATTTATGATTATGGGAGACACGTGTACCAGAGCATGTGCATTTTGTGATGTCAAAACTGGGAAACCAACAGAGCTAGATATTTTTGAACCAGCTAAAATCGCAAGAGCTGTTCAAAATTTAAATTTGAAACATGTTGTAATTACATCTGTAGACAGAGATGATTTAGATGATGGGGGATCAGAACATTTTTACAAAGTTGTTAAAGCTACAAGAGATAAAAATCCAAAAACATCTATAGAAGTCTTAACTCCTGACTTTTTGAGAAAAGGAGATTCTTACAAAATAATTTTAAAAGCTGATTTAGACGTATTTAACCATAATATAGAGACAGTACCTAGACTTTATACTACTGTAAGACCAGGAGCACGTTATTTTGCTTCATTAGAACTTTTAAAAAATGCAAAAAAATTTAACAAAAAAGTTTTTACTAAATCAGGAATTATGGTTGGCTTGGGTGAAAACAAAGAAGAAGTAATTCAAGTTATGGACGATCTTAAATCTGCCGAAGTTGATTTTATTACTATCGGTCAATACTTACAACCATCTCCCAAACATCATCCACTTAATCGTTATTATCATCCTGATGAATTTAAAGAGTTCGAGCAAATTGCAAAGACAAAAGGTTTTCTTCTTGTTTCTTCATCACCTCTTACAAGATCTTCTTATCACGCAGATGAAGATTTTAGAAAATTACAAGATGCAAGAAATAAACAGTTTGAATGTCTTCCGCATCAATAAAAAAAATTATTCCTTGTAAAAAAGAGCAATTAGTGGAAATGGTTCTAGATATTGAAAAATATCCAGAATTTGTTCCATGGTGCATCGAAGGTAAAATTTATGAGAGAAATGAAAGTGCAGATCTTATTACCTTTAATGGAGATTTAAAAGTAGGTAAGAGCATCTTGAATGAAACTTTCTCAAGTCATGTGTCTTATTATAAAGAAAAAGATACAATTATTGTAACTAATCTTGATGGACCATTAAAACATCTGAAAAATGAGTGGAAATTTAAGGAAGTAAACAATTCGACACAGTTGGAATTTTTTATTGATTTTGAATTGAAAAATCCGATTTTGAATGGAATAATGAATAAATCTTTTGAGCTTGGTTTAAATAAAATTGCCAAGGCTTTTGAAGAAAGAGCAATTAAATTATATAAATAATGTTTACAATATCATCTTTATTAATCTTATTTATTTTAACTTTTAAATTTTTATCTTCATATATTAAAACAATAAGAACAGGTGATCCTAACGAAACTGACCTAACTTATTGGATGTTTTCCTATGATTTTAAGTCTAAAAGTAAAGAATGGGTACCGGAAGACAAACAGCTATTGAAAAAAAAACGGGCTAGAAATTTTTTAGTTTTTATACTCTATTTAATTGCTTTTGGTATTTTTTTGTTACTTAACAGTTTTACTGCTCATCTTTTAGATGTAATAGTTAATCCAGAGTTTAGCTATCCCGTTTAATCAATTGCGCTAATAAATTCAGAGTTTTTTTTACAGTTTGCTTTTGAATAAAATTTCTTCCTTTGTTCTTAAAATTACATTTATTAACAATAACTTTTCTTCCAACTCTAATTCCAATATAAACTAATCCAACTGGTTTTTGTTTAGATCCTCCTTTAGGGCCAGCTATTCCTGTTATTGAAACACAAATTTTTGATTTACTAATTTTACTTAAATTATTGACCATAGCCAAACAACAATGAACACTTACGGCACCATTTTTTTTTATTAGTTTTTTAGGTACTTTTAATATAGTTGTTTTGGCTTGATTTGAGTAAGTGACTAATCCCATAGTAAATACTTTAGATGATCCGTTCACAGAGGTAATAGCGCTAGACAACATTCCTCCAGTACAAGACTCCGCTATTGCAAGTTTCATCTTTTTTCTTTTAATTAATGAGATTATCTTTTTATTTAAACTCATTAGAAAAACTTTGATTTAATTACCATAAATATTATCAATGTAAGAACCACATATAAACCTGCAACTACGTCGTCTATTATTACTCCAAAACTATTTTTAAATTTTTTATCAAAAAAACTTACCGGAAATGGTTTTTTGATGTCAAAAAATCTGAATAAAATAAAAATATATAGATAGAATAGAACTGACTCCTGCGGGGCTTTCGTAGTTCCGTGTGCGATTTCATAAAGATAAATTGGAATGGATTGGCCAATAAACTCATCTACAACAACTTCTTTAGGGTCTTTGTTTTCATTATATTTTATATATTCGGACACTGCATAAAATGAATATATAAAAACTAAAAATAAAATTAGTAATATAATACCGCTAGATAGATTAACTATATGGAATAGGCTGTATAAAAAAATTGTTGTAACTAAAGAGGTTATAGTTCCTGGAGCAAATCTAAAAGATCCAATACCAAAACATGTTACAAATAAATAATTTATGGTTTTAATCATATTTAATGACCGAACATATAACTTCGCACGCTATTGCTTTTTCTTTTCCGATAACACCTAATTTTTCGGTTGTTTTCCCTTTTATATTAATTTGATCTTTAGAAATTTCACAGAGCCTAGAAATACTATCAATCATTTTATTTTTTAAGTATTTTATCTTAGGTGTTTGAGTTATAATGTTTATATCAATATTATTCGTAAAATATCCTTTAGACTTAGTCTTATCTATTACCTTTTTAAGCAAAACAGTTGATCTTATGTTTTTAAATTTTTTACTTTTGTCAGAAAATAATTGGCCTATATCTCCCATTTTACAAGCTCCTAAAATTGCATCCGTAATAGAATGTAGAACAGGATCACCATCAGAATGACCCAGTGTTCCTAATTTAGACTTAATTTTTAAACCAGCTAAAAAAAGTTTTCTTTTAGGAACTAATCTATGAACGTCAAAACCTATTCCAACACTTTGTTTGGATTTATAAATGTTCCTTAAATTTTCAAAATCTAATTTGTCAGTAATTTTAAAATTATTTTTTTCTCCATCAATAAACTTAACTTTATTAAGATCCATATACAAAGAGATATCATCATCTTTATATTTGCCAAAGTTAGTTTTATGCAGATAATATATTTCCTTTAAATTAAATGCTTGTGGTGTTTGAGTTAAAAATAAATCATCTCTTTTTTTCCCTACTATGTATTCTTCGTTACTAGAGTCTATTTTTTGTTTTATTGCATCTTGTATTTTTAATTTGGGAACAACTGCTCTGTGATTTCTCATATTTCTTAATATGGCTTTTAAAAGTTTTGTCGAAAAATTTGGTCTAGCTACATCATGTATTAATACTTTAGATACCCCTTTTTGACTTGCTAAGTATTTTAGAGCATTATAAGTAGATTGTTGTCTATTATTTCCTCCGACAACAAGTTTTACATTTTTAAGTTTAAGAGATTTCACTCGTTTTAAGTCTTTTTTATTATAAACAAGAACGAACTTTTTAATTTGTTTAAATTTAGTTGCTTTATTTAGGTTTATTTCAATTAATGATTTGCCTGCTATTTTTTGATATGGTTTGCCTATATTAGACCTAAATCTATGGCTATTACCTCCAGCAAGAATAATTAAAGAAAAACTCATGGTATAAACTTATAATATATTT
>CACDGO010000004.1 GCA_902552345.1 uncultured Pelagibacteraceae bacterium | reverse complement strand
GTGTAATAGCTTACGGTATAAGAGACTAATAAAATATTCCCTCCCTCGTTAGTTGGGAAAAATTATAAGGCCTGGTTCGGATCCCCCGCCCAGGCCTTATTTATTTTACAAAGCTCGTATGCATTAAATTCATGCTTTTAAACTCTGAAATTTGGTATCAAATCAGCAAAAAAAAAGGGGGAAACATGAAAAAATTAACTTTCATTTTATTAGGTTGTATTTCTGCTTTATCAATTAGCTCTCAAAGCTTGGCAGAAACTACAATGTCTCAAGAGGGACAATATATTTTTAACTCATTAGGATTTTATTTAGGCGGAGTGCTAGTTGCTTTCATGGCAGCAGGTTTCTGCATGCTTGAGAGCGGCTTAGTGACTACAAAAAGCGTATCGACAATTGCCGCTAAAAATATAGGTAAATTCGCTATATGCTCGCTGGTATTCTTTTTGGTAGGTTATAATTTAGCTTATGGAGTGCCTGAAGGTGGTTACGTAGGTTCTTTTACAATTTGGACAGACTCTTCTGACGCTGAAACAGGCTATTCAGGTTACTCAGACTGGTTTTTTCAAACCATGTTTGTGTGCGCAACAGCCTCTATCGTATCTGGAGCAGTGGCTGAAAGAATTAAGATCTGGCCATTCTTCATTTTTGCAGCTGTAATGGCAGGAATTATCTATCCAATTTCTATGGGATGGCAATGGGGAGGCGGCTGGTTAGCTAGTGGTGGCTTTTCAGATTTTGCTGGATCAACTCTTGTACATGGTTGTGGAGGTGCTGCAGCACTTGCAGGAGTAATCGTGCTAGGTGCTAGAGAAGGAAGATTTGGCAGAAAGGGTGAAAAGAAATCTATGCAACCTTTTGCGGCATCAAGTATTCCATTAGTAACTTTAGGAACATTTTTGCTTTGGTTTGGTTGGTTTGGATTTAATGGTTTCAGCCAATTAGCAATGGGTACTTTTGATGATGTAAATGCAATTTCAAAAATTGCGGTAAATACACATTTAGCTGGTGCAGCAGGAACTTTTACTGGTGCAGCAATAACAAGATTAATCGGAGGCAAAACTGATATTGTAATGATGCTTAATGGCGCATTAGCAGGCTTAGTTGCTATAACTGCTGAACCATTAACACCTGGTCCAATAACAGCTATGTTTATAGGATCAATTGGAGCAGTCATCATGTACTTTGGTACAAAAATGTTAGAAAGTTATGGACTAGATGATGTTGTTGGAGCTATTCCAGTTCATATGTTTGCTGGAATTTTCGGTACACTAGTTGTTCCTTTAACAAATCCAGAAACGTCTTTTGGAACTCAATTTATCGGAACTGCATCAGTATGTGTATTTAGTTTTGGATTATCTTGGGTCACATTTACAATACTTAAATCCACAATTGGATTAAGAATAAGTAAAGCTGCGGAAAAACTTGGAACTGATAAAGCTGAAGTTGGTGTAACAGCTTATTCTATTAGAGATTAGAAAAATGAATAAGGGCTCTAGTTTAGAGCCCTTATTAAAATATTCAAATTTTATTATCTTCCCAATTTTTAATCCAATCATAATTAGGTGGGATACCGTAAGCAGAATTTATATTAGTTGCATGCATTGCCAATGATGGAATTGGACTTAAACAATATTCTTTTTCATAGATTTCATGTAATTTTTTCTCCATTGGATGATGCCTTGTGGTGCTCATCGCGATAAAATCTTCCCAATATTTCAGTATCATTTCCTTGCTAGTCATAAAGGTAATTAATGTTTCTTTTACAGTCCTCCAATGCCTTTTATTACCTAAAAAAATTTTAGTATCCTCTATTTTATTATATAAATAAGGGTAGTCTGCGGGACAAAGAAATACATCTTTACCCAGCTGAGATGTAAGTCTTTCAAAAGCAAATAGCATTTCAGAAATTGCGTTTTCATCGTGTATATAATCATCCTCCACAAAGTAAACCAGATCATTTACCTCATCTTTTGTGAGCAATACAGATTTTAAAATATTTCTCATATTTGAAATCATACCTTCAGAAATATCTTTCCCATATTCATCTTTTTTTTTAATCATTTCGCTCAATTTGTCTTTCTGTAAACTTATAATTTTATAATTCAAACTTGAAGAATTTATCAATTTCTTTATTAATGAAAGATTTTCTTCCGAAGAATTATCGTCTGTAATTACTAAACTTATTTTAAAATTTTTGAAATTTTTAAGAGCTTTTTTACAAGAAATTATCAATGAATTTATTGTTCTGAGCGTATATTCAATTTTTTGTTTTTCAAAAATTCTAAATTTGTTTTGATCAAGCATTATCTTACTCTTTTCAACTTCCGTAGAAGTATAAGTTCGAACGATGATTGATAATTCTTTTATTTTTCTAGTAATTTTAACTTTACCTAGCGGAATGGATATAGAGTCTTTCTGTAGATTTGAAAGATTTTGATTAGCAAATTTATTTAACGATGGAATAAAAAGATTATTCTGATCTATAATTTCGTAGCCTACTTTTCTGCAAAGTTTGATTAATAATTTTTTCAAAAAACTTTTTTTATTTGTATTTTGCGAAACTTTCATTTTTCAATAATATTTTTTTCCAATCTGATAATACCTTAAGATAATTTACACTATTATCTAGGCTCATAGCAGTACTATTTTCTTTTGGTTTAATATTTTTAGCACAATCATTAAAATAATTTATTTGATTAGCAAAAATACTTAAATTAGAATTTGAATCAATTTTTTCAATTTGGTTATTTCTGTGAATTTCAATTATATTATTTTTTTTTGGAAGCCATGGGTCTAATATTTTCATTGAACCATTTTCACCAATTATTTCAGTGATGTTCTCCATATTCTCATTAATAGAAACATCAATTTCTGATATTATAGAATTGCTATAAATTAACTTAGCTCTAGCGTTTAGATCGACACCGAAATCGTGTATCTCGCCAGAAACATCATCTAATATTGGAATTATTTCCTTATTACGGTTATGTATATTAGCTATTAAATTAGACATAGTTAGAGGGTAACATCCAAGATCTAATATAGATCCACCTCCAAAATTATAATTAAAAAGTCTACTATTTTTTTTGGGAAGACCAGCATTAAATCCAAAATTTGATTTAACTTTAATTACCTTTCCAATTATTTTTTTTCTTAACAACTCTACGATTTGTATTGTTTGCGGGTGAGTTCTATAAGCTATAGCTTCTAAAAAAAAAATATTTGAATTATTTATTTTTTCTTTTATTTTTTTAGCTTGATCATAATTAATCACAAAAGGCTTTTCACATAACACATTTTTGCCAGCATCTATACACTTAATTATAAAATCATAATGAGTATTATTTAAAGTCCCAACATAAATATTATCTATTTCTTTACACGATAAAATTTCGTCATATTTTCTATACAAATGTTTAAATTTTATTTTATTTTTAAAACCAAATCTCATAAGTTTTATTAAAGAACTGCTTGACGCACCTAAAAGCTTTGTATTGTTTAATTCTTTGATTGATCTAGCAAAGTTTTTTGCCATATGACCTAAACCTATTATTCCCCAATTCATAATAAAACTTAAATTATTTTTTGATTAATTACTAATTTTTTTATATTTATATATTATGAATATAAAATCGTCACAAAAATTAGTTGAAGAAGCCTACAAATTAATTGAAACCTTAAAATCAGATCAAGTTAAAAAAGAAAACGAGGCTGGCGAAATAACATTAATAGATATTAGGGATATTAGGGAGCTTTGGAAAGAAGGTACTATAGAAAACTCGATACACATTCCAAGAGGAATGTTAGAATTTTGGCTCGATCCAGAAAGTTCTTATTTTAATTCTAGTAAAATTAAAGATACTAAAAAACTGGTATTATTTTGCGCAGGCGGATTTAGATCAGCACTTGCAACAAAATCCTTATTAGAAATGGGTTTTAAAAATGTAGCTCACGTAGAAGGTGGATTTACTGCCTTAAAAAACGCGGGCTTAAAGGTAGTCGACAAAGAAAGAAAATAAATTATTTACTTGCCTCTTTTAAAACAAACTCAATTCTGTCTTGTCCCCAAAATATTTTATTGTTGGAAACAAAAGTAGGCGCACCAAAAATACCCTTCGCATAAGCCTCACTAGTCCTTTTTTTTAATACATCTTTTATAGAAGAGGACGTAGATCTTAATACAAAAGTTTTAGGGTTTATATTTAAGTTTTTTAAAACTCTTTGAACGATATTTTCATCATTCATATTGAGACCATCCTGCCAAATAGCATTAAATATATTATCAATATAATAACTTTTTAAATTATCTTCCTCTGCTACAAAAACACCTCTCATAAGATTTAAACTTCTGATTGGAAAATAAGTGTTAAATCTAAATTTAATGTTATTTCGCTCAGCAATCAATTTACAGTCTCTTACCATATGTTTTGCTTTAGCGGGTATAAAGGCCGGAGCTTTAATTCCGTGTAAATTATGTAAACCACCTAAAAGAATTGGCTTATATACCACTTTAATCGATAATTTATTTTCAATTTTTTTGATTTCCTTGTGTGCGAGAAAAGAATATGGACTAATAAAGTCAAAATAGAAATCAAACGGCTTAATCATTAAAACTGATTTTTTTAGCAAAGAAAATTCTTATAAACCAATAAATTACCAATCCAAGCGGACCTGAAAAGTACGTTAAGATTAAAGATGGTATAGTGATTATTTTAGGAATAAAATATTTCCTTGAGTCTCGTACTACCCACGTCCCAGCGAACAAACTAATCGCAAGAAAGTGAAGCCAAAAAATTAATAACAAGGTTTCATTAGAAAACATCGCATATAAACCATCTATTCCATTGTAAAGTTCAAATCCATCTAAAATATTTCCATCTAAAAAAAGTTTATAAGCTAAATAAACATAACCAGAAGCTAAAAGTAATGGTGCTATGATTGATTGAGCGAAAAAATTAGTTATACCGTGATTTGGGAAAATTATTAACAACAACCAAAAAGGTATAACTCCATAGTTTGCGACTAAATAAATATTTTCAGAATTTATTAATTCTATAAGATTATTTAACATTTATAATAATATAGTATATTAAATTTATGAATCCCACATCAAATAAAAGTGATTTTGAAGATCTGACCACTAATCTAAAAGATTTAGCTTATTCATACTTGGAGAAATATAATCCTTCTAAGCAGCAACTGAAGGTGTATCTACTCAAAAAATATTTAACAAAAATTAAAGGCACAAAATCAAAAAAAGAAGTCTCTTCTATTATTGATAATATAGTTTCAAATTTAGAAAAAAATAAAATTTTAAATGACGAAATGTATTCTGACTCAAAAGCACGAATGTTTCTTAGAAGAGGTTACTCTTTAAACAAAATAAATCAGTCTCTTAGGAGCAAGGGAGTCGAAGATAGATATATCAAACAAAGTATTAATAAAATAAAAGAAGATCAAATTGAACCTGATTTTGTTTCTGCTTTAAAACTTTGCAAACGAAGAAGGATAGGTCCAACAAGACCTGAAAGTAATCGAGAATTATTCTATAAAAAAGATATGGGAATTTTAGCAAGAGGTGGATTTAGTTTCGATTTATCCAAACGGGTATTAGAACTTGATAATGATGAATTTAATAAATTAATCAAAATTATCTGATTTTCTCTTTTTTTCTTCTTCAACTAAAATTTCTAATTTTTTTTTCAAAGCGTTTCTTACTAATATAAAAAACAAAACTCCAAAAAAAGTAACAGATAAAATTATAATTAAAATTGTTTTAATCATTGAGATTTTCAGATCTTCTTATCAATAAACTTGGGTTTTTATAATCATCTTTGCCATATAAAAAAGGTTTTTCATCTAAAGTTTTTATTATTGCACCAGCATTTTGTGCTACAGCATGACCCGCAGCGTAATCCCATTCATTTGCTCTTTCTCTTGCAGCGTATATATCATACTCACCAGTTGCTATTACACAAAATTTATAAGAACTGGCCATTTTAACAATTGAAGTAACGTTAAACTCTTTTAATTTATTTAAAATAATATCTGAAGGTTTCAAAACACTTGATAATGCAACTATATTTCCCTTCGGTTGTTGTTTAGTGCAGCTAATTTTTTTCATTTCATTATTTTCAATTAAATAACTTTCTCCCGGCGCATAAGAAACAAAAAGTCTATTTTTTTTTGGCACGCCAACCAATCCAATAACTGGCACTGAATTTATTACTAAAGCCGCATTAAGCGTATATTCTTCTTTGCCAGCAATATACTCTTTTGTTCCATCAATTGGATCTATTAACCAAAATATTTTTGAATTATTTTTAACATTTAAGTTTACAGTTTCCTCAGATATGATTTTAATACTAGGAGTTAATTCAGAGATCTTACGTGAAATTATTTCGTTAACTATTAAGTCACCGTTACTCACTGGAGACTTATCTTCTTTGATATTTACTTTTAGCCCTTTCTCATAAAGTTTGACCGACTCTTTCCCAGCATAATTAAAAGTATTAATTAATCCTTCAGCTATCGTTTTACATTCATTTTTATTCATTTTCAATTTTTTCTAATTTTACATTCTCAATATTGATCACTCTTTTTCCAAAATTTTCAAAGTTCACTGTCACTTTATTTCCTATAATTGATTGAACTTGTCCTATCCCCCAATCCTTATTTGCAGGGTTTTTAACATAATCACCTGGCTCGAAATCAATTAGCATTATGGAAAATTTACAATAAATATATTATACACTTTTAAATATGAATTCTCTAGGAATTAATAAGCCAAAAAAAGAAACCAAAGTAGTCGTAGCAATGTCTGGAGGAGTAGACTCCTCTGTAGTAGCGGCTTTAATGAAGCAAGAGGGTTACGATGTAATTGGTATAACGCTTAAACTATACGATGATGCAAAACAATCAAAAGAGGGTAGACAATGTTGCGCAGGCCAAGACATAATGGACGCTAAAAGAGTAGCTGAAAAAATTAATATTAATCACGAAATTTTATATTATCAAAAAAAATTTAAATCTGAAGTAATTGACTCATTTATAGATAGTTATACTGCTGGGGAAACCCCAATTCCTTGTGTTCAGTGCAACCAGACTGTGAAATTCAGAGACTTATTTAAGTACGCAAAAGATTTGAATGCAGATGCATTAATCACAGGTCATTATGTGACTAGAATTCAAAATAATGGTCACGCCAATATGTATCGTGCTAAAGATCATAATAGAGATCAAAGCTATTTTTTATTTAGTACTACTCAAGAACAATTAAATTTTTTAAGGTTTCCACTTGGAGAGATTGATAAATCTGAAACAAGATTAATAGCAGAAAAGTTAAATTTAAATGTTGCCCACAAACCAGATAGTCAAGATATTTGTTTTGTACCAAATGGTGATTATAGTTCAGTTATTAAAAAATTTAGACCTGAGTCCTTTAAAAAAGGAAAAATAATTGATATTTCAGGACAACAAATAGGAGAGCACGATGGCATAATTAATTATACAATTGGTCAAAGAAAAGGAATAAAAATTTCAAGTAATAAACCACTATATGTGGTGAACATAAATGCAAACGATAATACAGTAATTGTCGGTAATAAAGATAATTTAGAAATTAAAAAAATTAAACTTAGAGAATTAAATATTCTGGCAACAAAAAAAGAATTTCAAGAAATAGTAAATATAAAAGTAAGATCAACTGGAAGACTTTTAAAAGCAAAAATTAATTTGAGAGATAATTTTGCAGATGTTGAAATTTTAGATAAAGAGACAGGAATATCTCCTGGACAAGCATGTGTTTTTTATTCTAAAGATGAGGTTGGGGATAAAGTTCTTGGTGGTGGCTGGATAGATAAGACTTTCAACAAAAATTATCCACTAAGTTAACATGCTCTCCAAGGACACGCATTAAGTGATTACTAAAATTATTATTTTATGTTTAAATAAAATTAATTAAGAGGCAACTCTTAACTGGCCATTTAAGGAAAAGCCGAGAGGTTCAAGCTTAAAGGGCAGAAAGGTGGACCTAGTAGCGCTAGAATAGTTCACCGGGATGGCTTGGCGGTAGCGCCTAAAACGACGAGCCAAAACTACTAAATTTCTGGGCGAAAGCCTAGAAATTAAGTGGTTCTTATCCAAAAAAATCTCGAAAGCAAATAAAATAAAATAACTCCTACAAAATAATTCCATTCCAACATATGCTTAAAATGTGTGTTACCTTTTGTTACCAGGGTAGGCAGACTTATAAAAGCAACAACAACTAGAATGGTAACTAATATCATCTTAATAATTAATATTTTTTTGTTAATAAATTTATCTAATTTATTTTTAAGCTTATACAAATGAAAAACAAGAAAACCTTGAGCTATGAGCTCAAAAATTATAAATAAAAGTAAAACCACTCTTCTGAATAATTTATAAATCTGAATATCAAATTTAATTCCAAGAAAAACTGAATGAATAGCTAAAAAAATTGCTGATAAAATTCCAAATGTTTTAAATTTAAAATTTTCATCAGTTACATAAAGCTTATTAACTAATTCATTGTTATTTTTCCAATAGTAGTACAAGAGGATGGCAGTTATAATCATTGAAGGCTTAAAAATTAAATATTGTGGAAAAGTTCTAGATGCTCTACTTATTGATAAGCTTCCATCTAAATAAGGAATAGAAAAACCAGACCTTCCTATCTGATCTACTTGAAAAATTGTATTTTCTAAAAAACTTGGATTTTGCGATATAAACAAACAAACATTTATAGCCAATAATGGAATTAGAAATATCCAAATACTCAACTTTCTAATTTGAGTTACTTCAAACATAAGTTATTTAATGATTATTTTTTCTTATTTCTTTTTCTTGCTCTTCTTTTTTTTGAGCCGATTTTTCGTCTTCCTCGGTGCTTTTTTGGGTAACCCATATTTTTGCCTCCTTTTTTATATCTTAATTAGTAAAGTAATATATAAAGTTCAATTATACTTATTTTATGAAAAAGTCTATAAGCACATTTCTTAAACATCCTACAAAAGATAATACTAACAGGTCTGCTAATCCTCCAGTCACTAGAGCTTCTACAATTTTATTCAATTCAATACAGGAAATGCATCAACATGAATTAAAAATTAAAAAACACAAGAAAGTTTCTCATTATACTTATGGCAGATATGGTAGCACTACAACGATTGAACTTGAGAATATATTAAAAGAACTAGAGCAAGCTTACCACGTTTTTTTGACAGGAACAGGATTTGGAGGAATAGCTCTTGCACTAATGTCTTTGTGTAGACCAGGCGATGAAATCTTAGTGTCCGATAATGTTTATGGTCCTACTAAAGAAATATCTCGAGATTTAATGAAACAATTTAATGTTAATGCAAAATTCTATAACCCGGATTCTTTTTATGATCTTAAGGAAAAAATTTCAAAAAAAACAAGAATGATTTTAGTTGAGAATCCAGGCAGTAACACTTTCGAATTTCAAGATTTATCTAAAATTATTCAATTAGCTAAGAGAAAAAAAATTTATACGTTGTTAGATAATACCTGGGGAACTCCTTTGTACCTTAAGCCATTAAAAATCGGATTTGATATGTCTTTTTGCTCAGCTACAAAATATTTTTCTGGACATTCTGATGCCATGGGAGGCTCTCTTGCAGTTAATAAAAAAGTTTTCAATAAAATTATGTTTTTTTATAAATTGTCAGGATATAGAATGTCAGCTGATGAAGCTTATTTAATTATAAGAGGTTTAAGGACTCTAGATACTAGGCTAAAGCAACATAGTGAAAATACAAAAAAAATAATAAATTTTTTAAAAAAACAAAAAAAAATAAAAGAAATCTTATATCCGCATAATCCTTCAAGTAAAAATTATAAACTTTGGAAAAAATATTATTCAGGGGCCACTGGTCTTTTTTCTATAGTTGTGAAAGCTAAAAAAAAATCTTCAGTAATAGCTTTTATAAATTCTCTCGAATTATTTGGAATTGGATACAGCTGGGGTGGATTTGAAAGTTTAGCAATTCTTCAAGAAATTAAGAGCACTAAAAAAGATGAATATTTAAAAGGTCGGCAATTTTATAGATTTAATAATGATGAATTTATTGTCAGACTTCATATAGGTCTTGAGGATCCAAAAGATTTAATAAATGACTTAAAAATTGGTTTAAAAAAAATAAAATGAAAAACTTTTTTCCAAACAAAACTGCTCTTAATGCTTTAGTAGCTGCATGCTTTATTGTGTGTACTACAATGGGAGTGAGACAAACTTTCGGACTTTACTCTGATAATTTTGAATTAACAGGAGGCACTTCCAATACTGAATTTGGATTAGCTATCGCTGTTCACGCTATTTTTTGGGGAATTTTTACTCCAATTTTTGGAAGGATTTCAGATAAATTAGGAGGTTATGTTGTAATAATCCCTGCTTTAATTTTTTATACAATGGCAATGTTATTAATGGGAAATAACTACATCTCAGGAATGTGGTTACAAATTAATCTGGGTTTGTTTGTTGGTTTAGGGCTAGCGGGTGCTGCTGGAACAATTCTTACTCCGATGATTTCAAAACATTTTCCAAATGAAAACAGAAGTAAAGCTGCAGGTATCGTTACAGCTAGTGGAGGACTTGGTATGTTCATTTTCCCAATTTTATCCAATATATTTGAAAATGTTTCTAATTGGCAAATGTCATTTATTATATTCTCCATAATATTAATCATGATGTGTATACCTGGTTTTTTTGTAAAATTGCCTAAGAATAATTTTGTTAGTGTTAATTCAAACATAGATAATCGAAGTTTAAATGAAGTACTGAAAGAGTCTTTTGCACACAGAGGTTTTAGATTACTAATACTTGGTTTTTTTGTTTGTGGTTTTCAAATTACTTTAATTGCCACTCATGTTCCGCGGTATGTTCAGGATAAAGGATTAGCTGATTGGACAGGGATGGCAATTTTAGCTTTAATTGGTTTTTTTAATATAATCGGAACTCTTATTATGGGTTACTTAGGCGATAAATATAGCAAAAAGATACTTTTGAGCGGTCTATATTTTTTAAGAGGTATAACGTTAATTTTATTTATTTTTCTCCCTGCTTCCAATTTATCAGCGGTTCTGTTTGGAACGTCTTTTGGATTATTGTGGCTTGCAACTGTTCCAGCTACTAATGGTATAGTCGCTCAAATTTTTGGTACAAAAAATTTAACGCTTCTCTTTGGTATTGTGTTTTTGAATCATCAATTCGGATCATTTTTAGGTGCTTATTTAGGCGGTTACTTTTATGATCAATTTGGAAGTTTTGACTATGCTTGGTATTTAGCTATAGTTTTATCTTTCATTGCTTCAGCATTACACTTACCAATTGATGAGAGACCATTACAAACTGTGGATAAAACTATCTAAGGTTGTATTTTGAGTCCCTAAGTGAATCAAAAGTGAATCAAAACAAGAACATTTCAATTTCACAACTTTGAATTGTGGATAATTTTTCTATTTAATCATATTAATTTTTTTAATAAGTTATTAAAAACAAAGGAGCAAAAATGTTTTCATCAATATTAGGAAAAAAATTAGATAAATATCACTTACTTAATCACCCTTTCTATCAGGTTTATTGGAACGAGGGGAAGTTAAATAGAGAAATTATTAAAGATTACGCAGAACAGTACTATCAACATGTGAAAGCATTTCCTAGATACATTAGTGCAACACACTCAATTTGTGAGAATATTGAAAAAAGAAGAATTCTTCTGGAAAATTTGCAAGATGAGGAAAACAAAGATGGTGATCATCCAAAGTTATGGAAAAATTTTGCAAAAGCTTTGGGTGCTGATGAAAATGAGATTGAAAATGTAAAACTTGATTGGTTCACAAAAGATATGATTGATAATTTTTTTGTTCAAGCAAGAAAATCCTATGCTGAAGGATTAGCGTCTTTGTATACTTATGAAAGACAGATCCCAGAGATTGCAGAAACAAAAATTCAAGGCTTAAAAAAATTTTATGGCGTAAATTCTAAAGAAGGTCTAGAATTTTTCGAGGCGCATAAATCAGCTGATGTAATACACAGAGCTGAGTGCGAAAAGCTTCTAGATGGTCTTTCTGCAGAGGAGCAAAAAAAAGCGGAAGTTTCTTCCCTGTTAACGGCTAGATATCTTTGGAATTTTTTAAGCGGCATGGTTTCAAAGCACAAACTTCAAGCAGCAGCTTAAATTTTAAAGTCTAGATTGACAATTTAGTGCAAGAGGAATACCTATAAACTAGGTATGGAGATTTATCTTCCAGTTATACAGGTTCATATAGACGTTATTTTCATTCTATTTGTAAGTTTTGCTGTTGGTGTTTTATCTGGTTTATTTGGAGTTGGCGGAGGTTTCTTAATGACACCATTTCTTATCTTTCTTGGCATACCTCCTGTTTATGCCGTACCTAATGAAATTAACAATATTCTTGCTACCTCAGTTTCTGGATCTATGACTCATTGGTTCAAAAATACATTAGATTACAAGATGGGATTAATGATAATAATTGGAGGTATTATTGGAACAGCTTTAGGGATTATTACTTTTACTTTTTTTAAAGAGATAGGAAAATTAAGTTTAATGATTTCTTTATCTTATATGTATTTGTTAGCTATCATAGGTACATTAATGCTTATTGAGGGAGCAAGTGAATTAGATAGAGCAAGAAAAAAAATTTCATTAAAAAAAAAATTACATACTCATTACTGGATACACGGTTTACCTTTTAAATTAAGATTTCCAAAGTCAAGGTTATATGAAAGTGCTTTTACACCTGTCCTCTTGGGAGTTGTAGTAGGATTTGTTGCAGCATTAATCGGAGTCGGTGGCGCTTTTTTAATGGTGCCAGCAATGATTTATTTAATTGGTATGCCCATGAGTTTAATTCCAGGAACATCATTATTTGTTACAGTTTTTATTAGTGCTTTAGTTACAGTTTTACATGCATTTAGCTACGGCTCGATTGATTTAATTTTAGTAATAATTTTAGTAATTGGTTCAATAGTTGGTGTACAAGTAGGTCAAAAGGTTGGTCAATATTTAGATAGTTCCCATTTAAAAACTCTGTTTGCAATGTTATTATGCGCGGTAGCAATAGCTATTGCTTACGACACCTTTTTTTACGATGGATTAAGAGAGCTTAAAGAAACGGAAATAGTAAACATAGAAAATTTAAATTTTTTTTCAAAGTTTATTTATAAACTATCGGAAAATAACCCTCTTTTATACGGTTCATTTGCTATAATCTTAGCAGTAATTTTAGGAGTGGTAGGCGCTGGAGCTAGGAGATTGTTAAGTCAATACAGGCATTTATTTTTGATAAAAAAATAGTTCAATTAATGAAAAATAAAAACCTTAGCTTCAAAAAAAAAATTACTCTTTCATTTTTTGCAATTTTTTTATTTTTTTTCTTTCTGGAATTTATTTCAAGAATATTTATATCTTCTACTACAAAAAATTTTAAAGCTTTTTATTACGGTTTTAATGAAAATATTAAGATTGATATTAATCACCTAATAAAATTTAAAATTAACTTAACAGATTTAAGAAAACTCAATTTAATTGTTAGTGAAATTAAAAAAAATCCATCAAAGTCAAATGATAAAAAAAATATAATTTGGGCATTTGGTGGTTCTACAACTAAAGGAAACTTTTGCGGCAGCAATGCATCTTCCTGGCCAAAGATACTTTCAGATAAAAATAAAAATATGAATGTTGTAAATTACGGTCAAAATGGGATTGACAGCTATGTTTCACTTCAAATTTTAAGAAACAGTGGGATAAAAAGTACGAATTTACCTCAAAGTATAATTTGGGCTCATAAATTCAATGAAATTAATGTGATTTACCAAGGAATAAAGAAAGACCCAAATAATATACTTATTAATTCTAACAAAAATGAAAAGAGACAATTATATTTTGAAATTCTCAAAATTGAAAAAACTATCGAAAAATATTCTTTATTTTATAAAATTTTGAAAAATGTTATTATTACTTCAAATAGAAAAATAATTAGAAACTTTACAAATAAGCATATAAATCCAAGTTTAACAAAAGAGGATTTTACTTTTGCCGCAAAAAATTTTGAATTTAATACAAGAGAGGCAATCAAATTATCAAAAAATCTTGGAATAAAAAATTTCTACATTTTATCTTTGCCTTCATTAAAAAATTTTGAGGAAAAAATGAAAGATAAGTTTTTTATTCATTACTATAACTCTATAAGCAATCTTATAAAAAAAAATGACAATGTACATTTTATTGATCTAAGCAAAAAGTCAATATTTCTTAAGGAACAAAACACATTGTTTTGTGACGAAACTCACAAGACATTAAAAGCGAATATTTTAGTTGCAAATTTTATTGATTCATTTATTCAATAATTAAAGAAAGTTATGAGTAAAAAATCTTCAGAAAAAAGTTTTGGTTTATTATTTGGATTTGTTTTTTTGTTAATATCAATTTGGCCTATTTTTTCTACGGGCAATATAAGAGTTTGGGCATTAATATTATCTTTAATTTTTTTTTTAATTTCTTTAATAAAACCGAATTTATTGAGGGTATTAAATAATTTATGGATTAAATTAGGTATATCCCTTGGTTCAATTATAGCTCCAATTATAATGTTTTTAATTTTCTTTTTTATTTTAACTCCAATTAGCATTTTTTTAAGAATTCTTGGTAAAGACTTGTTAAATATAAAATTTTCAAATAGTAATAGTTATTGGCATAATAGAGATAAAAATTCTGAGTCTATGGATAAACAGTACTAATGTTGGATTTTCTTAAAGAATTTTGGGAGTTTTTAAAATTTAGAAAAAAATATTGGTTATTTCCAATAATAATAGTTTTGGCTTTATTTGGAGCTCTAATTGTTTTAAGCCAAGGTTCAGCTGTAGCTCCGTTTATCTATACTATTTTTTAATGTCAATTATCTTAGGAATTTCTGCTTTCTATCATGATAGCGCTGCTACTATAATAAAAGAAGGAAAAATAATTGCGGCTGCTCAAGAAGAGAGATTCTCAAGAAAAAAACACGATGATAATTTCCCAAAAAACGCTATAGAATTTGTTCTTTCAAAAGCAAAAGTGAAATTAAATGAAATTGACTATATAGTTTTTTATGAAAAGCCATTTCTAAAATTTGAGAGATTACTAGAAACTTATATGGCTTTTGCTCCAAAAGGTTTCAAATCATTTTCAATGGCAATGCCAGTTTGGTTAAGAGAAAAATTATTTCAAAAAAAATATTTGTATGACTTGTTAAGAAATATTGATGAAGATTTTAATAACATAAATCAAATTAAATTTTCTGAACATCACTTAAGTCACGCGGCATCTGCATTTTATCCCTCTCCTTTTGATAAATCTTTAATTTTAACTATGGATGGTGTCGGTGAATGGGCGACAACAACAGTAGCTATTGGAGAGTCAAATAAAATTGATATTGTAAAAGAATTAAGTTTCCCACACTCATTAGGATTATTGTACTCAGCATTTACTTATTACACTGGTTTTAAAGTTAATGGTGGGGAATATAAACTTATGGGACTAGCCCCATACGGAATACCAAAATATTATGATTTAATAGTTGAAAAATTAATTGATATCAAAGAAGACGGATCATTCAGATTAAATCAAAAATATTTTAACTACGCTACTGGCTTAACAATGACTAATGAAAATTTTAATAATCTTTTTGGAAAAAAACCAAGAGAAAAAGACGAGAAAATTACACAATTTCACATGGATATAGCATCATCAATACAAAAAACAACTGAGAATATAGTATTAAGAATTACAAAATCTTTACGAAATGAATTTAAAATTCCAAATTTATGTCTTGCAGGGGGCGTCGCATTAAATTGTGTTGCCAATGGCAAAATTTTTAAAGAAAAAATATTTGATAATATATGGATACAACCTGCATCAGGTGATGCAGGGGGCTCATTAGGGGCTGCATTAGCTTATTGGTGTAAAGAATGTAAAGGTAATAGAATTATTGAAGAAAACGATAATATGGCTGGTTCACTTTTAGGACCAGAATATAGTGATGAACAAATAATTTCAAAACTAGATGAAATGGGTGCAAGTTTTAAAAAGTACGACGAGAATGAGTTAATCAATTTAACAGCAAAGTATCTGTCCGAGGGAAAAACAATAGGTTGGTTTCAAGGTAAAGCAGAATTTGGTCCAAGAGCATTAGGAAACAGATCAATATTAGCAGATCCAAGATCAGCTAATATGCAAAAAAATTTAAATCTAAAAATTAAATTTAGAGAGAGTTTTAGACCTTTTGCACCATCCGTCCTTGAGGAAAAAGTAAATGAATGGTTTGAATATGATAAAAAAAGCCCTTACATGCTTATGGTAGCTAGAGTAAAAAAAGATAAGCTGATTGAGATGACCAAGACTGAGACAAAGCTTTTCGGAATTGATCAGTTAAATATAAAAAGATCCCTAATTCCAGCAGTCACCCATGTCGATTATTCTGCAAGAATACAAACTGTAAATGAAAAACAAAATAAAAAATATTATAACTTGATAAAGAAATTTGACAGTATTACAAATGTTCCAATTTTAGTTAATACTTCATTTAACATTAGAGGTGAACCAATTGTGTCTACTATAGAGGATGCATATAGATGTTTTTTAGTCACCGATCTTGACTATTTAGTATGCGGTAATCAAATACTTGAAAAAACTAGTCAATAATTATAGTTCTTAAAAAATGGATGTGCTTAAAAAAAAGGTGGAAGTAAAAAATAATATCTACTGTTTTAATATTTCTGATCAAATCACAAAATCTGTGACAGATTTCTATAAAGATAATCCCTTTCCTAACTATAAAAATGATGACAATAAAGCCTCAATATTAAACTCTGGAGATAAGAATTATTTAGCAAAAATTTTTAAAAACTTTGTTGGATTTAATAAAAAAGTTCTAGAAATTGGTTGTGGGACTGGCCAATTATCTGCCTATTTTGCAATAGGAACAAATAATCAGATTACAGGTTTAGATCCAACATTGGCTTCACTTCAATTAGCAACTAAATTTTCCAGCGAAAATAATTTAAAAAATATAAAATTTGTGAACGCTGATATATTTGATGATGTTTTTAAAGAAAATTCTTTTGATTATATTTGGTGCAATGGTGTGCTTCATCATACCAAAGACCCTTATGGCGCTTTTAAAATTTCAATCAAATATTTAAAAAAAAATGGGTATATCCTCATTGGACTATATAATAAAATCGGCAGGACAAGAACTCATATTAGAAAATATATTTACAGATTATTTGGAAAGAAAATTATTTTAAAAATTGATCCTATTTTAAGAAAAAAAAAATTAAAATCTGATGATCAAATAGAGGCTTGGATTAGAGACCAATATATACATCCAGTAGAGTCTACGCATTCTTATGATGAAGTTTTGAAATGGTTCAAAGAAAATAATATAGATTTTATTAACTCTATACCAAAAGTAAATTTTGACGAATTAAATAAAGATTTATTTAAAAAAACTAAAAAAGGTAATATTTTTACAAGATTATTAAGTCAGATAAGTATGATTTTTAATAGCTATGGAGATGATGGTGGATTATTTATATTTATAGGAAAAAAAAATGCTTAACTATTTTTCAAACAAAGAACTTTTGTACATTAAATTTCCAATAGTGTTCCCACTTTTATACGGATTTATTCTTTTTACATTTCCTCAATTTGAAACTCATCTAATAATTTTAACAATATTTCTTTTGGCAGAGACTCATTTTGGGGCTACATGGCCTTTTTTTTTAGATAAAGTAAATTTTGATCACATTATTTCAAAGAAAATTGCTTTTATTGCTATTCCGATCATAATTGTTTTCCTCTGTTTAATTAGCTTTGTATTAATGAGAGATTTATTTTTATTAATATTTTTTGCAGCAAATATGTATCATGTAACACGTCAAAGTTGGGGTGTATGTAATTTATATTGTAAAGATAAAATTGAAAATAAATTTCAAGAAAATTTTTTATACATTATTAATATTTTTTTCTTTTTTGTTGCTTTTTTTAGATTTTACTATCCAATCATCAATAATGAGATAATTTTTAAATTTAATTTTTTTGTCTTCCTTGTACTAGGCGCTCTGTTTATTTATTATTTAATGAGGTTCAAATACTCGGAAAACTTTTTAACTTTCGTCACTGGTTGCTTAATATTTTATCCCACTTGTTTTGTAAACAATCCGGTTCATGCAATTATTATGGGTGTTACTATGCATTACACTCAATATCTTTATTTAACACATAAAGTTTATACTAAAAGAAATAATCAGGCTGACCAAAATGGAAGATATAATTTTAAAAATAAATTTTTTAATAAATATATAATTACGATATTTATTTATGCTTCAATAATGGCTGTGTTTTCGACTTTTGGAAAACTCAATGACGATTTTTTAAAAGCTTTGATTATCATTCCTATTACTGGGCAAATGTTACACTTTTATTTAGACTCCCAATTATGGAAATTTAGTGAAAAACACAATAGAGAAAATATACTTAAACATATTCTGAATTGATTTTTTTTAGTTAAGAATAGTTTGAGGGTCAAGTTTTACATCAAACCAGTTTAATCTTATATCTAAATGAGGACCTGTGGCTCTTCCACTTTGTCCTAAAGTTCCGACAATCTCACCTTGTTTAATTTCTTGTCCAATTTTTACATAAATATCTTTCATATGCATGTACAAGGTGCTGATACCGTGTCCGTGATCAAAAATGATAGTTCCACCGGTAAAATACATATCTTTCTCTGCTAAAGTTACTTTTCCATCCATCATCGCTTTAACTGGTGTACCTTCAGGAGCATGAAAGTCTATTCCATAATGAGGTCTTCTAGGCTTACCATTTAAAATTCTCTGACTGCCATAAACACCAGTAATAATATATTTGTCAATTGGATAGATAAATTTATCTTTAAAAAAAATTAGTTTACTATCTATGTCTCTCGCTTTTCCGATTAAAATATTATCTTTTTTAATTCTTTCATACACTTCTGGCGGAGGTGTTACCTGTTTTGACGGAAGTCCATCAATTCTTTGTATCTTATATTTTCTTTTAAAAACCTTTTTTTCAATCAATTTAGTTTTTTCTTTATTTTTTATTTTAATTAAGACATTGTTTTTTCGATCTCTATCTAATCCAAAGGCAAAATAGCCATCATTTGTAACCCTTACTTTTCTATTATCAACAAAGACTTTTGAATTGGGATCTGTTTTTCCCAAGATAAAAGAGCCTTGTTTAAAATCCCCAAAAAATTCAACTGCATGAGAAATATTAAATATTAATAAAAAAAGTATTATAAGTTTAATCATAATAAAATTTGCAAATCTTCATATATCAACTGAACAGCTACAATGAGAATTGCAAACAATCCAATCCAACTAATCCAAGAATATTTCTTAATAAGTTTTGCAGTATAGTTAGCTGCAAAAGCCATTAATAATATTGATAGCCCCAATCCAAATGCAAGAAGTGTATAATGTTCTCCAGCTGCACCAGCTACACCTAAAACGTTATCTAAACTCATCGTTACATCTGCAAGTATTACTGTAAAGATTGCTTTTTTAAGATTTGAATTATCAATTTCAATATTTTTTTCTTCAATTTTATTTTGAATTACATCTCTATAAAGTTTGTAACAAATGTAAAGTAATAAAATTCCACCAATTAATCTTAAACCAGAGATTTGTAATAAATAAGCTGTAATAAAAGTAAAGAGAATTCTTAGTACTACAGCTCCCCCTATGCCCCAAAAGATAATTCTTTTTCTATTTGAGTCATCAAATTTTGAAGCAACCATTCCAATAATTATTGCATTATCACCTGCTAGCACCAGGTCTATTAGGATGATTTCTATCAATATAATTAGTTGCTCTGTCATAATGAAATTTATATTCTATTAGTTGATGAACTATAAAAATATTAAAGTAGAAAAGCGAGAAAATTACGCAATTATTGAAATTGCTAACAATAAAAATAATAGTTTAGATCAAAAAACCTTAAATGAAATTGGCGATGCGACTAAAGATTTGAATAAATTGAAAGAAATCAGGTGCATAGGATTAATTGGAGGGCCAAAGTTCTTTTCACCTGGTGCAGATATTAAAGAACTTGAAAAACTTGATTCTAAAAAAGCTAAAAAACAAAAACTTTTTTCTAAAGTTGACGATTTACAAAAAATTGAAATTCCAATTATTTCATTTGTTGAGGGTTATGCTTTAGGCGGCGGGTTTGAGCTAGCTCTTTCAAGTGATTTAATAATTGCAAGCTCTGACGCAAAATTTGGTTTACCTGAAATCAATTTAGGATTAATTCCAGGTATTGGTGGAACACAAAAAACAAAAAAATTTACTTCAAATCAAAATATAAAATATTTAGCAATGTCAGGAGAAATTATTGATGCTGAAATAGCAATGAAGTATGGGATTGTTTCACAAATTATTCCTAAAGAAAATTTTAAAGAATTTACTAAAAATTTTTTAAGTATGATTTCATCGAAGCCAAAAAAGTCATTAAAGATAATTAAAAATTTAGTTAACTCAGAAGAAAATTTAAAAAAATCGCTTAAAAAAGAAAGACAGGAATTTTATAAATTGCTTGATAGTGATAATAAAAAAATTGGAATAAAAAGCTTTATTAATAAAATAAAGCCTAATTGGAAATAAATCAGCTTCAAGTTGTAGACAATTTGCATACCTGTAATAATATTTTAACATAGTTAATCTAATATAGTTTTAAATAAGATTAATTATGAAAAAAATTATTTTATTAATATCTTTTTTATTCTTCACTTCTGCTATTGCAGGAATGAGTGAAAAAGATAAATCAAAAGCACTGGATTGTGTTGGAATCTACATGGCTAATTATTTTCTGCCATCAGGAGAAAAATTTGAATATGAAATGAAAGAAAAATCTATTTCAACTGTAAAAGTGTTAAAAACGTACGCACTTGAAATTGGAATACCAGAAAAAGAATGGGATGAGGAAGTTAATAAGGCTGTAGATAAGCATTACGGTTCAAAATATGATGAGGTCAAAACTGAGAAGTGCCATTCTTTTGTTGAATCTTTAGTTCCTAACGGAGCTGAAAGAGTAAAAAAAGTAGTTCAAACCTTATATTAGAGTGATGAGCGGATACGTTATAGCTAATATTGATGTAAAAAATCCTGAAGCTTATAAAGAATATGTTGGAAAAGTCGTACCTACAGTTCAAAAATTTGGAGGAAAATATCTTGTTCGTGCTGGTGAGTACAAAGTTATTGATGGTGAGTGGAAATATCCTAGAACAGTTGTAATAAAATTTCCAACTTACGAAAAAGCTTTAGAGTGGTATGACTCTGAGGAATATAAACCAGTAAAACCAATTCGATTAGCAAACTCAGTTGCTAATGGAATAATAATTAGAGGAGTTTAAATAAAAGCAAAGAATGGAAAAAGAAATGTTAGTACATCTTAAATTTAAAGAAGGTAAATTAGAAACTTTCACGAAATGGATGCAATCAGATGAAGGTATGAGTGTTAGAAAAAGTGTTGCATATCCGGAAAAAACTGTTGGTGCTATGATCCCAGATAAAAGTGGCATGTTATTTAAAGTTATTGTTCATAACGAAGCTGGTATGAAAGAGTTTGTTACAGGGAACAACCCCACTGCTAAAGCAATTTATGCAGAGTGTGTAGATAGTGCTCAGTTATATGAACTATCAAAAATAAACTTATAAAGGAGGAAAAATGAAAAACTATATGGTAACGCATACTTTTAAATCTGCCGAAATGAAGAAAAAATTTACTGATACAGTGGCTTCTATGAAGATGGAAGATATTGTTAAGAGCATGAAAAGTGACAATGCTGCTTGTCAAATGACTTGGAATACACCGGGAGACACAATGGAAATGTATTGTTGGTGGAAAGGAAAAGATGAGCAAGCAATTATTAATCAACTAGGTCAAATGAATGATTTTTTCACTCCTCATAAGTTTGTTGAGTGCACAGATCAAGTCATGGACTATAACGCATAGGATATTTATGATCGATAAATTTGGAAACGCATTTTATTTAATAATTTACTTAGCACATTTTATAATAGTTGGTAGCTACGCTTACCAATTAGTCTTTGATACTAAAAAATTTCTAAAGGGTAGAGGAGTTGATAAAACTGCTACCTTGATTACAAGATTTGCAGGCTCATTCATGATCGCTACTGTTTTAATGGCAATATATATTGCTTTTATTAGATCAGGCGGAGTAGAAGCTACTTGGGCTTTCTTTAACTTAGTTTTTATAATGAATGTTTCAATATTAGTTGTAAACTTTTATACATTAAAAATTGATAAAACAGGTTTAACTAAGAAAACTAGAAACGATGGAATATATGCTCCACTAGTTTTAGTTATTATTAGTGCAATTCTTTGTTACGGTTTAGCCGATAAAATTTACGTTTAAGGAGATACATGGCAAAGTTTATGAATATTGTTAGATGTAAAGTAAAATCATCTAACAGAGAAGAATATTTAAAAAAGATAGATGAGATGCCAAAGTTTGACGGGCAGACTTCAGCTAAGTATGTTGAGACAAAGCCTAACGAATTTTTTATGTTAGGTGAATGGAATTCTGAAGATGACATTGCTAAAGCGCGACCAAAGATGATTGAATTTTTGGATACACTTCGGCACACTTTGGAAGAACTGTCACCAGATTTGGGAGTAACAGATCCTCACTCTGGTACAGTTGTAATCGAGAAATAGGAAAGGGGTAAAAATGGCAAAATTTTACACACTTGGATGTTATACAGCTAAAGGTCTTGGAGGATTTGTAAGTAATCCGTCTACTGACAGAAAAGCTGCTACATCTGCACTTGCTGCTTCTGTAGGAGCTAAAGTCACTCAATACTCAGGCCTAAGAGGAAAATATGATTTTATGGCGGTGATAGAAGGGACTTTTGAGCAAGCTGCTGCAGCTGCAATGGTTGCTGTATCTAGCGGTGCTGTTTCAGATTTTACGATTTTAGAAGACGTAAATTTAAATGAAATAGCTAAGACTGCTCAGAAAATGGCATCATCTTACAAAGAACCTGGAAAATAATTATTTTCTGTAGCTAATACATTTTAAAGTATCAGTGAATTTAATCTGATTTTTATATTTAGATTTTAATTCACTGATACCACTTAAAATGTCCTCTTTATCTAAGTCCAATAGGCAAGATATATATCTCAATTTAACCATTCTTAAATATTTTTGCTTTGAGATTTTTACTTTAAAATTAAAATGGGACTCTTTAATTTTTCCCAAATTTTTTTTGATTGAATTAAATAATTTTTTATCTCTCTTAAGGCTATTATCAAGTTTTTGTTTCATCTTTTTAAAGCAAGGAATTTTATTATTTTTAGTTTTAAGAGAAAAAATTAATATTTTTCCCCCTTTTTCCAATCTTTTTTTTGCAATATTTATTAAAGCTTTCAGCTTAGAAGGTGAGAAAAAATGAACAGTTTGTTTTAATAAAATTAAGTCGTATTTTTCATTTTTTCTTTTTAAATAATTGTAACCATCTATTTTTTTAAAAATAATATTATTTTTTATTCCTTTATTTTTTATAATGTCTAAACCTATTGGTTTCTTTTTGAATTTATACCTTTTATGTAACGTACTTATTATGTATGCTCTACCACAGCCAATATCTAGTATTTTTGTATTTTTATTAAATCTTACCCTTTTATTTAAAAAATTATTGAACCGGTAAATATAATTTTTTGAAGATAACCAAGTTTGATTGTCCCAATTTTTTAATTTTTTCATAATATTTAGATAGCATTCAAAAAATTACTTTGCTATAATTTAATAGTGAGTTCAGCTTTTCAAACAAATATACCAAATTCTTTAAATGAACATTGGATGCCTTTTTCATCTAATAAAGATTTTAAGAAAAATCCTCGTATCATAGTAAAAGCAGAGGGCATTCATCTCCATACTCATGATGGAAAAACTTTAATTGATGGTAGTTCTGGATTATATTGCAATCCTCTCGGCCATGGGCGTAAAGAGATTATCGAAGCAATCAAAAATCAGTTAGAAAATTTAGATTACACGATGCCTTTTCAACAAGGTTACGGTGGCTCATTCGAATTAGCAACGATGATAGCACAAAAAACACCAGAGGATTTAAATAGAATTTTTTATACTATTTGTGGATCTACTGCAGTCGAGACAGCAATTAAAATTGCTGTAGCTTATTTTAGATCTATCGGTCAAACAAATAGATTTAAATTTGTTGGAAGAGAAAGAGGTTACCATGGTATGAACATTGGAGCTTTAACTGTTGGTGGCATACCAAACAATTCAAAAGAATTTAAAAATATTTTAATGCCAGGTGTAGAACACATGCGACATACATTTTTACCAGATCATAAATTTGTAAAAGGTCAACCTGAGACAGGATCAGAGCTTGCAGCTGATTTAGAAATTATTGCGAAAAAATTAGGTGGTGAAAATATAGCTGCATGTATAGTTGAACCTATTGCAGGATCTACCGGTACATTGATACCACCAAAAGATTATTTACAAAAATTAAGAAAAATTTGTGATAAACATGGAATTTTATTAATTTTTGATGAAGTTGTAACAGGGTGGGGAAGAACAGGTTCAGCATTTGCAGCTCAGGAATTTGGAGTTACGCCTGACATAATTACTATGGCTAAGGCTACAACAAACGGAATTGTACCCATGGGAGTGGTTGCAGTAAGAGAAAAAATTTATCAATCAGTAATGGATGCATCACCAGATGGAGCTGTAGAGTTGTTCCATGGTTACACTTATTCTGGAATTCCTGTTGCAGTGTCAGCAGCGATAGCTGTACAAAAAATATTTGAGAAAGAAGACATTTTTAATAGAGTAAAACAGTTATCAAATTATTTTCAGGAAGGGCTACACTCTCTTAAAGACCTAAACTGTATTGACAGTATAAGAAACTATGGTTTGTTAGGAGGCATTGATATTTCTTTGAGAGATAAGCCTGGGAAAGCAGGCTTTAATGTTTACAAAAAATGCTATGATGCTGGTGTAAATATAAAGCCTACTGGTGACGCACTAATAATCGCTCCTCCATTTATTTGCGAAAAAAAAGATATAGATGAGATCGTTGACAAAATACGTAAAGGGATCTCAGATCACAGTAAATCATAATTATTTACTCATTTTGGGTCGAATCACTGCTTCCAGACCAATATGATCTAACATCTTATTTAAAAGATAAGATCTTATGATTTAATCAAACTATGAGTTCCCAATACAAATTTGAAAATCATATAGAGGAAACAAAGTATCAAAATAAAGTAAGGTTAACTGATCTTCTTTCTAGAATAAATGAAGAGAAAAAAATTGAAAGAAATCGAAACTTAGCATTAAGTGTAGCTGCGGTTTCTGTTGTTACAGTCTTTGGAATTATATTAACCCTATAATCAATTAATTACTAAAATCATAAGTTTTTAGTCATTTTTTTATAATATATTACAAATTTAATTAAGGATTATTTCTTAATAAGATTTATATTAGTTAAAATCTTTTATGCTTGGTTTAAATAAAATTTTAAAAAATTTTTATCAATTTTTGGTTCGAAAATTTTTTATACTTATTTATGGAGTAATTACAATTGCCCCTAAAAATATTTTATATAGAAATTTAAGAATACAAGAAGTTTTAATTGAAAAAATAATTTACAAAGTTTTTAATATAAAAAATTGTAGACTTTTTACTACCTCAGTTCATGATCAAGCAGTTATTGTTGACAATAAACTATTATCTGGCCCTTCATTTCAGCTTAGAGTTAAAGAAGGTGATAAATTATTTGCAAGAAATAATGGTCATATAAGTGAAAATATCGTTCTTAAAATTGGAACACCTAGAATTTTAAGAAAAAAGAGAGGAAAAGTTTTCTCTCTTTTATCTGGTGGAGCAGCCAAAACAAACTATTTTCATTGGCTATTTGAAATTTTGCCAAAAATAAAAATTCTGGAAGAATCTGGACAAAAAAATGATATAGATTTTTTTTTATTTCCAAGTATTTCAATGCATCATCAAATTGAAACTTTAAAATTACTTAATATCCCTAAAAATAAAATGCTTGATAGCAAAAAATTTAAACATATTTTTTGTGATGAATTATTTGTTGTTGATCACCCATTTCGCATAACAAATAACACTGTGGAGGATACACAAAATATACCATCTTGGATATTCAAATTCGTAAGAAATAATTTTCTAAAACATAAATCATCAAATTTGTTTCCAAAAAAAATTTTTATGGAGAGGTCAAAATCTTTATCTATTCATCGAGACATAAAAAATAAGGAAGAAGTTTATAAAATCCTTAAAGATAATAGTTATGAATTTATAAGACCAGAAAAATATAATTTTCAAGATCAAATTCAAATGTTTTTTTCGGCTGAAAAAATTGTTGGTTTACATGGGGCAGCTTTTGCAAATATTTGTTTTTGCAATCCAAAAACAAAAATAATTGAATTTAAGACAGAGTCTACTGGTATGAATTCAGGAAACATCGCAATAAAAAATAATCTTGAATATAGCGGTATCATATGTGAAGCTATTGATAAATTAGGTGGCCAACAAGGAAAATTAATAGTTCCTTTAAAAGAATTAGTAGAAAAAATTTGACTAAATATAGTATTATTTTTTATAAATGTATTAAAATGGCGAGGTAGCTCAGTTGGTTAGAGCACAGGACTCATAAGCCTGGGGTCGGCGGTTCGAATCCGCCCCTCGCTACCATAATTATGGAATTACAATCAAAAAAAAGATCTATTTGGAGTACATTCAAAAATGCTTATTTGAGGTCTCATAATCTCAAAAGTTTTTGGAAAAAAATAAATAAAGATAATCTGCCAAAGGAATTAAAAAAAACTTTTGAGCTATTTTTAAATTCTAAAAGCTATGAGTGGAGTTCAAAATTTTGGAGAAGATTGACTATCAATCATTTAAAAGTTATATCCTTAAAAAGTTTTCAGCAGAGCCAAGATGATCTAGGAAAAGAGTATTTTACTTTCACGAGCTTTAATGAGTCAGTGATCAGTAATACTTGTAAATTTGTTGAAAAAAATACGGTCGATTTAAAAATTAATATTTTTAAAAAACATAAAAATTTTTCATACGAGGAGTCTATAAATCATAATATCATTCTTTATCTTCTTTACGAAAATATAAAGAATAGACCAGTTTTTAAAAATTTTGAAAAAATAATTAATAGGAAAGGAAAATTTAATCGGGATAAACCGACCCTTTGTATTAATGATGTGGAAATATCTCAAGATGACTTAAACTCACTTTTTGAATATGAAAAAATAAGTAGTTTACTGAAAAAAATTGAAAACAAAAAAAACTTTTTTTTAGAAATAGGATCTGGTTCAGGACGAACTACACAAACAATTCTTGCAATTGAAAATGACATTAAATATGTGGTTGCAGACATTCCTCCAGCAATTAATTTTGCACACAATAATATCAAAAATTTATTTCCAGAAAAAAAAGTTAATTTTGCTTTTGAAACTAATAATCAAGAAGATTTATTAAAACTGATTGATAAAAATGATGTAATTTATATTTTTCCACATCAAATAGAGATGTTACCAAAAAAACTGTTTGATATTTCAATAGCGATTGATTGCCTTCATGAAATGGAAGAAAAAACTGTTAAAAGATATATTAATAATTTTGAAATCGTATCTAACTCACTATACTTTAAAGTCTGGGAATACGCTGGATTACCGAATTCATTTTATAAGGCTTATTCGATACATAATAAAAAAGATTATTTTATAGAGGAGCGATGGAGAGAAATCTTTACGGAAAGGTGTATTTTTCCATCCAATTACTTTCAATCAGGTTATATATTTTGATTTATGTCCTTACTATTTTGCGTATTTATTTATAAGCTTACTGATATATTTTGCAGTTTGAACGGTAACTTTATGATGCAAAGGTAAAACTAAGTATTTATTTTCTAGATAATCCATATTAGGAAATTTTTTTCCTTTAACAAATTTTTTAAAAATTGAATAACGATCATTTCTAAAATGCACTTGATTTGTTTCTATTGAATGTTCCCTTAATTTTTTTTGAACAAAATCCTTGTTATTCACGGCTATTGTAAATAACCAAGCCCCATGTTCTTTTTTTTTATCATAATCGTGTATGCATCTTACCCTGCTATTTGGTGATAATTCTTGAAGATAAGTATTATAAATTTTTTTTCTATGTTTATATATTTTATTAAAATCCCTGAGAGCATCACAGCCCATCGTTGCAGATAAATCAGTCATCTGATATTTATATCCAATTTCGTGAACATCATTTTTCCAAATTCCTTGTTGCTTTTTTTTACGATCTATTCCAAACCATCGTATTCTTTTTGCTTTATCTTCTAATTGTTTATCTTTTATTGTCAACATACCACCATCTCCAGTAGTAAAATGTTTTATCGCTTGAAAACTAAATGTCGAGAAATCACTAATACTACCAATCGGCTTTTTTCTATATTTAGCTCCAAGAGCATGAGCAGCATCCTCAATCAAAATAATTCTTTTTTGTTTACAAATTTTTTGTAAAGCATCCATATTACAAGGAAGACCACCGTAATGGACACAAACAATCGCCTTTGTTTTTCTTGTAATTAATTTCTTTACACTATCGATGCTTATATTCATCGTATCTCTTTCGATGTCAGCAAATTTTATTTTCAAATCCATATAAAGCATAGGTATGTTAGTCGCGGTACAAGTAAATATTGTTGTAATAACTTCATCGCCTTTTTTTAATCCAGCAAGAATATAAGCCAGATGTAGAGAGTCAGTGCCCGATCCAGTTGCTATAACAGAATATTTTCTCGCAAATTTTTTTTTAAAATCATTTTCAAATTTATCTACCATTGGTCCTTGACCAAGCCACCTTCCAGAGAGTTTTTTCTTAATGTTTATTGGAGTTTTTTTTGAAACATATGGATAAAAAAGTAGGACACCCTTTTTTTTATCCTGCATTATTGGTAAATCTTTAAAAGACATGTAAATTAAATAACATAATATTAGATAATTAATAGTGTCTAAATCTTCTTTTTGTAAATTTTTTTAAATTTAGATATGTTCATTGACATTTTTTTCTTAAAATTTACATTCTTAATTTCCTTAGAAGTAATTTTTTTAACCGAAGGGTTATATTGTTTAGCAAATTTATAAACGGTTCTAGGAGCACCCCCAACGTTAATTATACCTTTATATTTTATTAATTTCGGTAAAAATTTTGCTATTTCGTCTTGGAAGATAAAATTTAAATAAACATCTGTTAAGGCCTTTTTGTGAACGAATGGTCTTTCAGTCATGCAGACTCTCAGGATCAGAGAATTATCGTAAATTTGAACAGCGGCTTCTCCACCTAACTTTGACCAGGCATACTTGCTTGAGGGTAATAATGGATCAGTTTCCTTATAATTTCCTTTTACTCCAGGGTAAACATAATTAGAGGAAAAATATATAATTTTAATTTTGAATTTTTTTGCAACCATAACAATGTTGCAAGTTCCTACAATATTTAAATTAATACTTTCAATTGGATTTTTATCGTGACGACTTAGAGGTCTAGACAATCCTGCTAAATGAATAATTGCTTTTGGTCTAGTTTTTTTTACATATCGTTCAATCGATTTAATATTTGTTATATCGAGAAGATTTTTTGAGGGAAAAATATAATTTTTCAAATATAATTTTTTTAAAATTTTTCCGAATCTGCCACTCCCACCAGTTACTAATATTTTATTTTTATTTTTCATCTTTTTTATATTTAAATAAAAGATCGTACATATCTATATCTTTAAATTTATTTTTATTAAAATTTTTAAAATTTAAAAACTTGGTAACTTTGTTGACATTTCTTTCTATCAATTGATAGTCATTTTTTTTCATAAAATCTAAAAAAAAATCAAAATTAAATAAATTGAGGTAATTAATATTTGGATGCATATTTAATTGTTTTATAATAATTGTTTCTTTGTAATGTGCATTATTAAAAAAAGGTGCTTGTGAAATTAATATATATTTTGATTTTTTAAAAAAAGATTTTAAAACATTTTTATAATTATCAATATATTGTAAAGAGCTTCCGAAATATAATAAGTCAATTTCATGCGTAATAACGTTATCGCTTAGATAAAAATTTTTAATTTTTTCATTTTCAATAATTTTTTTTACTTTTTCTTCGATAATTAGTTGATCTTTAAAAAAATATTCAATATTTTTGAATTTTCTACTCAAATAATAAAAAAGACTTAAATTCCCTGCTCCATAATCAAAAAAAATTATTCTTTGTTTATTATCGCTAATCACTTCAAGTAAATCTGGTAAATGGACATAAGAAATATAAGGTCTAGAATCTTTAATTTTAAAATTCTTTGAATTTTCTAAATCTTTGTCAATCACAGTCAAAGGATAGTTTATTTTAGGAAGGGCTTTTAATTCTGTCTCAACAAAAAAAAATTTGAAAATTTTAAATAATTTTCTAATTAAAAAAATGTTTGAATTATCAAAAATTTTTGTTTTTAAAAAAAGATTCAAAATACTCATTTTATTTCTACTTTATCTTTATTAGTATCGAAAAAGAATATCGGCCAATCCATATGATTAGAATATTTTTGAAACCAATATGATAAATATCTCTCAGCTAAAAAAGCGTAGATTCTTTTTAAGGAATAACCTTCTAAATCAAATCCAAATTCTTTTTCACATTTTTCAAGCCAATTGAATACGGACAAAAAATACTTATCCATAAGTATCTTTGATTTACAAAAAAAAAGATTTTCTCTATGAAATCCATGTTCAAAATTAACAAAATTTTTAAAGTCATCCTTTTCTTTATCATCTAATAATTCAATAGCTTTATCCATATAACCTTCACCATGAAAAACATCAAAATGAAGTTTTATATTTTGGTTAGATTTTAAAAAATAGCGAGGATTTTTTATAAATTTAAGTTTTGCATGCTTAAATATTTTACTAAATTTCCAGTTATTGACGTACATTTTTTCTCCTAAAATTACATCGTAATTATTCCATACATCAGGAATCTCTTTTAAAACAAAATTTTCAAAATTATCTTTTTTTACAATTTTAGTAATTTCGTCTGATTTAATTTTGTTATTTTTTGACCAGTGATATCTATATCCTGTAAAACCTAGCCAAGTATTTGATGGTATCTCAGTTAATAAGTTTTTCCACACCCAATAATAGAAAGTATATTCACCATAATATGGATTTTTTTCACTAATGCTGTCACCAGTATTATCCCTAATCCACTCTTTAGAATATTCATTTTTTCCTAAACCAACTGGAATGTAGTTCAATCTTTTTAGATTTGCTAGATGATGTTCATCTAGACACATGCAATATATTTTCGAATTTTGCATATAAATATAGTTAAACTAAAAACTTCTTAAGATATTTGGAGTAATTACAGTTTCCATAAAATTTAATAGCTTCCAAAATTTCTTTTCTTTTTATCCATTTATTATTAAATGCTATTTCCTCTAAACATGCAATTTTAAGACCTTGTCTATTCTCTATTGCAGATACAAAGCTTGAAGTATTATAGAAGTCTTCAATATTACCAGTGTCTAACCAAGCTCCGCCTCTTCCTATAAATCCTGCTTTTAGTCTCCCACCTTTTTTATATTTATTAAGCAAATCAACGATTTCTAGTTCTTTTCTTTTGGATGGTTTTAACGATTTGCTGTAATTGATTACTCGATTATCAAAAAAATATATTCCTGTCACAGCCAAATTAGATTTTGATTTTTTTGGTTTTTCCACGATTTTTATTATTTTATTTTTATCATTAATAGTTGCTACACCGTATAGGTGTGGATTATTTACTGGATGTAAAAAAACTTGTGCTCCTTTATTTAATTTTACAGACTTTTTTAATCTTGAGGATAAATTCTGACCATAAAAAAAATTATCTCCAAGTATTAAAGCAATATTGTCGGATCCAATGAAATCCTCACCAATTAAAAAAGCTTCTGGAAGTCCTCCAGGGTGATTTTGCTCTTTGTATGAAATTTTTATACCTAAATTATTTTTAATAGGTAAAATTTTTTTAAATTGATTTAATTGTCCTTTATTTACAATTATTAAAATATTTTTAATACCAGCGAGCATCAAAACTGACAAAGGGTAATAAATGAGAGGTTTATCATAAAGGGGCAATAATTGTTTATTTACCGCTTTAGTCAAAGGACTCATACGTGAACCTGTTCCACCTGCTAAAATTATACCTTTTTTGATCATACTTTTAATCCTAGCCTTTGATCATACGATTTTTTGGATATACTATTTAAGAAATTCTTATTTTTTATATACCATTGAATTGTATCTTTAATACCCTGGTCAAACTTTATATTCGGTTTCCATTTAATCTTTTTAAATATTTTTCTATTATCTAGGGCGTATCTAAAGTCATGGCCAGGTCTGTCTTTTACAAATTTTATTTTAGTTTTACTTCCGATCTTAAATTGCATTGATTTAAATACTTTTATTATTTTTTTTACCAGATCAATATTTTTCATGTTTAGATTTGTCCCTACATTATAACTTTCTCCAGATTTACCTTTCAAATATAGCGCGAATAAGGCCTTACAATGATCTTCAACATGAATCCACTCCCTGGAATTCCTACCTTTAGCGTATATTGGTAATTCTTTATTATTTAATATGTTGCTGATCATTTTTGGTATCAACTTTTCTGGAAACTGGTACGGACCGTAATTATTACAGCAATTTGAAATAACAGCATTTAATTTATATGTTCTAATATAAGATTTTACTAAGTGATCTGCACTTGCTTTTGAAGCAGAGTAAGGTGAACTCGGTTCATATCTGTAATTTTCATTAGATCTTAAGTTACCCTTTATATCTCCATAAACTTCATCAGTGGAAATATGAATTAACTTCAATTTAGTTTTTTTCTTTTTTAGAAAACGTAAACTTTCTAATAAGTTATATGTGCCATTGATGTTTGTATTAATAAAGTTCTTTGGTCCATCAATAGATCTATCAACATGTGTTTCAGCCGCCAAATTAAAAATTGCTTTAGGTCTAAACTTTTGTATGATTTTAATAACTTTATTTTTATTATTAATATCTAGCTTAAATAATTTGTAATTTTTTTTATTTCTTAATTTTTCATTATATTTGTTTGATGAATAAGTTAGCTTATCTATATTTATAACAAAAAATTTTTTTTTAATTAAAAAATTTACTAAATTTGTACCTATGAAACCTGACCCACCTGTAACTATGATTTTTTTCATATTATCTTAAGAATTATATGATTAATGTGGTAAATTAGTAAAAGAAATATTAAATAAAATCAAATATTATTATCGAATGGACTCAAATGATCTCACAGTAGTAATAGTAACATTTAAAAGTGAGGATAAAATACATTCCTGCTTAAATTCAATTCCGAGAAATATAAGGACTATAATAGTAGAAAATTCAAGCGATGAAAATTTTAAAAAAAAAGTAGAGGATAAATATTCAAACGTTAAGTGTATTTTGTCAGGTGCTAATAAAGGATATGCTGTTGCAAATAATATAGGCCTTAAACTAGTTCAAACTAGATTTGCATTAGTTTTAAATCCAGATGCAACACTTGGAAAAGATGTAGTAGATAGTTTTTTTTCAATAGTAAAAAAAAATAATGATTTTTGGTTATTAGGACCCTCTAGTTACCAACAAGTTGAAAATTTGCCTGAGACCAAAGAATTTAAGGAAGTAAATAACCTAAAAGGTTTTGCAATCTTTTTAAATATGGAAAAATTTGAAAATATTTTTTTTGATGAAAATTTTTTCTTATATTTTGAAGAAATAGATTTATGCACAAGAGTAAAAAAAAAAGGAGGAAAAATTTATTTAAATAAAAATATTTCAATAAAACATGAGGGTGCTGGTTCTGTAAACAAAGTAAATGCCCTCGAACTTGAAAAAAATAGAAATTGGCATTGGATGTGGTCAACATTTTATTATCATAAAAAATACAGAGGTTTTGTTTCAGCCTTTATAATTATTTTACCTAAACTTTTTTCAGCTATTTCAAAATTAATCTATTATCAGTTAATTTTAAATAAGGATAAGAAAAATATATATTTCTGCAGAATGAGTGGAATTATAAACTCAATCCTAGGTAAGAAATCTTGGTATAGGCCATCATTAGATTGATTTACTGAGTTATTGAAGATAGAAAACAAAATGTCAAAAAAAAATATTATTTTAGTTACCGGCGGTGCAGGGTTTGTTGGCACAAATTTAATTAAATTACTTTTAAAAAAAACAAATTATAAAATTATAAGTTTAGATGATTATTCTTCTGGAACTAAACTCAATCATTTAAAAAATTCTCAAATCAAATATATAAAAGGTAAAACTAAAAATATTTCAAATTTAATTAAAAATCCTCATAAAATTAAATCAGTTTTTCATTTTGGTGAATTTGCAAGAATTTACCAAAGTTTTATAAAAATGAATGAGTGCATAGACTCTAACTCTGTTGGTACTAATGCAGTATTTAATTTTTGTTTAAAAAATAAGATTAAACTTATCTATTCTGCTACATCTGCGTCCCTCGGTAATAAGGGAAAAGATAAGAATTTATCACCCTACGCCTTTTTTAAGTCTAAGAATTTAGAATTATTAGAAAATCTTAAAAAATGGTTTTATTTTAAATTCGAAGTGATTTATTTTTATAATGTCTATGGTCCACACCAAATTTGTAAGGGCGATATGTCTACAGTTATTGGTATATTTGAAGATCATTATAAAAAAGGTAAAGCCTTGCCTGTCGTGAAACCTGGGACACAAACAAGAAGATTTACGCATATAAATGATACTATCAATATATGTTATTTAGCTTGGAAAAAAAATTTGTGTAGGCATTATAGTATATCCAATAAAAAATCTTACTCTATTACTGAAGTTGCTAAAATGTTTAATTCAAAAATTAAATTTTTACCTAAAAGGCAAGGAGAAAGATTTGCTTCTGCTACAATAAATACGCACTTATCTAATAAATTATATAAGTATTTTGGTAAAATAAGTTTAAAAGATTATATAAAAAATTTTATAGAAAAAAATTAATTAGTGTCCTGGAAACTCAATTAAACTTTCGGTTTTATATCCTTTATTTTTGAGTAGATTTTGTCCAGGAAGATCAAATAAATTAATTACAAAAATAAAACCTGCAACTTTACCGCCTGATATCTCAATTATTTTCGCCGCTGCTTCAGCAGTTCCGCCTGTGGCGATCAAATCATCAATTACAAGTATTTTCTCGCCTTTATCAATCGAGTCTTTATGAACCTCAATAGTTGCATTTCCATATTCTAATTCAAAATCAACAGAATGGACTGCTGCTGGAAGTTTATTTTTTTTTCTTAACAAAATAAAAGGTTTTTCTAGTTGATAGGAAACTGTCGAAGCAAATACAAAACCTCTGGACTCAATAGCTGCAATCTTATCGAATTCAATTTGTTTTGCCAGTTCAATAATTTTATCATTGGTGTACTTGAAAGCCTTAGCATTTTTTATTAATGTGGTTATATCCCTGAAAAGAATTCCCTTTTTTGGATAGTCAGGAACTGATCTAATATATTTTTTTAAATCCATAATTTGCTTCAAGTTTTAACAAAAAAGCATTAATAATTAAATCATGAAAAAAAGAAAACTCGGGATAATTGGTGGTAGCGGCCTTTATAAAATGGAAGGTTTTGAAAATTCAAAATGGAAGAAAATTAAAACTCCTTGGGGAAAACCATCCGATGAAATATTAATTGCAAAACTAAGTAAAGAAGAAATTTGTTTTATACCGAGACACTCAAGAGGACATAAAATCAATCCAACAAATATTAACTTTAGAGCTAACATCGATGCGATGAAACAATTAGGCGTCACAGATATAATCTCAGTTTCAGCTGTAGGGTCACTAAAAAAAGATTTAGAGCCAGGAAAATTTGTCATAGTTGATCAGTTTATCGATAGAACTTTTTCAAGATCAAAAACCTTCTTTGACGAAGAAATTGTTGCCCATGTATCTATGGCTAAACCCACAAGCCAAGGTTTATCTGATTGTTGTGAGGCGGCATTAAAAAAATTAGATATTAAAAATCAAAGAGGAGGAACATATATAGTAATGGAGGGTCCTCAATTTTCTACACTTGCGGAGTCAAACTTATATAGATCTTGGGGAGCCGACGTAATTGGTATGACTAATATGCCCGAAGCTAAATTAGCTAGAGAAGCCGAAATTAGATACAGCACTGTCGCAATGGTTACAGACTATGATTGTTGGCATCCTGATCACGATGAGGTTGATGTTAGTATGGTCGTTCAAACGCTAATGCAAAATGCAGCTAATGCACAAAATATGATCAAAGAAATAATAAAAACATTTAAAAATTTTTCAGCAGAAAAAGATCCTGCAAACGACTGTTTAGATGTTGCTATAATTACTGATCCAAAGTTAAGAACAAAAAAAACAATTAAAAAATTAAAAAATATTGCTGGAAGAGTTTTATATAAAAAATAATCTTAATGCCAACTTATACAGTAAAATATTCTAATATTAATCTTTCACAAAAACAAAAAAATTCAATTGCGAATGATATTACAAATACTCATAGTAAGTTTACTGGCGCTAATACCTTTTTTGCTCAAGTGATATTTCAAAAAAATCAAAAAAATACTCATTTCATGGGTGGAAAATTAGTAAAAACTAAGGAAATTTTTTTAAATGGACAGATACGAACTGGACGAACATCAAAAGTAAAAAAAAAATTAATTTTAAGTTTAAAAAAAATTTTGATTAAGAACACTAAGTTGCAGAGTGATTTTATTTGGGTTTATTTAGAAGATCTATTACCAGATCAAATGATTGAGTATGGAGAAGTTCTGCCTAAATCAGGACAGGAAAAAAAATGGTTTAATTCACTATCACCAAGTTTAAGAAAAAGATTAAAAAAAATGGAAAAAAAGTAAATGAAGATAGAAGGAAAATCATACAAAACAATTTGGTTTCAGAACAATTTAGTAAAAATCATTGATCAAACAAAGCTTCCTCATCAATTTATCATTAAAGATTTAAAAAATGTGAAAGATGCAATTAATGCTATTAAAACAATGGAGGTGAGAGGTGCCCCATTAATTGGCGCAACTGCAGCCTATGGTTTAGTTTTATCTATAATTGAAAATAATGATTTATCTTTTTTAAAAAAATCTAGCGAAAAGTTAATTGCATCAAGACCCACCGCAATCAATCTAAAGTGGGCTGTAGAAAGAATGATGAAAAAACTATCCGGTGTAAACGATAAAGATATCTTGAAAATAGCCCTTGATGAAGCGAAGGCAATTACAGAAGAGGATGAAAAATTTTGTAAAAATATTGGATTAAATGGTCTTAAAATTATTGAAAACATTGCTAACAAAAAAAAAGATACAGTTAATATTCTAACTCATTGTAATGCAGGATGGTTAGCAACTATAGACTGGGGCACAGCTACATCGCCAATATACCATGCTCATCAAAAAGGAATAAAAGTTCATGTTTGGGTTGACGAAACAAGACCAAGAAATCAAGGAGCTAACCTAACATCTTTTGAATTAAATGAAGAGGGGATATCAAACACTATAATAACCGATAACGCTGGTGGTATATTAATGCAAAGAGGAGAAGTGGATATGTGTATAGTTGGAACCGATAGAACTTTATCTAACGGCGATGTTTGCAACAAAATCGGAACTTATCTTAAAGCTTTATCCGCAAAAGATAACAATGTGCCTTTCTATGTTGCCTTACCGAGTTCAACTATAGACTGGAGCATTAAAGATCATAAACAAATTCCTATCGAAGAGAGAAACTCAGAGGAGCTATCACATGTTGAGGGAATAGATGAAAATAACGAAATTAAAAGGGTTAACATCTACCCACAAAAAAGTAAATCATTAAACCTAGCCTTTGATGTAACACCTGCTAAATTAGTTACAGGGTTAATTACAGAAAAAGGTGTTTGTGAAGCTTCAGAAAAAGGTTTGAAAGGTTTATTTAAGTGAAAAAATTAAAAGCTGAAGTTATTAAATATTCAAAAAAATTAAACATAACTAATCTATCTGCTTTAAGATCAGGGAATATCTCTGCAAGAACAAAAGAAAAAGGAGTGGATGGTTTTTATATAACCCCATCGGGTAGAAAATATTCATCTTTAAAAACAAAAGACATCGTTTTTGTTTCGCTTAAAGGTGTTTATGATAAAAAAAAGGGTAAACCATCTTCAGAGTGGAGATTTCATCAAGATATTTATGTGAATAAAAAAGAGGCTAAAGCTATAGTTCATGCTCACTCAACTTGTGCTACAGCTGTCTCTACTCATCAAAAAAGCATTCCAGCTTTTCACTATATGGTTGCAGTAGCAGGCGGAGAAGATATTAAGTGTAGTAAATACGCAACTTTTGGAACAAAAAATCTTTCAAGAAATATTATTAAAGCTTTAAAAAATAGAGCAGCATGTTTGATTGCAAATCACGGCCAAGTTGCTTTTGGAGAAAATTTAGAAAAAACTTTTGAGCTTGCTCAGGAGATCGAAAATATTTGCCATCAATATATAAATGCCATAAGAATTGGAATACCTAAGATTCTTTCAAAAAAAGAAATGAAAATTGTCTTAGAAAAATTTAAAAATTATAAAAAAGGGTAATTTTTATGATTAAAGTTGGTGAGCACATTACCATTGATTTTCTTGGTGTTAAAAAAGACTATTCACCCGAGTTTTATGAAAAAGTTATTTACAAAATAGCAAAAGCTGCAAAGGTAGAAATATTAAACGTTTCTTCCCACAAATTTGAACCACAGGGATTTACTTTAGTTGCTTTGTTATCAGAAAGCCATTTTAGCTTTCATACTTTCCCAGAAAGAGGTGTAATAAGCTTCGATTTTTTTACATGTGGAAAAGTGAACCCTAAAGTTGCTCTTAAAATTTTAAGAAAAGAGATCGATCATCAAAGAGTTGTGACCAATGCTTTCGATCGAAGTAGCATAGGTCTTTATGATGATATTTATAGCACTCCAGGTCAAAAGAAATTCTATGTGGTCAAAGATGTTTTAGAAAAATTCACTTCTAAAGTCGGTCAATTTGTTGAAATAATGGACCTAGAAGAGTTTGGTCACGCATTGTTTATTGATCATGAAATTCAAGTAGCTGAAAAAGATGAAAAAATTTATAGCTCTAATTTTTTTAAATCCAGTTACGATTTGAGTAAAAAAAACAATAATGTTGCGATAATTGGTGGAGGTGATGGAGGTGTTGCTAGAGCCTGTTTAGAGAATAACTCTAACTATATTGATTGGTTTGAATTAGATCCTGAGATAGTAGATGTTTGCTATCGTCACTTACCGAAAGTTTGCTCAAAAGTTAAAAAAAGTAATAAAATTAAAACTTTCTGGGGTGATGCATTCAAAAGTATAAAAGAAATAGAAGATTCAAAATACGATAAAATTTTTGTAGATTTAAATGATGATCAATATTGCATTGATCTAGCAAAAAAAAATATGAAAGGTTTAAAAAGAATTCTTAAAAAAGGTGGCGTGATAACTGCTCAAGTCGGAAGCCAGGATAAAAAACCTAAACAAGTTGATAACTGGTGTAAGGTTTTAGGAAAAAGCTTTGGAAACGTTAAATTATCCGGGGCTTATATTCCTAGTTTTGACTGTAAATGGAATTTTGCTTCATCTATAATGAAGTAATGTTTCGTGTTTCCTGTATTCAATTAAGATCAAATAATAATATTCATACCAATTTAGATAAAACATCGAAACTTATAATTAAAGCAGTAAAGCAAAAAACTGATTTCATCATTACTCCAGAAGTTTCGTCACATTTTTCTTTAAATAAAAAGGAATTGCTAAAAGTTTGTACATCAATGAAAAATGATATTTATCTAAATGGAATTAAAAAACTTGCAAAAAAATATAAGAAATGGATTTTGATAGGATCTTTAATAATTAAGATCTCAAAAAATAAATTAGTTAACAGGTCTGTTTTGATTGATAAGAATGGGAAAGTTAGAACTTATTACGATAAAATTCACATGTATGATGTTGTTTTAAGTAAAAAAGAAAAATATTTTGAGTCAAAGAGTTTTTTTCCGGGAAAAAAAATAAAAACATTCAATTTACCTTGGGGAAAGATTGGTTTAAGCATTTGTTATGATCTTAGATTTCCAAATCTCTACAGAAAATTGGCTAAGGCGGGATCATTATTTTTAACTATTCCATCTGCTTTTACTGAGACCACAGGAAAAAAACATTGGCATTCTTTATTGAGAGCCAGAGCTATAGAAAATTTTTGTTACATTTTTGCGCCTGCTCAAGGAGGGAAACATTATAGTGGAAGAAAAACTTTTGGTCACTCATTAATAATTTCTCCGGATGGAGAAATATTAAAAGAATTAAATAAATCAGAAGGTGTAATTACCGCCTCTATAAATCCTAATCTATCAAAAAATTTAAGATTAAATATACCTAGTTTAAAAGGTGACTAATTATTCGTAAGATTTTACTTCCTTTATATTTGATCCGAGCGCATTATTGATCGCTAATTTTATTTTTGCTCTTTCATCGTTAAATTTGTAAACGTTTCTCGCAAGTTGAATAAATTTTTCATCAAATTGATTATTCTTTTCAGCCAATCTTTTTCCATCCTCTATATCCCAAAGCTTTAAATTTATATTTTTAAGATCATTCCTAAAACTGATAATTTTACTTTCATCAGTGATCGATTTTTTTAATGTTTCGTTTAATGAAATTAATTCTTTGTCTATTTCAGCTAATTTTTCTTTATTATTTATCTTTTCCTTTTTAATTTCTAAAATGGTAATTTTATCTATCAATTCACCAGCTGATATTTCTGCCAATATTCTGTCCATTTTCTTGCTCATATTAATATTTGACTATATTAATCATTAAATATACTTCGAAATAATAATGTCAAATATTTTGATAATAAAGCATGGTTCTTTGGGTGATTTAATTCAAGCAAACGGCGCTATAAAAGATATTAAAAGTTTTTATAAAAATAGAAAAGTATTTTTACTTACAGCTCAACCATACGCAATTTTTATGTCCGAATGTCCTTATTTAGATGGAGTCATAATAGATAAGAGGTTACCTAGATGGAATTTTTTTTACCTAAGTAATTTAAAAAAAAATCTTGCAAAATACAATTTTACTAAAATCTTTGACTTGCAAAATTCAAGTAGAACCAAATTTTATAAAAGATTTATTTTAAAGAATATTGAATGGTCATCTTCTGAAACTTCTTTAGAGCCAGGTCAAAAAAAAAGTGATTTTGATAAAGATCCTGTTCTTGATAGGATGGAAATCCAATTAAAAAAAAGCGGGGTACAAACAGAGTTCGTAAAGAATATAGATTTAAATTGGGCGATATCAGATATCTCAAGATTAAAAAAACAATATGCAAATAAAGATTATATTCTATTATTTCCTTTTTGCTCAAAAAAACTTCCTCAAAAAAAGTGGCCTTTTTTTAAAGATTTAATTTTAAGACTAAAACAAGATTTTAAAAATAAATATCCAATTTTGTTAGCCCCAGGACCAGATGAAATAGATGAAGCAAATAATTTAAATGCTAAAGTAGTTCTGGATAATAATCAGCCAATTAACATTAAAACACTTATATCTTTAATTAGAAATGCAAAATTTATTATTGCTAATGATACTGGACCCGCCCATATAGCCTCACACTTAGATAAAAGTGGAGTTGTACTTTTTGGAGGTCACACAACTGCAAAAAAAGTAAGTATTGAAAGTTATAACTTTAAAGCAATAAGTGTTGAAAATCTTAAGAACTTAACAGTCGAAACTGTTTTAAAAAAGGTCAAATCTAAATTAAATTGATGTAATTTTTTATAATTTTATCCCATTTGAAGTCTTTTGAGAATTCAAAAGCGTTAGCGCCAAGTTCTATATATTTTTCGTTTGATAAAATTTTTAAAAGAGTATCGTAAATTGCATTTAGGTCGTTTCCGTTACAAAGATATCCAGTAATACCAGATTTAATTGCGTCTCCTTCACCTCCATAAATTCCACCAATTGATGGTTTTCCATATGATGCAGCTTCGATAAAAGAAATCCCAAATCCTTCAACTGATTTTTTATAAACAACTGAAGGCATTACAAATACATCTGATTGTTCGAGTAAACTAACTTTTTCTTGCTCTGTGGAAGAAAAAATTAATTCAACATTTTTTTCTAAACTTAATTCCTTTCTTAATTTTTCTAGATTTTTTCTTTCATCTCCATCACCGATTGATACATATTTTAAATTTGGGAATTTAGGTAAAAGATTTTTAATTGACATCAAAATGTTTTGGTGGCTTTTACGGCTATCTAATCTTGAAACGGTGATTAACTTTGGTGAAGAATTACCATAAATATTTTTAGAAAACTTTTTAGCTGTTTCTGTAATAGCAATAGGATAGTTACAACCAGGGTTGATGACTTTAATATCTTTTATTCCTAGTTTTAAACCTAATTCCTTAGTGAATTTCGAATTAGCAACCACGAAATTTGCTTTTCCAAGAGCTCTTAAAACTCTTTTATTTAAAGATGAACCAAGAGGGTGATTTATTTCCTTAGAGTGAATTAAACAAAAAGATTTTGTTTTGTTAAGTGTCTCTAAATCAATATTTTCAATACTTTTCCAATGATCAAAAAAACATGCTCTTATTTGATTTTGTTTGATGAAATCTTTTATTAAATTAGCTTTTCTGTACTTCCTAAAAATCTTAAAGCCTGAAATCCTCTCTATATGTAAATTTGAATTTTGGTCGTATTTATCAGCTTGTTCATGATTATCTGCAAAAACTTTAACAGGACCATGATTTATTAAAGCGTTTGACAAACCTTCCATTAGGTTCTGCATTCCACCAAGCTCAGGAGGAAAATTTCTTGTAGATACTAAAAACATTATTTAAACCACTTAATATTACATCCCATACTAGGAACTTGTTCTCTTGGACCAACTTGAGTTTCGGATATCATTTTCATAGCTAACTTCAAATCGCTATCGCCTGTTGAAGTAGGTTTAAGATCCTTAAGTTCTCTAAATCTTCCTCGGTATTGAAGTTTTAAATCTTTATTATAACCAAAGAAGTCAGGTGTACAAACAGCGCCATATTTTTTCGCTATTTCTTGAGTTTCATCAATCAAATAATTTGTTTGACCAAAATTATTTACCTTAGAAAATTTGATCATATTATCAAAAGAGTCCTCAGGATAATTTTTTGTATCATTAGACATGATTGCAACTGAATTAATCCCATCTTGCTTTAAATCGTTACAATCTTTAGCCAATTGACTAATAATAGCTTTTACATATGGGCAATGATTACAAATAAACATTATTAAGGTTGCTTTTTCACCTTTTATGTCATTCAGAGAAATTATTTTATTTTCTATTGATTTTAGTTTGAAATCTTCAGCTTTTTTCCCAAAATCGCAAACTGGTGTCTTTGTTAAAGCCATAATATATTATAAGATAATTAATAATACATTACAGCAAATTTATGATTTACGATGTTAAAGGTCATATTCCTAAAATAGACCCAAACAGCTGGGTGGCCTCTAATGCTGTAATCATCGGAAATGTAGAATTAAAAAAAGATTCTAATATTTGGTTTAATGCAACTTTAAGAGGTGATTTAGAACCAATTATAATTGGCGAAGGCTCAAATATTCAAGATGGCAGTGTCATACATACTGACCCAGGTTGTCCAACAATTGTTGGTAAGGGAGTTACCGTTGGGCATATGGTCATGCTTCATGGATGTGAAATTTCTGACGATTGCATAATTGGAATTGGTTCAATTATTTTAAACAAAGCAAAGATTGGAAAAAATTGTATAATCGGTGCAAACTCATTAGTCACTGAGAATAAAGTTATACCAGATAGATCTTTAGTCTTAGGAAGCCCAGGTAAAGTTGTCAGACAAGTTACTGATGAAGAAATAGAACATATAAAAGAAAACGCAAGAGATTACGTTGAAAATATAAAAAAATATAAAAAATAAATTAAGGTATTAACCAAGTAAACTTTTTAGAACCATTCAAATCAATCAACGCCCTTCTGTGCCCTTTAGCTGCTAAATAAAGCCATTCAATACTTTTAATTTTACATTTAATAACGCAAAAATTTTTATAACCAGCCTCACTTTCTTCCTTTGTAAAACCAAAGTTATCAAATTTATTATCTAATCCTGAAGTAGGTTTTTCTGACTCTGTGCCCGGTCCGTTTGTAACTAAATAACACTTTCTACTAATGTGACCAGTTTTATCCCAAGACTCTTTTGTTATATCATTATTATAATTTACTTCACATTCAGCTTTCACTCTAAGCTGTATTTTTTCCTCTTTACCATAAAATAAAATTGAACATTTGGGATTCTTTTTTATTTTTTCAATTTTTGAAGATCTTATGTCACTATGGTATTGAATAAAATTGTTTTGCTGATCTGCTTTCCTTAAAACAACTACTCTACCATCAAGATCTTCTTCATTCCCACAAATGAAAACGGGAGTTCTAAATTCTGAGGATCTATCTTTGACTGCATTTGATAGCAAATCCCAAATTTTATTTTCTATTTCTTTTGAATTTTCGTAGTAGCTTACTGTTTCTGACACGATTTATTTTCTAAATCTTTTAATTAAACTTGAAGTATCCCATCTTTCTCCACCCATTTTTTGTACCTCAGCATAATATTCATCGATTATTTTTGTGATGGGTAAGGGCGAGTTATTTTTCTTGGCCTCATCCATAGCTATTTTCAAATCTTTTCTCATCCAATCAACCGCAAATCCATAATCAAATTTATCTTCAATCATCGTTTTATGTCTATTTTCCATTTGCCAAGACTGTGCAGCACCTTTTGAAATAACTTCAATTACATCGTGCATATTTAATCCTGCGTTCATGCCAAAATTAATCGCTTCGGATAATCCTTGTACTAAGCCCGCAATGCAAATTTGGTTTACCATTTTTGTTAACTGGCCACTTCCAGAGGGACCAAGAAGTTTAATTTTTTTGCTATAGCAATCAATAACTGGTTCAGCTTTTTTATATGGAGCTTCATCACCCCCAACCATAACTGTTAAAATTCCACCTTCTGCTCCAGCTTGACCACCAGAAATTGGTGCATCTAAAAAGTCAAATCCTTTTATTTTTGCCTCTTTATAAAGTTCTCTCGCTATGTTAGCTGATGCAGTAGTGTTATCGATATAAATTGCACCTTTTTTAGCAGTTTTAAATAAACCTTTTTCTCCTAAAGTTACTTCTCTCAAATCGTTATCGTTTCCTACACATGTAAAAATAAAATCACAATCTTTTGCTGCATCCATTGGTGTTTCAGCCATTTTCCCTTTATACTCCTTTAACCATTTTTCAGCTTTGGATTTTGTACGATTGTAAACTGTCACATTATGACCAGCTTTTGATATGTATCCAGCCATGGGATAACCCATTACACCAAGACCTAGAAAAGCTACTTTACAACTCATTTTTAATTACAAAACTCCTTAATGATTTTTTCTCTATCACCATCAAGATCAGGAACATTTCCCCTTTTTAAACTATCTGCGTAAACTGACATCTTAATAGGATTTCCTGCTGTTTTAAAATTCCCTACTACTTGATGATACGTATCCACTATCATATTTCTAGCTTTAATTTGTGGATTTTCAACTGCGTCTTTTATGTTAAAAATAGGACCACAAGGAATTTTATCTTTTTCTAGTTTTTGTGTCCATTCTTTAGTGCTCAGAGATTTTAATTTATTTTCCATAATGGATTTAAGTTCATCCATATTTTGGCAACGCAGAGCATTCGTTTTGAATTTCTCATTTTTAGCTTCTTCACTCATATTTAACGAATGACATAATTTTTCAAACAATTTATCATTACCTGCCGCTATAATAATATAATTGTCTTTAGTTTTAAATGCTTCAAAGGGTGCTATGGATGGATGTCGAGACCCCATTGGCTTAGGTATCTCGTTTTTTGATAAATATCTCGCGATCGCATTTTCAAGTATAGCTATTTGACAATCTAACATCGAGACATCAATAAACATACCTTTTCCAGTTTTTTCTCTATTGTATAAAGCTGAATTTATTCCAATAGAAGTAAATAGAGCTGCTGTAATATCTCCTATAGATGTACCTACTCTTGTAGGTTCAGAGTTAGGTTGTCCTGTAACACTCATCAAACCTCCCATACCTTGAACCACCATGTCATAAGCAGGCAATTCCTTTAAAGGACCCGTCTGACCAAAACCAGAAGCTGAAGCATATATAAGTTTAGGAAATTTTTTACAGATAATTTTCCATCCAAAACCCCATTTTTCTAATGTTCCAGGTTTAAAATTCTCAACAAGAACATCAGCTTTTTGTAAAATATCTAAAAAAATTTTTTTATCATCATTATTTTTTAGATTTAACGCAATACTTTCCTTCCCCCTGTTTAAAGACATAAAATAAGCTGAATTATTTTCTATGAAGGGGCCAAATTTTCTAGAGTCATCTCCAACTTCAGGTGCTTCAATCTTTATTACCCTGGCCCCAAGATCTGAGAGAATCATTGTGCAATATGGACCAACCAAAACTCTAGTTAGGTCTACGACTAATATGTTTTTTAATGGTCCATCCATAAATTTAATTATAGCATCAAAATTATTGATCTATATATAAGCTTAAGATATTTCATTGATGTAAATTAATGAAAATAAAAGATAAATCATAAATGTTTAAAGTTTCAATAAATAAAAAAGTTGTAGTTTTTGGATTTATATTTACATTTTTTTCAAGTTTTGGACAGAGTTTTTTTTTAGGTTTATTCAATGCACCAATAAGAGATGAGCTTGGAATTTCTCACGGCCAATTTGGAAATATTTATGCTTCTGCCACAATTTTTTCAAGTCTTTTACTAGTCTGGGTTGGCAAGAAAATTGATGAGTATCATATAATCTATTATTCTTTTTTTGTAATTTTATTATTATTTTTTTCTAGCTTGTTATTTTCTTTTATAAATAATATTTATTTTTTAGCGTTAGGAATTTTTTTAATGAGATTTGCCGGACAAGGTTTAATGAGCCATACCGCAACTACGACTGTTTCTAGATTTTTTAATCAAACAAGAGGAAAGGCTCTCAGTATAATTTGGTTTGGTCTTTCATCTGCCGAATTTATTCTACCTATTTTTGTTACATATTTATTTTTGATTTATTCTTGGCGAACAGTCTGGCATGGCATAGCAGTTTTAATTATATTATTTTTACCTCTAATAATTTTCAATACGATAAGAACAATAAAATTAGAATCAAGAGAAAAAGAACGGCGTCCTCAAAAGTCATTTATAATTAAAAGTTGGAGACGACGAGATGTAATCAAAGATTTTAGATTTTACGTTGTTTCTTTGAATATGCTCGCAATGCCTTGGATCGCAACAGGGGTATTTGTTTACCAGTCCTTTATTTCGAATTCTAAAATGTGGAATATATATACGATCCCAAAGGGCTTTATGATTTATTCAGTAGCTTCGATAGTAACTTTATTTTTCTCTGGTTTTTTAGTTGATAAGTTTACTAGTAGAAAGCTTATACCTCTAATGAATATACCCCTTCTAATAGCAATGTTTGTTTTGTTATATTATCAAAATGAAATATCGGCATATATTTTTTTAGGATTTATAGGCATATCTAATGGGCTAGCTAACGTACTTGGATCTTCCACTTGGGCTGAAATTTATGGTGTAAAATTTATAGGATCAATAAAAGCATTGACAACAGCATTCATGGTTTTTTCAACTGCTTTTGGAACCGCAGTGTTTGGGATAATGATCGATAATGGTTTTTCTATTGAGGATATTGCTCTAATTTCTATTATTTATATTATTATTTCGCTGGGACTTCTGCTTATAATCAGAAAAACTTTAGAACCTGTCATACTTAAAAAATAATTGATTTATTTTAATTATTTGAATATATAAATCCTCATGGCAAGAATTACCGTAGAAGATTGTTTAGAAAAAGTTGATAATCAATATGATTTAGTTTTATTAGCTAAAGAGCGAACAGTTCAACTTAATGCAGGATCCCCAATGCTTGTGGATGAAGATAACGATAAGCGAACAATAATTTCTTTAAGAGAGATTGGCGATGGAAAAATAAATATAAAAGAAATTGAGTCCAGTGCAATTAAAAGATTAAGGAAAGAACCAGATGAGTCGGAAGAACAAGAAGAAATCGAAGACGAAACTAACGATGATTTTGAAAATTTATATAAAGGTCAAGTTTCAAAAAGTGGGGTTGCTATTCTTCCTTCGAAAAGAACAAGACGAATTCCAGAGTCAAAAAAACCTAGCTTAGCAGACGAAGCGTTATCAGAATTAAAAGCAGAACAGCCTGAAATAAAGGAAGAAAATTTAGATACAGAGGAAGCGCCGCTTGAATTAAGTGAAGAAGCTCCAGTAGAAGAAGAGAACAAAACAGAATAAATCATGGATAAAACTGTTTCAGTTGCACCAATGATGGACTGCACTGATAAGCATGAAATTTATTTTCTAAGTCTTATTAGTAAAAATATTCACCTATATACTGAGATGATAGTTGCTAACGCAATTATAAGAGGTGACAGAAATAAACTTTTATCTTTTAAAAAGATATCAAATCCAGTTACGCTTCAAGTAGGTGGATCAAATCCAAATGATCTAGCAGAGGCTTGTAAAATTTCTGAAGACTATGGTTACAAAGAAATAAATTTGAATTTAGGCTGCCCGAGTAAAAAAGTTCAAAAAAATAAATTCGGCGCATGTTTAATGCAAGAACCTAATCTAGTAGCAAGATGTATTGAAGCAATGACTAAAGCTACCGATTTACCAATAACAATTAAAACAAGAATTGGATATAATGATGTAGAAAACTTTAATTTTTTAAAATCATTTATTCAAACAACAAAAAATGCAGGCTCTAAAAAATTCATAATTCATGCTAGAAAAGCCTTATTAAAAAAATTAAGTCCTAAAGAAAATTTAAATATCCCTCCATTGAAGTATGATTTTGTTTATAAACTTAAAAATCACTTTAAAAAAGACGAAATTATTATCAACGGAGGTATTAAAACCATAAATGAAATTAATGATCACTTAAAAAAAGTAGATGGAGTAATGATAGGTAGAGCTATTTATCACTCACCTTATTTTTTAGCAGAGATAGAAAAAGAGGTTTTTGGAAACAAAGAAGTGCCAACAAGATCAGAAGTCATGCAAAATTTAATTCCATATATTCAGGAGGAAACATCAAAAGGTACTCAATTAAATCATATTATGAGACATACAGTGGGTTTATTTCATGGGCAGAATGGTTCTAAAGAGTGGAAACAATATCTTTCAAAAAATTTATGTATTAGAGATGCAGATCTTCAAAAAGTAAATCACATTATGGACCAGGTAAAGAAAAAAAGCCCTGTATCACTAGAAAGATAATTTTGGATATACTTTCACAGTCAGAAATAATTTTTTTAATAATTGTTATGATTATCACTGCAATTCCAGCAGGTTTTGCTGCAGGGCTTTTTGGGATTGGCGGTGGTCTAGTCACTGTTCCAATTTTATTTTATATTTTTACAAAAGCAGGTGTAGACCAAGCATTTATTATGCATTTATCAGTAGGCACATCTTTTGGAATTATTATACCTACATCAATAGTTTCAGTTCTTACTCATCATCAACATAATGCAGTTGACTTTAAAGTTGTAAGAGGATTTGGTTTATCTGTTGTTGCTGGAGTTGTTCTAGGAACGGTTTTGGCCAGTTATTTAGATACAAAGCCATTAATTCTTTATTTTACAATTGTAGTTTATGCATTAGCTTTTTATTTATTATTTTTGAAAGAAAAAGGAGATAATTTAAATATTAAAATTGGTATATTTGCTAGAACAATAGCAGGTATAATTAGTGGATTTGTTTCTGCTCCAATGGGTATTGGCGGTGCAGTTATGAACGTCCCAATTTTAAAATATTTTGGGTACCCAATAAATAAAGCCATAGGAAGTGCTGCCGCAATCGGTTTTGTTATAGCTTCATGTGGCGCTATTGGTTTTTTACTTTCAGGTCAAATATTAGAAGCTGATGTTCCTTTAAGTATTGGATTTTTAAATATTCCTGTTTTTTTGATTTTTTTTCCAATCACTGCATTTATGGCTAGATTAGGTGCGAAGACAAGCCATAGGTTGGATAAAAAAAAACTTACAAAATATTTTGGAATTTTTTTAGTATTAGTAGGATCAAGATTTTTATTTGAATATATAAAACTTTAAATTTTTTGATCGTATTCTCCAATTTTTCCAGTTTTTTGCAAAAGACCATCAATAAATTCAAATATTTCTTTTTTACTTTTGTCTGATGAGGTACTTTCAGTTACAACAACTAGTGAAGGTTTATTTGAGGAGGCTCTTATCAAGCCCCAAGACCCATCCTCTAATGAAAATCTAACACCATTTACTGTTAAAACTTCCTTAATAGACTGATTATTAATTTTAAAATTTCCATTTTTCAACTTAAGAACCTCATCAACAATCTTTTTTACTACTTCATATTTTTCCTCATCTTTACAATAAGGTGCCATTGTTGGTGATTGATATGTTACAGGCAATTCATTTATAATCTGACTTATATCTTTACTTTGACTTGCTATAAGGTGGCAAACTTGTATTGCTGAATTAATACCATCATCATATCCGTAGCCTAAAGGTTTACTAAAAAAGAAATGACCACTTTTTTCAAAGCCTGCAAGTGCTTTTTCTAAATTTACTTTTCTTTTGATGTGAGAGTGTCCTGTTTTCCAGTAAATAGTTTTGCAATTATTTGATATTAAAATTTTATCATTTGCAAAAAGACCAGTTGATTTAACATCTACTATAAATTTTGAGTTTTTATAAATACCAGAGAGGTTTCTGGCGATCAAGAGACCTATTTTATCAGAGAAAATTTCGTTACCAAGATTGTCTATCACGCCGCATCTATCACCATCTCCATCAAAACCAAATCCAATATCTGCTTTGTTTTCTTTTACTGCTTTTGAAATAGCATGAAGCATTTTTAGATCTTCAGGATTTGGGTTGTATTTAGGAAAAGACCAATCTAATTTGCAGTCTAGTTCAATTACCTCACATCCTATACCTTTCAATATTTCTGGTGCAAAAATACCTGCTGTTCCATTTCCGCATGCAACAACTGCTCTAATTTTTTTATTTATTTTATTTTTTTTAATTAAATCTTGAATATAAATATCTTTAAAATTATCAATTTTTTTAACATTTCCTTTTCCTATTTTAAATTTTTTGTTTAATGTAATCTCTTTTAGTTCAAACATTTCCTCTGGTGCATGAGTTAAACCTTTTTTAATACCCATCTTTACACCGGTCCAACCATTTTCATTATGACTAGCGGTTACCATTGCAATCGCATCTGAATTTAAGTTGAATTGTGCGAAGTAAACCATTGGAGACAAGGATAAACCAACATCTTCAATTTGGCATCCAGTCGAAACTAAACCATCAATAAGAGCTTTTTTAATTTTTTCACTATATGATCGATAGTCATGACCAACTATTATTCTTGGATTATTTTTTTTAGTATGATTAATTATTTGGGTTCCTAGGCCTTTGCCTAAATTAGTGATTCCCTCGATATCGATCTCTTTTTCAAAGATCCACCTTGCATCATACTCTCTAAAACCGTTTGGATTGATTTTCATGTTCTATAAATACTAAAGAAAATGGGTATTTGTTATTAAATGTTTATTAACAAAACTTTCCACTTGCAAAATTAATTAGATGTTCTTATAATGTTCTATTGATTTAGATGTTATATAGTATATTAACATATCTGTAACACAACATATAGTTGTTTTGTTAACAAATCGAGTAAAAATAAGGAAAATATGAACAAAAGTGTATCATTGGCAATAGAGAAAGCTGTCGGCTCAATTAGCCAAAAAAACCAAAACGAACTAAAGAATAACGGACCAAAAAAACCAGATCTGTTCTCTTTATCTGGAGAGACTGAACTATTCCAAAACGAGAAGGGTATAACTATCAAGATTGATAGGTCGAGAGATAATAATTTAACTGATTTCGGAAGAGCTACACTTACTGATAGATATTTAGGTCAGAACGAAAGTTTTCAAGATTTGTTTGCAAGGGTCGCAAGTGTTTATGCCGATGATAATTTACACGCACAAAGAATTTACAATTACATAAGCAATTTATGGTTTATGCCTGCTACACCTGTTTTGTCTAACGGTGGCACAGAAAGGGGACTGCCAATTTCATGTTTTTTAAATGAGGCTAGTGACAGTTTAGAAGGAATTACAAATCTTTGGGAGGAAAATGTTTGGCTAGCAGCAAGAGGTGGCGGTATCGGAAGCTATTGGGGTAATCTCAGATCAATAGGAGAGAAAATTGGAAAGGTCGGAAAAACTTCTGGAATTATTCCATTCATCAAAGTAATGGACTCTTTGACTTTGGCAATAAGTCAAGGTTCTTTAAGAAGAGGCTCAGCTGCCTGTTATTTACAAATTGATCATCCTGAAATCGAGGAATTTATCGAAATGAGAAGACCAACTGGTGGAGACGTGAATAGAAGATCTCTAAATTTACACCATGGTGTTTTAGTAACGGATGAGTTTATGAGAGCAGTAGAAACAGGTGGTCAATGGGCATTAAGAAGTCCTTACGACGGATCTGTTCAACAAACTATTCCAGCAAGAAATTTATGGATAAGATTATTGACTGCAAGAATTGAAACGGGCGAGCCTTACATCGTTTACATAGATACAGTTAACAGACAAATTCCACAGCATCACAAACTTGCCGGGTTAAAAGTAAAGACATCTAATCTTTGCAGTGAAATTACTTTGCCAACAGGTATTGATAATGAGGGAAATCAAAGAACGGCTGTTTGCTGTTTATCATCGCTAAACTTAGACACTTACGATCAATGGAAAGATGATCCTCAATTTGTTGAGGATGTAATGAGATTTTTAGATAATGTTATGAGTGATTTTATAAATAGAGCTCCTGATGAATTTGCCCACGCAAAATATTCAGCAATGAGGGAGAGAAGTGTGGGTCTAGGAGTTATGGGATTACACTCATACTTCCAGCAAAAAAATATTCCTTTTGGATCAGTAATGAGCAAAGTATGGAACAAAAAAATATTCCAAAACATTCAAGAAAAAGTCGATGACGCATCAAAGACTTTAGCTGAAGAAAGAGGATCATGTCCAGATGCAGCAGACTATGGAATGAAGGAGAGGTTTTCAAACAAAACTGCAATAGCCCCAACAGCTTCTATATCAATTATTTGTGGCGGGTCTTCTCCAGGTATAGAACCAATTGCTGCTAACAGCTACACTCATAAAACACTTTCAGGTTCGTTTAATGTTAGAAATAAATATTTAAAAAAGATACTTCAAAAATATAATAAGGATACCGATGAAGTTTGGTCAACAATAACAACTAATCAAGGGTCTGTGTCACATTTAAATTTTTTAACTGCAAATGAAAAAGATACATTCAAAACTGCTTTTGAAATCGATCAAAGATGGATTGTTGAACTTGGCGCTGATAGAACTCCGCATATCTCACAAGCACAGTCAGTAAATATCTTTGTTCCAGCAGATATTCATAAAAAAGAACTTCACGATATTCATTTTCAAGCATGGAAAAAAGGTCTGAAAAGCCTTTATTACTGTAGATCCAAATCAATCCAGAGAGCTGAAAATGTAAACAATGGATCTTCAACAGATGTGACAAAAAATGTTTACTCTGGAAAACAAGAATCAAATAATGAAAGCAACAACTATGAGGAGTGTTTATCATGTCAGTAGCAGAAAAAACTAAACCAACAATAATCCAGCCTAACAAAATGGGCTTGTTAGTAGAAAACCCAGTTTACAAACCATTCAGATATCCATGGTGTTACGATGCCTGGTTAACTCAACAAAGAATTCATTGGTTGCCAGAAGAGGTGCCTCTGGGAGATGATGTTAGAGATTGGCAGAAAAACTTATCGATTGAAGAAAAAAATCTTTTAACTCATATCTTTAGATTTTTTACTCAAGCAGATGTTGAAGTAAACAATTGTTACTTAAGACATTACACAACAGTATTTAAACCAACAGAAGTTTTAATGATGATGACAGCATTTGCTGCAATGGAAACGGTACACATCGCTGCTTACTCTCATCTATTAGATACTATAGGAATGCCAGAGACAGAATATTCAGCATTCTTACAGTACAAAGAAATGAAAGATAAGTATGATTATATGCAAGGCTTTGATGTTAAATCGAAACATAATATAGCAATGACGATGGCTGTATTTTCTGCTTTCACAGAAGGCCTACAATTGTTTGCAAGTTTCGCAATTTTATTAAATTTTCCTAGATTTAATAAAATGAAAGGGATGGGCCAGATAGTAACGTGGTCAGTCAGAGATGAAACTTTGCACTGTAATTCTATGATTAGACTCTTTAGAGATTTCATTAAAGAAGAACCACAGATCTGGAATGACAATTTAAAAAACGAAATCTATGAAGCATGCAAAACAATAGTTCATCACGAGGATGCATTTATTGATCTTGCTTTTCAAATGGGTCCAATGCAAGGTTTAACAGCTGAAGAAGTTAAACAGTATATTAGGTTTATTGGAAATAGAAGATTAGAGCAATTAGGTTTGAATCCTATTTACGATGTTAAGAAAAATCCATTAACGTGGTTGGACACTATGCTTAACGGAGTAGAGCACATGAACTTTTTTGAAGGTAGAGCTACAGAGTACTCTAAAGCTTCAACAAAAGGTACATGGGGCGAGGTTTTTGCTTAAAGATTATTTTTCCCAATCAAATTTAGGAAAAGTATCAAACACCTGAAGAACTTTATCAGACCATTGATTACAAATTTTTTTGTAATCATCATCAGATGTATTTAAACATTTAAGGTAAGATAATTTTGTTTGATCTTTTTTATAGACAGCAATATCAATTGGTGGGCCTACTGTTAAATCACTTTTGAGTGTGGAGTCCATAGATATTAATGCACATCTAGATGCATCACCTATTGAAACATTAGGAGTTATAACTCTATCGAGTATGGGCTTCCCATACTTTACTTCACCAATTACCAAATAAGGTTTACTATCTGCTGGCCTAATATAATTTCCTTGAGGATAAACTAAGTACAATTCTAAATCTTGACCTCTTATTTGCCCTCCAATAATAAATGTAGCCCCTAAAACAAGGCTGTCAGTGTTCACTCCGTCTGGAGATGAGTGTTTAATAGTAAGTTTCCCAACATATGAAGCTATTTGCTCAAAATCTTTACATTTATTGAGATTGTTCGATGAATTTTCTTTTATGTCTTTCTCAATAGACTTAAAAACTGCTTGCGATGTTGCCAAGTTTCCTGAAGTAACTATAACAACTGTTCTGTCACCTACGTCGTAAGTAAGCATTTTAGAATAAATGTTTACATTATCTAAACCAGCGTTTGTTCTAGAGTCAGAAGCTAACACAACGCCTTCATTAGTCTTAATACCTATACAATATGTCATGGTGAATTCTTATTTAAAAAACAGTAAATATTCAATTCTTAATTATCATAGCTATTATCGAATTTGTGCATTTGATAAAGGCATCAAACTATTAAGAATTATAAAATGGTTAATTTGTGGAAAAAATACGATTCTAAAAAAACTTATGACGAGTACTTAAACTCTGACCATAAGTTGCGTAGGCAAGCTGTTATTATCTCTCACATTTTAGAGAGACATGGCATCAAGAAGTTAAATGAAATTGAAAAGAACTGCGCAAGTACAATAAATGCTAGGGGAATAAATTTTCGAGTTTATTCATCAGGAAAAAAACTCCAAGAAAAAAAGTGGCCTTTAGATATTATTCCTAGAATTATTCTAAAAAAAGATTGGGCTAAGGTTTCAAAAGGACTACTTCAAAGGGTAAAAGCTCTTAACCTTTTTATAGACGATGTTTACAACGACAGAAAAATTTTTAAAGACAATATTATTCCTGAAGATTTAGTTTTTAATTCTCCATTTTATTTAAGAGAGTGCTATGGTTTTTCACCAAAATATAAAGCTTGGTCCAACATTTCAGGAATTGATTTAATAAGAAATATCAATGGTGAGTTCATGGTTCTAGAAGATAATTTACGTGTTCCATCAGGAGTTTCTTACATGCTTGAAAATCGAATGGTAATGCGAGATGTTTTTCCTGAATTATTTACAAAATACAAAGTTTCTTCAGTTCATCAATATCCAAACAAATTATATCACTGTATGCTTGAATGTGTCCCTCGAAAAACAAGAAACCCACACATGTGTGTGTTAACCCCAGGAAGATATAACTCAGCTTATTTCGAACATAGATTTTTAGCTGAACAAATGGGTATCGCGCTTGTAGAGGGGAAAGATTTATTCGTTGAAAAAGATTTTGTTTATATGAAAACTGTAACAGGCCCTATGAAAGTTGATTGTATTTATAGAAGAATAGACGACAACTTCTTAGATCCAAAAGTTTTTTATAAACATTCTTTGCTTGGAGTACCTGGTTTATTTAAATGTTGGCGTAAAGGTAATGTTGGTATTGTAAATGCACCTGGGACAGGAATAGCAGATGATAAAGCTATCTATTCTTACGTTGATAAGATGATTAAGTTTTATTTAAACGAAGAACCAAAACTAAAACAAGTAAAAACATTTTTATGTAGAAAAAAAATCCATAAAGATCATGTTATCGAAAATATCTCCAAATTAGTTGTAAAACCTACCAATGGATCAGGTGGTAATGGTATATTAATTGGTCCTAAAGCTTCAAAAGAAGAAAGAGAAAATATGATAGATAAAATTAAAGCTAAACCTTGCGATTATATTGCACAACCATTAGAAATTTTATCTACTAATCCAACAATTTCTGAAGAGGGAATTGAACCTAGACATTTAGATTTAAGACCATTTGTATTAACTGGTAAAAAATCTTGGGTAACAACAGGCGGGCTAACCAGAGTTGCTTTGAAAAAAGGAAGCACAATCGTTAATAGTTCTCAAGGCGGTGGCTCTAAAGATACTTTAGTTATTGAAAGATAAATTTCCTAACATCCTTTAAATGAAGCGTACATACTCTGTAAAAGTTCAGAGTACATGCCTTTACCTTTATCTAAAGTCGCACCAAGAGGATCTAAAACACCAGTTTTAATTTTAGTGTCTTTCGCTATTGATTTTATAATTGCCGGATTGAATTGAGGTTCTGAAAAAAGACAATTTACTTTTTCATGCTCTATAACCTCTCTAATTTCAGATAATTGTTCAGCCCCAGGCAAAACATCTGGATTTACTGTTAAAGCTCCAAGAACTTTAATACCAAATCTATTTTCAAAATATTGGTAAGCATCATGGAAAACTACAAATCTAAGATTTCCTTTTAGATCTTTTTTAATATTTTTTGTTAAATTATCTAATTCAGACTGAGCTTTTTTAGAATTAGCTTTATATTTAGAGCTGTTATCTGGATCTAATTTAATTAATTGTTTTTCGATTTCTTTAACAATTACTTTAGCATTCATTGGATCTAACCAAACATGTGGATCGTGTTCACCATGAGCATGTCCCTCATGCCCGTGATCATCATGTTTAGCTTTTTTATGACCATGATCATCGTGTTTTTTCTCCTTGTGTCCATGTCCGTGATCGTCATGTTTCTTTTCTTTATGACCGTGTCCATGATCATCATGACCTTCAAATATATTCTTTTCTCTGAACTTAAGTTTTTTAATTCCATTCAAGTCCATTATTTCTACATTTACAGCTTTTTTAGCGATTGTATTTAATGGTTTTTCTAAGAATGCTTCCAAATCTTCACCAACCCAAATTATGAGATCTGCATTTTCAATCATTTTTGCATGTGAGGGTTTTAGGTTAAATCCATGTGGTGAATTAAAACCGTCTACTATAAGATCTGGCTTTCCTACGCCATCCATGACGTAGCTAGTGAGAGAGTGTATTGGTTTAATAGAAGTTACCACCTTTACACCAGCATTTGCTGATGTTTTTAATCCGATAATTAAAAAGAAAGTAATTGTAAGCTTTAAAATTTTGTTTATCATTGTTATAATATAACGTTTGTTATAATATAACACTTTTTAAGTCAAGATTTAGAATGAATAAAAATAATAAAAAAACTCTAGTTAAAGTTGAAAAGGCTGGATTAAAGATCAATGGTAAATCTTTGGTAGATGGAGTTTCTTTCGAAGTTCGACAGGGTGAGATTGTTACATTGATAGGTCCTAATGGATCTGGAAAATCTACTACAGCTAAAATTGCGTTAGGTATTCACAATAATATCGAAGGTGTTGTGAAAAAATTTACTGATAAAATTGGTTACGTTCCTCAAAAAATATCAATCGATTGGACTTTACCAATAAGAGTTATTGATTTTATGTTTCTAACTAACGATTTAAATAATGAACAAATTAATGTTGCGTTAAATCTGACAGGAGTAGAACATTTAAAGCAAAAAAATGTAAGCGATCTTTCAGGTGGCGAATTTCAAAGAGTTTTAATTGCAAGAGCAATTGCTAAAAAGCCTGAATTTTTAGTATTAGATGAACCAGTTCAAGGGGTAGATTTTAAAGGTGAAATTGCTATTTACGAATTAATTAAAAAAATTTCAGAAGAGTTTAATTGCGGAATACTCTTAATCTCTCATGATTTACACATGGTAATGTCAGCTACTGATTACGTAATTTGTCTCAATGGACATGTTTGTTGTTCTGGAAAACCCCATGTTGTTGCACAAGATAATAGATATAAAGAATTATTCGGAGATCGTGCATCTAAAGTTCTTACTTTATATGAACACAAGCACGATCACACTCACTCTCAAGATGGAACGATTAATCGTAAACAATAGAAATGTTAAATGATTTTTTTATAAGAGCTTTAGTTGCAGGAATTGGTATAGCCTTAGTGACTGGACCATTCGGATGTTTTATAATTTGGAGAAGATTTTCTTTCTTCGCAGGAACTTTAGCACACTCAGCACTATTGGGAGTTACTATGGCAGTCTTTTTTGAGATTAATATTGCTTTTGCAGTTTTTTTAATATCTGCATCTTTAGCAATCATTCTTTTACAATTACAAAAAAAAACAAAATTACCCAATGATGCATTATTAGGTTTACTTGCACATGCATCCCTAGCTGTTGGTCTAGTGATCTTAGGATTTCTTAGCTCAATAAGATTTGATATTATGGGTTTATTATTTGGAGATATACTTGCTGTAAATCAAATAGACTTGATGTTTATTTGGATAGGTGGGGCGTTGATTATCATTATATTAAAAATTATTTGGAAACCTCTATTTGCTTCAACCGTAAATTATGAATTGGCAGAGGCTGAGGGCATGAAACCGGACAGGGCAAATGCGATATTTACAATTCTGATGGCTGCAATAATAGCAATTTCGATAAAAATTGTAGGACTTCTTTTAATTACCGGAATGTTAATTATACCTGCAGCAATGGCTAGAAATATTTCTAACAACCCTCAACAAATGGTTTTCCTATCAGTGGTTGGTGGACTATTATCTGTAGTGGTAGGATTGTTTTCATCTTTAGAATTTAATACTCCATCTGGACCTTCAATTATAACTGCAGCTTTAATACTTTTTTGTTTTTCACTTATTAAGTTTAAAAAATATTCTGAATTGAAAAAATAATGTTTAATTGGTAAATTATATAATGGCACAAGCACAAACACTTTCTAGAAATCAACAAATTGTCTTAAATATTATTGAAAAAGCAAAGGGGCCTTTAAAAGCTTACTCAATACTTTTTAATGTACAAAAAAAAGGAATCAACGCACCTCAACAAATTTATCGAGCATTAGATAAGTTAATTGAAATGGGAAAAATTCATAAAATAGAAAGTAAAAATGCTTTCGTTGCATGTAAAAGTTCAGATTGCGAAATCTCTAAAGCTACAGCGTTTTCAATTTGTGAAAGTTGCGAGATGGTTGATGAAATTAGTGACGCTAAGCTCTCAAAATATTTATCAAGTTTTAACCACAGAAAAGGAATGAAATTTAAAAGATTTAACTTGGAATTTTTCGGCCTATGCAAAAAATGTAAGTAATTTTTTCTATATAAGCCATTAAATAGATCTTAGACGTATATATTCCATATTTCACTTTTTAGTTGTGTTCCGGTTACAATACACACTACATTTTGTTACATTATTTGAAAAAATAAATAACTCTAGGGGGGTTAAATGAGATCATTAACAAAACTAATGGCAGTAATATTCGCTGCCTTGTTTTTCAATAACATCGCAAATGCTGCGTGTGGAAAAATCACTTATGCAAACATGAACTGGGCTTCAGCTTCATTAATGGCGAATATTGATAAAATTATTTTAGAAAAAGGATATGGTTGCGAGGTAGAATTATTACCTGGCGATACGATGCCTTCATTCACTTCTATGAATGAAAAAGGTCAACCGGATGTTGCGCCTGAGCTTTGGGCTAATTCAGTAATGAGTCCGCTAAAAAAAGCTGTAGGTGAGGGAAGAATTCATATTGTAAATAAAGGTCCGATAACTGGACTTGGGGAAGGTTGGTTTGTTCCGCCTTACACAATGGAAAAACATGGAATTAAAACTGTTCAGGACTTGTTAAAAAGACCTGATCTGTTTCCACACCCTGAAGACAAATCAAAAGGAGCGTTTGTAGGATGCCCAGCTGGTTGGGGATGCCAACTAATCAACAATCAACTTTTTAAAGCTTTTGATATGGAAGCAAAAGGTTGGAAATTAGTCGACCCAGGATCAGCAGCAGGACTTGACGGTTCAATTGCAAAGGCTGTTGAAAGAGGTGAAAATTGGGTTGGTTATTATTGGAGCCCAACTGCAATAATTGGAAAGTACGATATGAGACTTTTAGATTTTGGAGTTAAGTGGGGTGGAGATGATAATTGGCACAAATGTGTAGTTAAACCAGAACAAGAATGTGCTACACCAAAAAAAACAAGATGGGTAGACTCCGAAGTTTATTCAGTTGTTACAGATAACTTTAAAAAATCAGCAGGACCAGAAGCTATGAAATTCATGGAAAAAAGAATTTATCCAGGAACAGTGATGAATGCAATGCTGGTTTACATGACCGATAATCAAGCTGAAGGTGAAGATGCAGCAATCGAGTTTATGAAGAAACACGAAAAAGTTTGGTCTAAGTGGGTTTCCTCATCTGTTGCAAAAAAAATTAAAGCAGGAATTTAATTTAAATTACTGTTTTAGATGCAACTCGAATTCTTCTTAAAATTTCCCTCAATGGAGAGGGAAAGTTTAAGAGATTTGAAAAAAGGTATTGACCTTACCTTTAAAGACTTTTCTCGAGAGTACGGAGATTCAATAGAGGGCTTTTTTGGCCCTCTATTAAAATTTTTAGTTTGGTTTGAAAAGTTTCTAATTACTACTCCTTGGCCTTTTATAATCTTTTTATTATCTTTTTTAGCTTGGTTAAGCTCAAGAAGTATTAAATTATCAATAGGTACAGCGATAAGTTTTTTTGTGATCGGTTATTTTGGCATGTGGAAAGATACTATGTCTACAATGGCAATCATATCTGTAGCCACTTTAATTTGTTTAATAGTAGGTACCCCTATTGGGGTTTTAATGGCTAGATCTGAGAGATTAAAAAATATTTTGTCCCCAGTGTTAGACATGATGCAAACTATCCCAACTTTTGTTTATCTAATTCCAATTATAATGCTTTTAGGAATTGGTAAAGTACCAGGATTGCTTGCAGTCTGTGTTTATGCCATACCACCAATTGTTAGACTTACAAATTTAGGTATCAGAGAGGTTGACAGGAGAGTAGTTGAGGCAGCGAAAGCTTTAGGTATAAAAAAAAGAATAATCTTATTTAAAATTGAAATACCTTTAGCACTCCCTTCAATCATGACTGGAGTAAATCAAACTATAATGATGGCGTTAGCGATGGTTGTTATAGCTTCAATGATTGGCGTAAGTGGTTTAGGAGTTCCAATTTTAAGATCTATTTCCAATCAATTCCTTGCACTGGGTTTAATGAATGGATTGGCTATAGTTGCACTAGCAATAATATTTGATCGAATTTCTCAAAATTACGCTAGAAGGATTCAAAAACATAAAGAGGCAAAAAAATAATTATTTTAAATTGCTTAGGTATTTAATATGCTTAGGAGTAATTTCACAACATCCTCCAATTATTTTAGCTCCTTTGCTCTTTAATTTTTTGCAAATTTCAAGAAACTTTTTAGGAGTAAGATCTTTTCTTTTTCCAAGTTGAACTTTTGGATTATTTGAGTCTGGTTTCCAACCTGGCGGAATATGTTCAAAAGCATTAATTTTAAAGCCGAAAGGGATTTTGAGTTTTTTTGCATCTTTCATAACTTCACTTAAATCCTCAAACGAAACACAAGAGGCCATAATTCCAATGGGTTTATGTTTTTGAACTTTTTTTGCAACAGTTATAAATTTTTCACCTGAGGGCAACAACCCTTTGCTCCTAATGTGAATGCCGACTAAAATTTTTTTCTTGTATCTTTTAATTGCACTTAATCCTAATGAGCACTCTCTCCAGCTACTCATTACATCTAAATAAAAGAAATCTACATATGGATTAAGATATTTTGCCTGTGATTTAAAACTTTCTTCAATAAACTTAAGATCTTTTCCAAGATCAGCAAAATAAGTAAAATTTTGAGGTGGCAGACTTCCGGCAATTAAAACTTTTTTCTTGGAGATATCTACGGCTTTTTTTGCAAGTTTTCCTGCGAGTACGTTAAGATTTTTATATTCTTTTAATAAACCATTTTCAATAAGCCTTCTTTTTCTGCTTCCGAAGCTATTAGTTACTATAATTTCTGCTCCAGCTTTTATAAAATCTAAATGCGTTTTTACAACTGTTTTGTGATATTTTCGATTATATAATGCTGAGGCACCCCATAGAGTCCCGTGAGGTTTTACTCCACGGTTTAGAAGCTCCTGGCCCATTCCACCATCTAAAATTCTTGTTTGTTGAAAAAAATTATTATCCAAAAACTTCGATTCCAAAAAAAGTAGATATTAAAACTATGATTGCAAAAATAGAAAACCACATAAACCACTGAGACGCTACTTTTACTAAAGAACCTTTTTCAATACCTTTCCAAGGCATAAAAGTGTATGTAGCAAGTGTAACTAAGATTAAAAACAAAAGTAAATTAGTTAAAGTCATCTATCTTTGGTTTAATAACATTACTTCTCTAACTTCTGCACCCCTGTATTTTGACAAAGGTCTAATAAGTTTATTAGAAGTATGTTGTTCCATTATATGCGCAGACCAACCCGTGATACGTGACATAACAAATATTGGCGTATAGAAGTCTATATCAATTCCCATCATGTAATAAGTTGGACCACATGGAAAATCTACATTAGGATGAATATTTTTTCTTTGTAACATTACCTTTTCTAAAATCTCGTACATCCTTGTATATTTTTCTTTTTTCAAAAGCTTAGCAACTTTAAACATGTAGTGTTTCATTGTTGGAACTCTTGAGTCTCCTGTACGGTAAACTCTATGGCCAAATCCCATAACTACCTTTTTCTTATTTAAAGCATTTTCTATCCATGTTTTTGCTTTTTCAGGTTTTCCAATTTCTTTCATCATATGCATAACAGCTTCATTAGCTCCACCATGAAGTGGACCTTTCAATGAAGCAATTGCTCCAGTAATTGCACCATGCAAATCAGACAAACTTGATGTAATTGTTCTTGCTGTGAATGTTGAGACATTGAAACTATGTTCTGCGTATAAGATTAAAGAAATATCAAATGCTCTCACTATCTCTTTATCAGGAACTTTATTGAACATCATTTTAAAGAAATTTTCTGAAAAAGATAATTTCTTGCTTGGAGCTATAATTGACTTTCCTTTTCTTGTTCTAAAGTAAGCAGCTACAGCAGTAGGTGTTTTGGCGAATATTCTCATTGCTTTTCTCATATTTGCTTTAGGAGAATTATCTTTCGTATCTTTGTCCTCTAACGCCATTAAACTTACACAAGTTCTAATTACATCCATAGGATGAGCGTTTCGAGGCATTTTTTTAATATCATTTAATATTTGTTTAGAAAGTTTTCTCTCTGATCTTTCTTGTTTGATGAATTTTTTCAGCTGACTTTTGTTTGGTAGCTCTCCATTCAATACTAAATATGCAACTTCTTCGAAATCGCATTTATCGCAGAGTTCTTGAACAGTGTACCCTCTGTAAGTTAAGGCACTCAGTTCTGGAACTACATGTGAGATTGTAGTTTCATCAACTACTATACCTAACAAACCTTTTTTAATTTCCTCACTCATTATTCATGTCCCTCTGTAGAAAAATCTGTGATTTTTTTATCAGGTGTATTGTATTTCTCATATTCTACTAACTCGTACAACCTTTTTCTAGTCTGCATTTTGTCAATGATATTATTTTGATGACCATCTTTAAATATCGATTTAAGACCTAATTCAACATTTTGCATGGCGAGTCTCTGTGTTGTCACAGGATAAATAACTAAATTATAGCCTAAATTTTGTAATTGAGACATATTTAATAATTTAGATTTTCCAAACTCTGTCATGTTGGCTAGTAAATAACCCTTGGATATTTTTCTGACTTTTTCAAACTCTTTTTCGTCTTTCATTGCCTCTGGAAAAATCATGTCAGCACCAGCATCTTCATAAGATTTAATTCTTTCTAATGTTTTATCAATACCTTCTACAGTATTTGCATCAGTCCTCACTATAATTAAAAAATTTTTATCTTTTCTTGCATTTATAGACTCTTTAATTTTTTTAACCATTTCATCTTTTGAAATAAGTTCTTTGTTATCTAAATGTCCACATCTTTTTTCAGCTATCTGATCTTCAATATGACAACCAGCTAAACCTTTTTCCTCAAAGGTAATTATTGTTTTTTTACAATCTTTAAATCCAGTATCTGCATCTACAATTGTAGGAAGATCCGTTACTCTAGAAATTTGGTTAGCTCTGTAACTTACTTGATCTAATGTTGTTAATCCTATGTCTGGTAATCCTAGATCATTAGACATAACACCACCTGAAATGTAAACTCCGTCAAAACCAATTTCAGCTATAAGTTTTGCACATAACGGATTATATGCACCAGGAAATCTAAGAAGCTTTTTTGATTGTAAGTTTTTTACAAATTCTAATCTTTTTTCAGAACTATTCTTTTTTGTAAAATGCATCTGCAAAGTTTATATTAAAGAGAATTGTAAAAATCAAAGGCTATTATTTAATAAGAATAAATATACCAGTTAAAACCAATAAAAGTGCCAAAACATATTCTATTATTTTTTTTGTTTTAATATCTCCCACAAATTTTCTTAATCCACTTCCAAATAGCGCCCAAAGACTGATCGTAGGAAAACATATAACTGCAGCAGTAATAGTAACAAATGCAACTCCTATAAAAATATTTTCCTCAGTTGGAAAAAAACCTGATGCAACAGTGACCGCAATCGACCAAGCTTTTGGATTTATGAATTGGAATAATGATGCTTCGTAAAATCTTAATGGTCTTCCAGACTCTTTTTGAACCATGGAAAATGAGCCAATCATTTTCCATCCTAAGTAGAGCAAATAAATAAAACATAAGATTTTCATGTAGAATTGTACTTGAGGATAAATCAAGAATAGGTTTGCTAATCCAAAACAAGTAAGGCCGATTTGAAAAATATGTCCTAAAGGAATTCCGATTAAATGTGGCAACGTTCTAATAAACCCAAATTTCATACCGGATGCTGTAAGCATTGCATTATTTGGACCTGGGGTGAAAAACATTGTAAAATAAAAAGTTGCTAAAGCTGAAAAGAGAGCAAAACTAATCATAAATACTTTTTAATGATTTTTTCAAAATTTTCAAAATCTGAAATTAGTTCATTATGTTTAATTTCTTTTTCAGTTTTTTCAGTGTATCCATCTTTAACCAAAACAAATGGTAATTTAGCATTTTGTGCAGACATAGCATCTACTTCACTATCACCTATCATCATTGTTTTTTTTAAATCACCTCCAATTATTTCTACAACATCTGTTAGATGTCTGGGGTCAGGTTTGTTAAAAGCAAAAGTATCTGAACCAGCGACATATTCAAAAAATTTGAATAGGTCTAGTTTTTTTAATAAATCTATTGCAAGTCTCTCTTGTTTATTAGTGCAAACAGCCATCGAAATATTTTTGTTTTTTGCCCAATTAAAAAAATCTATTGCACCTTTAACTGGAACACTGTTTTTATCAATATTCTTAGAGTAAAAATCTATAAATTCTTTAGTCATCTCTTTTTTTATTTTTTCATCTTTTATTTCTTCTTTAAAAGACCTTTGCATCATCACCCATGCCCCTTTTCCAGCAAGGGACTTGATATCCTCAAGCTTTTTTTCTGAGTGACCAAACTTTCTCATTACATGATTAAGAGCAGACATTAAATCTGGGGCAGTATTGACTATGGTTCCATCTAGATCAAAAAGAATAGTGTAAATTTGATTCATTTTTAAAGTATTAAAAAGAAATATTTTGTGACTTATTTCAGTTACATTAATAATGTAAAGAAATTTTTGATGAATACAAATAATAAATTAAATAAAGCTAATTCATATAGGCTTTCACAAGAATTATTAAGAAATGAAGCGTTAAAGAAAGGGGTAACTCTGGTTGCGCCTGAAACAACATTTCTATCGAAAGATACTTTATTTGGAAAAAATATTACCATAGATCCTTATGTTGTAATTGGTCCAAAAGTTCAAATTGGTGACAATTCTCATATAAAATCTTTTAGCCATTTAGAGGGAACTAAAATTGAAAAAAATGTTACCGTTGGTCCTTACGCAAGATTAAGAGAGGGAACTGTTTTGAAAAAAAATACTAAAATTGGAAATTTTGTTGAAACAAAAAAATCCTCTATAAATCAAAATTCAAAAGTAAATCATCTTTCTTATATTGGAGATACCTCAATTGGAAAAAATTCAAACATTGGAGCCGGAACAATCACATGTAATTATGACGGAATTAAAAAATCAAAAACAAAAATTTCTGACAATGTTTTTGTAGGATCTAATTCATCTTTAGTAGCTCCTATAGAAATTGGTAGAAAAAGTGTTGTAGGTGCCGGATCTGTAATAACAAAAAATGTAAAACAAAAGTCATTAGCAATTACTAGAGCGCCACAGCTTGAAATTAAAAATTATAAAAGAAAGAAAAGATAATGTGTGGAATTATTGGAATAGCTAGCAATAAACCAGTTTCAATAAACATAGTTAATTCTTTAAAAAAATTAGAATATCGAGGATACGACTCTGCTGGATTAGCCACTTTGACAGATAATATTATAAATGAAAAAAAATGTTCTGGTAGAGTTGAAGAGTTAGAAAAAATTTTATTCAGAGCACCTTCAAAAGGAAATATAGGTATTGGTCATGTACGATGGGCCACTCATGGGGTTCCCAATGAAATTAATGCACATCCACACTCATCAGAAGAAGTTTCTGTTGTACATAATGGTATAATAGAAAATTCTGATGAGATAAAAAAATCACTAGAACTTAAGAGATTTAAGTTTAAATCTCAGACTGACACAGAGGTAGTAACTCTATTAATTACTGAGGCCTTGAAAGAAAATAAGCCATTAGAGTCTGTATTTAAAACATTAAAAAAGTTAAAGGGTAGTTTTGCTCTAGGAATAATCTTCAAAAATTTCTCAAATATAATAATCGGTGCAAGAAGAGGAAGTCCATTAGCAGTAGGATACTCTAATAAAGAAAATTATATAGGTTCAGACTCGTACGCTTTAAAGTCTATGACAAACAAGATTTCTTACTTAGATGATGGTGAAATATGCGTATTGACTAAAGATGAGGTCAATTTTTATGACAAAAATCTAAGAAAAGTAAATAAAAAAATACATACATTGTCTGATAATGATACTGCGGTAGAGAAGGGTGAGTATAAACATTTCATGTTAAAAGAAATTTTTGAACAACCTACAACTGTTAAAAATTGTATTAATGAATATGTTGATAGTATAAAAAAAAATATTAATATTATAAATTTTCCTATTAATCCTAAAAATATAAATAAAATAATTTTAATTGGATGTGGCACAGCCTATAATTCTTGCTTAACTGCAAAATATTGGTTTGAGGAATTGACAACAATTGATGTTGAAATAGATATCGCTTCTGAATTTAGATATAGAAAATTAAAATTTAATTCTAGTAATCTTTATATTTTTGTCTCTCAGTCAGGTGAAACAGCTGATACTGCTGCTGCTTTAGATATATGTAAAAAAAATAATGTTAAAACATGTTCGATAGTAAATGTAATTGAAAGCACAATTGCAAGAAATTCTGATTGGGTTTTACCAATTTATGCAGGTACTGAAATTGGAGTAGCTTCAACCAAAGCATTTTTAGGTCAGTTAACAGTTCTTTATATTTTATGTTTAAAATTGGCAATTCTAAGAAAAGACATTGACGAAAAAATATATGAAAGACATATAAATAATTTAGGAAAACTACCACAGGCGATAAAAGACTCTATTGATAATGAAAATAATGTACAATTAATGGCAAAAGAATTTTTATCAGCAAAAGGATCAATGTTTTTAGGAAGAGGATCCTCTTTCCCAATAGCTTTGGAAGGTGCATTAAAATTAAAGGAATTGTCTTACTTACATGCTGAGGGATATCCAGCGGGTGAAATGAAACATGGACCTTTGGCTTTGATAGAGGAAGGTCTTCCCGTAATAGTAATCGCTCCCAAGGATAAATACTTTGAAAAAACAATTTCTAATATGCAGGAAGTTATAGCAAGAGGAGGAAAAATACTTTTTATTACAGATAACAAAAAAGAGTCTTTAAATGAAAATATAAGATTTGGTTTAAGAGTTCCATATATTGATAATTTATTATCACCAATATTATTAACTATACCTCTACAAATGCTAGCTTATCAGGTTGCCTTATTGAAAAATTGCGATGTAGATAAACCTAGAAATCTTGCAAAGTCAGTCACAGTT
>CACDGO010000003.1 GCA_902552345.1 uncultured Pelagibacteraceae bacterium | reverse complement strand
ATTTATCAAATGTAAAAGTAATAAAAGACGATATAATGAATTTGGAAAAAAATATTAAAAAAATTCCAAAACTTTCTTTAATTTATATTGATTGTGACACCTACCATACTACAAAAAAAATTCTAGACACTTTAAAAACTAAACTAACATCAAGAGGTCTAATTGTATTTGATGAAGCGATTCTTGGAAATGGCGGCGAAGGAAAGGCTGCAAAAGATTTTTTAAAGAAGAATAAAAAAAATTTTACTGAAATAACTTTAAAAAAAAATTATCAACCTGATTACATTTTACAAAAAAATAATTAATCAAATCTAATGATATTCAGTAAGAGAGATTTCAATAATATATTGACGAAATTAAATATTAGAAAAGGAGATACTGTTTTAGTAAATTCCAACATTTTAAGAATAATTATGATGACGAAAGGAAAAATAAATGCGCCAGATTTAATCGAAATTTTAAAAAAAAAAGTAACAAAAAAGGGTACTTTAATTTTTCCTACATATAGTTGGGATTTTTGTAAATTTAAAAAGTTCGATTATTTTAAGACCAAATCTGTTTGTGGTTCGCTCAGTAATTTTAGTCTTAAAGATAAAGATTTTATTAGAAGCAATAACCCTATATTTTCTTTTTCAATATTTGGAAAAAATAAAAATAAAATAGCGAATATGAGACACTCAGATTGCTTCAGTATTAATTCTCCTTTTGGGTATATTATTAAAAATAATGGAAAAAATTTATTTATAGACATAGATCACAAGGATGCAAATACTTTTGTGCATGTCGTTGAACAACTTCATAGGGTAAATTATAGGTATTCAAAGAACTTCTCTGGAACTTATATAAACAAAAGTAAAAAGAAAAAAAAAATTATAATTAAAATGTATGTGAGAAAGCCTTACGTTAAATCAACTATTATTAAAAAAGATTCAGATAAAATTTTCAAAGAAAAAAATTTTTTAAAAGAGTTAAGATTTAAAAAAGTGAATTTCTCGGTTTTGAGTATTAGTGGATCTTTTAGATTACTTTGTGATCGGATTAAAAATAAAAATAATTTAATTTCTTATATTTAATGGCAATATTTTTTAATAATTTTTCAAAATTTAAAAAAAGAACTGCTTTAATAGAAAATAACATTAAAGTTTCTTATGACGAAATAGATAAAAATTTAAAGATTTTGCAAAAAAAAATCGATGATAATTCAGTTTCTCTATTAATTGCCGAAAATAATATTAATTTTATACAAGGTTATATAGGCTTCTTATCGAAAAATAAAAATATTTCAATTATCGCAGATGAATCTTTCGATAATGATTTTTTTAATAAGATTTTTAATGAATATAAACCTAATTATATTTTTTTACCTTTGAGACTTAGAAAATTTTTCAAATTATGTAAATCCATATTTAAATTTTCAGATTATATCATCTTAAAAACACCCTTTACTAAACATAAAAATCTAAATTTCGAGAACTTTTTATTATTAAGCACATCTGGGACAACACAAAATCCAAAATTTGTAAGATTATCAAGACAAAATATTGAAATAAATACAAAAAATATTATTAGATACTTAAAAATTAAGAATAACCACATAACCATAACTACTATGCCGCTCGGTTACTCTTATGGTCTCTCCATTCTTAATAGTCATTTAAAAGCTGGAGCTAAAATAATAGTTACAAAAAGAAAAATTTTTGAAAAAGAATTTTGGAAAATTTTAAAATCAGAAAAAGTATGCTCATTTGGAGGTGTTCCAGAGTTTTATGAATTTTTACAAAAATTAAATTTCAAAAAGAGAGTAGAAAAATCTTTAAAATATATTACACAAGCAGGAGGAAAATTGAGTTTTGAGTCTTTAAAATATTTTGGAAAGGTCTGCAAAGAAAAAAAAATTAAATTCTATGTAATGTACGGTCAAACTGAAGCCTCACCAAGAATTAGCTATTTAGATTGGAATAACTTTTTTAAAAGTTTTGGAAGCGTTGGAAAAGCTTTGACTGGATCCTGTATAGTTCTTAAAGATAAAAAAGGTAAAATAATTAATAAAGCAGATAAGGCTGGTGAAATTTATTTTTACGGAAAGAATGTTTTTTTAGGATATGCAAATTCTTTCAAAGATTTGAGCAAGGATGATGAAGTAAAGGGGGAGTTAATTACAGGTGATATAGGTAGGTACGATAAATTAAAGAATCTTTATATTTTGGGAAGAAAAGATAAAATCGTAAAAATATTTGGTAAAAGATGTAATCTTGGAGATCTTGAAGATTTTCTCAAAGAAAAAAAATTTTTAGTTAAATGTAAATACAATAAACCCTTTTTAGAAATTTATACAAAATCAATTAATGAAGAAAAAAAGATAAAAAAGTTTAGCAGTGAATTTTTAAAACTGAATAATAATTTTATTTTAATAAGAAGAAAAAAGAGTAAAAGTTTCAAAGAATATTAATATAATGGAAAAAAAATCTTTTTTGAAAGAAATTTTGAAACTTAATAATTATCACTATAAGAATTCGAGTGAATTTAAAAAGATTACTAAATTTTTTTTCAAAAAAGAAAAAATTACTGAACTAAAAGATATTCCATTTATACCTGCAAAACTATTTAAAGAAGCATCTTTAAAAAGTATTCCGGAAAAAAAAATTTTTAAAATATTGAATTCATCAGGAACAAGTTCAAGTACTCCATCAAAAATATTTCTTGATAAAGAAAATGCAAAAAAACAGACAAGAGTTTTAAATGAAATTGTTACAAGAATTTTAGGAAAGCAAAGACTACCAATGTTAATTATTGATGAAAAAATTAGTATTAAAAATAAAAATAAATTTGACGCTAAAACAGCCGCAATAATTGGATTTTCTTTATTCGGCACAAATCACAATTATTTGATTAAAAATAAAAAAATTGATTACGAAAATTTAAACGAATTTTTAAAAAACTATCATGATAAAAGTTTTTTAATATTTGGCTTCACAAGCAATGTTTATGAGTATTTAGTTCGTCAATTTGATAAAAAGAAGGTTAATTTTGATTTATCTAAAGGAATCCTGATACACGGAGGGGGGTGGAAAAAAATGTCATCAATTAATATCTCAAATACTAAATTTAAGGATAAGTTGAAAATTCACTTAAAAATTAATAATGTTTTTAATTACTATGGTCTTATAGAACAAACAGGATCTATCTTTTTTGAATGTAAGTCTTGCGGATGTTTTAATCCTAGTAAATATTCTGATGTAATAATCAGAGATAAAAATTTTAACGTTTTACCAAAAAAAAAAATAGGTTATTTACAGTTATTATCACTATTACCTACTAGTTACCCAGGTCACAGTATATTAACTGAGGATTTAGGAGAGCTTATCGAGAATGATTGTGATAATTGCAAAGGAAAAAAAAAATTTCTTGTTCATGGAAGAGTCGAACAATCCGAAATTAGAGGATGTAGCGATACATAATGAAAAAAATTATATATTTAGTAGGGAATAAAAAATTTAAACAAGAGCCTTTTGAGCCATTTTCTTTAGAGGTGTGTAAATTTTTAGATATCTTTTCCAAAAGATTATCAGCACTAAAAGAGATAAAAAAATACCCTGATTTAAAATCGTTATCTTTTTGGTGTAGAAAAAAAAATATTTTGAAATTCAAAAATGAAGAAAAAGATTTAAATTTTAAAATTGGATTAGGCTTAGTTTTTCATATAACACCTTCTAATGTTCCAACTAATTTTGCTTATTCTTTAATATTTGGATTATTATCCGGAAATTCAAATGTAATTAAAGTCCCGTCAAGAAAATTTAAACAGATTGAAATTATTTGTAAAATTTTAAAAAAATTACTCTTAAAATTTTCTTTTTTAAAAGGCAGAATTACAATAGTGAGATATCAAGATAATGATGAATTTACCTCAAAATTATCTTATTTATGCAATGCAAGAGTAATATGGGGTGGAGATAAGACAATCAATTCTATTAGAAATCATAAAATTCAAGAAAGAGCGATAGAACTATCTTTCGCAGATCGATATTCATTTTGTATAATGGATACAAACAAGATTATGAAGTTGAATAATCTTGAAATAAATAATCTTGTTCATAATTTTTATAATGATACTTATGCAGTCGATCAGAATGCGTGTACTTCTCCACATTTAATAGTTTGGATAGGTAAAAATAAAAAGAAGATCGAAAATAAGTTTTGGAAAAAATTGTACGAAATCACAAAACTAAAATATAATCTTCAGCCATTTTCATCGATTGAAAAGTTTACCGATACTTGCAAATATATCATTAGTAAAGACAATATTAAATCTATTAAGATTTTTGACAACTTAATACACAAAATCGAAATAAAAAGTCTCGACTCTGATAACCATCTAATGAGAGGTAAATGGGGATTATTTTTTGAATTCTATACAATGAGTTTAAATAATTTAAAAAATATTATAAATAATAAATATCAGACTTTGACTTATTTTGGAGTAAACAAAGAAGATTTAAAAAAACTTTTAATTAAAAATAATTTAAAAGGAGTAGATAGAATTGTTCCAATAGGTCAGTCTTTAAATATTTCTTTAAAATGGGATGGATACAATGTAGTAAACTCTTTAACAAGAACTATTGAAGTAAGATAATGGAATCACTAACTTTAGATAGAAAACAAATTTTAGAATTTCAACAAAATAGAGATCCTTATTTAATGATAGATTATGCTAAAGAGGTTATACCTGGTGTTAGTTCAAAAGGATACAAAGAATTTAAAGAGAATGAATGGTTTTTTAAAGTACATTGGAAAAATGATCCAAATGTTCCCGGTATGCTACAAATAGAGTCTTTAATTCAAATGTGTGCACTTTCGATTTTAGCTCTACCTGGAAACAAAGGCAAAGTTGTTTACTTAGTCTCAGCTAATAATTTAAAATTTGTTAAAAAAATCTTACCTGGTAATAGACTAGAGATAGACACCAAAATCTTAAGTTTTAAAAGAGGAATAGCTAATTGCGAAGGAATAGGAAAAGTCGGTAATGAACTTGCTTGCAAAGCAGAGTTTAACTTGATATTGCCAGAAGAAATTAAAAAATATAATTTAAATAATTAATAATTTATGCCAATAGCATCATCTTTGTTAAATAAGCCACGATTAGTAAAAAAACTCAAAGATTTTTATGAATATGTAAATAAAAATAATGGAAAGGTTGGTACTAAAACTAGAGGTATTGATTTAAATTTTAACAACGCTTGTAACTTAAGATGTAAATATTGTTTTACTAATTCACCAAAAGGCGATCATGTAAAAGAATATTTGGATATAAAAGCAATTAGGAGGCTCGCTGATGAAGCCGACGAACTTGGATACTTTGAATTTGATTTACAAGGTGGAGAATTATTACTTCAGCCAAAAAAGTTATTTGAAGTTTTAGAAGCTATAAGGCCTGAGAGATTTTATATGTACCTTACTACTAATGGGTATTATCTTGATAAGGCAATGGCTAAAAAATTAGCAGACTATAAAGTAAGCCGAGTTTCTGTGAGTATAGATAGTATGGATGAAAAAATACATGATGAGATCAGAGGCAGAAAGGAGTCCTGGAAAAGAGCGATAGAAGCTCTTAAGCATGTTCAAGAAGCAGGAATGGATCCTTATTTGAATATCACTGTAGGTCACTACAATGCTAATACGGAACATTTCAAACAACTTTTAGATTATTCAAAAGATAAAAAGTATAAAACTTTACTCAATGTAGCTGTTCCCTCAGGTATGTGGCAAAATGCTGAGAATATTATTTGTAATGACAAAGATAGAGAATATTTAAGAAAAATTAGAAAAGAATATAAAAATTTGGTAAGAAATATTTGGAACCCTTTTGATAAAAATCACGAAAAAATTCTGGGATGTACTACAGTAAATAGAGTTTATGTAACTCCGATTGGAGACGTTTTAGTATGTCCTTATGTTCATATAAAAATTGGAAATATTTTTGAGCAGTCTCTCAAAGAAATTATTGATCATGGTTTTAGCATTAAGTATTTCAGAAACCATAGTGATTTATGTCTCGCTGGTGAGGATAAAGATTTTATTAAAAAATTTATGACCAAAAGTGGTCAAACTATATTCAAACCTGCTCTAGCAAAAGATATTTTTTCAGAAGAAGATTTCATCTAAAATGCTTTTAAAAGATAAAACTGCAGTTATCACAGGCTGTAATAGGGGTATCGGGTTATCAATTCTAGAAATTTTCTCTAAAAACGGAGCCAACATAATAGCTTGCGTTAGAAAAGAAAATAGTAATTTTTCTCTGCGGGCTTCAGAAATTTCTAAAAAATACTCAAATAAAATTGATATAGTTTCATTTGATTTAGAGGACGAAAAAAAGATTGAGGAAGCATTTTTAAAAATAAAAAAAATCACAAAACAAATTAATATACTTGTAAATAATGCTGGAATAAATCAAATGTCACTTTTTCAAATGACACCATTAAATGTTTTCAGAAAAGTTTTTGAGATCAACTTTTTCTCAGTAATAAGTTTGACACAAAAGCTTCTTAAAATTATATCTAAGAATAATAATTCAAAAATTATAAATATCTCCTCTAATGCTATTAAATTATCTGATGCTGGAAGATCTGCTTATGCTCCAAGTAAATCAGCGTTAATTTCATTCACGGAAGTTCTGTCAAAGGAACTTGGAAATTTTAAAATAAATGTAAACGCAATAGCTCCTGGATTAGTTAAAACTGATATGATGAAAAACACTCCTCAAAAAGTATTAGATGAAGCTATACAAAATACTTCTCTGAAGAAAGCTGCAGAGCCTGAGGATATAGCAAAAATTGTGCTTTTTTTAGCATCAGAGGACTCAAATCATATTAATGGAGAAACATTATTTGTAACTGGAGGCATGTAATGGATAAATCTAATATTAATAAAATACAAAATTTTTCAAAGTCTATTAGACGAAATATAATAGATATGGCTTTTTCTGCAGGAGCTAGTAGCGCTCATTTAGGTGGAGCTCTTTCAATTGTGGAAATAATTTCTACATTATTTTGTCATGTAATGAAGTACAACGATGATCCTCAGTGGCAAGATAGAGATAGATTTATACTAAGTAAAGGACACGCTTGCTTAGCCTATTACGCTGCTTTATGTGAAATTGGTTATATTTCAAAAGATGAACTACAAACTTTTGAGAAGGATAGTAGTAAACTACTGGGTCACCCTGTTATTAATAGGGAAATTGGGATTGATTTTTCAAATGGATCTTTGGGTATGGGCCTCTCATTAGGAATAGGTGTAGCTTTGTCATTAAAAAAAAGAAAAAAAAACAATAGAGTTTTTGTAATAATAGGTGACGGTGAGTGTAATGAAGGCTCAGTTTGGGAGGCTGCTATGGCCGCTTCACATTTTAAACTTAACAATCTTTTTATATTTATTGATAATAATAAATTTCAACAGACTGGAACGAATGATCAAATAATGAAAACAAGTGATCTAAGAAGTAAATGGGAAAGTTTTGGCTGGGAAACTATTGACATAGATGGGCATAATATTAAGGAACTGTGCAACTATTTTGAGAGCATGGAAGACTCTGAATTAAAACCAAAAGCGATAATTGCCAATACAGTTAAAGGTAAAGGTTTCTCTTTTTCAGAAAATAATAACGATTGGCACCATTCTATTCTTACAAAAAAACTTTACGATCAAGCACTAGAGGAACTTGAGGTAAATAAATGATTATTGACGAAAGAAACATTAAAATGTGGTCTACAATAGGTGCAAGGGCTACATTTGGAATAGCAGCTCTTGAGATAGCCAAAAAAATAGACAACTTGATAGTTTGCACATGTGATGTTTCAACTTCAGCTGGACTTGACCGTTTTAGAAAAACACTTCCTGATAAATATTATGATTTAGGGATCGCAGAACAAAATTTGATTGGAGTTGCAGCTGGTCTAGCTAGCGAGGGTTATAACGTTATTACAACCACATTTGCACCATTTCAAACATTACGATGCTGCGAACAAATAAAAGTAAATTTAGGTTATATGAAACAGAAAATATGTATGGTAGGCATTGGTAGTGGTCTTGCTTTAGGCACTTTAGGTTTTACACATTGCTGCGTTGAGGATGTAGGCGTGCTCAGGTCAATACCAAATTTAAATATAGTATCACCTGCAGACTCGCTAGAGACTATTAAAGCTTTGGAGGCAGCTGTAAATTCTGAAAAATCTACATATCTAAGACTTACTGGTTCCTCAAATAATCCAATAATTTATAACAAAGATTACGAATTTAAGATTGGAAAATCAGTAACATTAGTTGATGGAAATGATATTATAATTTTTTGTGCAGGAGCAATAACTAAAAATTGTCTTACTGCTGCAGAAATATTACAGAAAAAAAATATTTCTGTAAAAGTAGTAAATATGCATACAATAAAACCAATTGATAAAAATATTTTAGATGAATCACAAAATTTTAAATTAATAGTTTCTGTTGAGGAACATAATATTTATGGAGGTTTAGGAAGTGCTATCGCGGAGTATAATTCGACTTTTACAAATTCACCAAAACAATTATTTTTGGGTATTAAAGATATTTATGGATCTGGTGGCACTTATGATTATTTAAAAGAAAAACATAGATTAGATCCTGAAAAGATTGTAGAAGATATTCTTAAAAATTTAGATTAAGTAAATGAGCAGTAAGGAAAAATACAAAGAAATTTTTGTTAAATCATTATCAATCGATAACGCAAAATTTCATGAAAAATTAAAATACAATGAAATTCCCGAGTGGGACTCTATCGGTCACATGACATTAATGTCTGGGCTTGAGGAAGGATTTAATATATCTTTAGAAACCGACGATATTGTTGATTTTAGTAGTTTCGAAAAAGGAATTGAGATTCTACAAAAATATAAAGTAAAAATTGATGAATAAAATAAACATAGATAAAGAAATTAAATCAACTAAAGATTTAATAAAAAAAATAGAGGAGAATTCAAAAGTTTTAAAAAAAAAACAATTAAACTTTTTAAATAAATATGGCTATTTAATTATAAAAAAAAATAAATATCTGAAAAATAATTTAAAATTATTTAGATCAGAAATTGACAAGCACATTAAAAAAGACGGAACAAAAGGTGGTTGGGAAGGAAAAAAAACTTTTTATAGAAAAGGAAAATTGTTTGAACCCGGAGCTCAAAGATTGGGAAATTTAATTGAAAAAAATATTATTTTTTCCAATTTAATAATTATCCCAGAAATTCTCATATGTGCAAGAAACGTTACCAAGGATGAAATTAAAGTTTGCGGATTAAATTTTAGAGAACCACTAAAAGGTACAGGTTACCAAAAAATCCATATGGACTGGAGACCTAGGAAAAAAAAGTCAGAAAAGTTTGCAGGAATTGTAGCAATGATTTTTTTTGATAATGCAAATACACAAAATGGAGCACCTAGATTAATACCTAGGACACATCTTAAAAAAAATTGGCCTGAAAAATATATCAACATAAATACAAGAAATAAAAAAGAGATAAGCCCAAAAATTAATGCGGGGGATATTTTGATATTAAATCTAAATTTATGGCATGCAGGTTCTACTAATATTAGTGGGAAAAGAAGAAGAATGATAATGCTAAATATTAAAAGAAGAAGACATCCTCAACTTCTCAATTATCAGAAATTCTTAAGCTCAATCACAAAATCAAAATTAACCAATTCTCAAAAATATTTACTTGCTATAAGAGATAGTGACAAAAAACAAAAATCAGATAGTATTGGTGTAGGAAAATTTTACAAAAAAGACTTTCATCTTAATAATATTTCACATAAGAGAGTATAAGTATGAAAAGAATTTGGAATAACAAAACTATTATAAAAAATATTAAGGATAATGGTTATTATATATTTAAGAATTTTTTTAATGAAAAAAGTCTAAATGAAATTAAAAATTCTTTGTGGGAAACTTTAAATTATATAAAAAAAGATAAGGAAAAGAGTTTAATCAGCAAATATTACAAAATCAAAAAATTCAATAAAAAACTAAAAGGAAATTGGTATGATATGGCTTGCCATAACTTGACTTTATATAAGTTCCTCCACTCTGAAAAGATGATTACATTGATAAAAGAATATTTTAAAACTAAAGTGGTTTTTTCCTCTCGTCCGTGCATACACGTTCATGACTCAAGTAATGATTTTTTATTAGAACCTCATCAAGAAACTAATATGTTTTCAAGAGATGGAATTCTCTTATGGTCACCTCTCTACAATACAAATGAAAAATGTGGAGGATTAACTATTTATAAAAATTCGCACAAGCATGGTTTTTTCCCTCATAAATTAACAAGCCCTAACGGAAAAAAAATGTGGACAAAAGATTATACAAATATTGATAGGTCTATTTATAGTAAATTTGAAAAAATAAATTTAGAAGTAGAGGCTGGTTCAGCAGTGCTAATGATTAACAAAATGATACATTCTGGTTACCCGATGAAAGACAAAAATAAATTGAGAATTACAATAACAGAAAGATACAACCCCCTTAAGAATATACCGTTTTTAAAAAACGATAAAGCACCTCCGAAAATTCCATACACTATTGATTACAATAAAATAAATTTAGATAATTAATATCTAAAGCAAGATGAATAAAAAAATTGTAAAATTTTCAAAAAATTATAGCGATATATTTAATTTAAAAACTGATTTCTATACTAAAAATAAATTAAATAGAAAAATTGCAATAAAATTAAATAAAATCTATATAAAAGGCCCTAAAAGAAAATTTTGCAAAAATTGTGAAAAAAAATTAGGAATTTTTTTTATTAAAAGTTTCGGTATAAGATATAATTTATGTAAGTATTGCGGCCATTTAAATGGAGAAAAATTAGAAACTAAGGATTTTTTAAAAAGACTTTATATAAGTGGCACTGGATCTAAAAATATTGAAAAAAATTACAAAAATTCTTTTTATCAACGAGTAAAAAATATTTATAGTCATAAAGTCTCATTCCTAAAAAAAGTTTTAAAAAAAAAAATTTATGTTTTAGATGTAGGTTCCGGTGCTGGCCATTTTTTAAAAGCGCTTGAAAAAAATAATATAAAAGCAATCGGAATAGAGCCAAACAAATATATGTGCAAAATTGGGAATAAATATCTCAAAAAAAATAAACTTTTAAATAAGGATTTAAGTGAGCTTGAAAAAATAATTTTAAAAAATGATCATAAAGCTAATTGCTTAACAGCTATCGGCGTTTTAGAGCATTTAGAAAATCCCAATGGGTTTTTAAAAGCATTTAAAAAATCAAATATTAAATACTTATATCTTAGTGTTCCATTATTTTCTTTAAGCGCATTTATAGAAAATTCATTTCAAAACGTTTATCCTAGACATTTGTCTGGAGGACATACTCATCTATATACAAAAGACTCCATTTACTATTTTGCAAAAAAATATAAATTTTCAATAATTGGAGAGTGGTGGTTTGGTCTAGATATAGCTGATTTATTCAGGTCTTTAGTTACAAGCTCATCTCAATTAGATACGGATACTTATGATAAGAATATCAAAAAATATTTTTATTCCATTCTAAACGATATGCAAAACAAAATTGATGAAAAAAAACTTAGCTCTGAAGTTCATATAATTTTTTCCAAATAATCAATGCAAAATCTAGAGAGAAAAATAAAAAAAAATTTTCAAGGAATATATAAAGCTTGTGGGAATAAATTTTATTTGAGCTGTGGATCGTATTTAATAGATGGTCAAAACTATAAATACGATAAGAGAATGCTTAAAAAACAAAACTTATTATATCACTTAGCTAAAGAGAACTCAAAAATTCTTGAGATTGGAGTTTACATGGGGCATTCGATTTTAATTATGTTAACTTCTAACCCAAAATTAAAAATTACTGGACTAGACATAGATAAAAGATTTGCTCCGAAAGCAATTAATTATTTAAAAAAAACTTTTACTGACTCAAAACTCAATTTAATTTTAGGTGATAGTTTAAAGAACTTAAAAAAAATAAACACAGACTATGACCTATACCATATTGATGGTGATCATAGACCAATCAAAATATACAAAGAAATCTTGGCCTGTATAGAATTACATAAGAAGAAAAAAATTAAAATTTTATTTGATGATGTAGAAATGATGAAAGATGTAGAAAAATTATTATTTTCAAGTTTCGAAATAAAGAGAAGTATAAAACCTAAATGTATATTTAGAAATTTGTATGTAGAAATTGAACTAAACGAAAAAAGCATTAAAAAGTTTAAAAGAAGTTTCTTTTTTCTTCTTTTAAAACATTTTATAATTAGCTTAGCCCCTTTTTATGTCAAAAAGTTTTGCAGACTTATTTTAAAAATTTTTTTAGGTGAAAAAATATGTAAAATAATTGGCAGTTTTTTATCAAAAAAAACTAAATCAAATAATTTACAAAAATTAGGCAGAAAATTAGAAAATATTTGATTCTATGCGAGTTTTTTCAAAAAAAATTTTTTATATTCTAAGCTATAAATTTCAATTAGTATTTAAAAAAATAATTTTTTTAAATTCTTTAAATTTTTTATTTGAAATAGTTTCTTTGTCCATACTACCATTATTTGCCAGTGCTTTAATAGATATTGATTTTACAAAAAAAAAAATCTCCAGTTTTTTTGATTTGAACAATATAAATAATTTTGATGATACATTCATAATTAAATCCTTAGGAATATTAGTAGTTTTAATATTTATTTTAAAAAATTTTTATTTGTTTTTTCTAATTAAATATCAAGCAAAATTTTTTTATAGGATGAAAAAAAGTCTATCTGGAGAAATTTTTTCAAAATATATTTCTTTACCGTATGAAAAATTTATAGCTGAAAATTCCTCAAAGTTAGTAAGAAACTTGACTTCAGAAATCCAATCAATTTATGGTTATTTGAATAATTTAATGTTGTTGTTTAGAGAAATTCTTGCTGTGATAGTGATTTTCATAGTTTTGTTATTAGTTAATTATAAATTTACTATTTATTTATGTTTTATCTTGCTGTTCTTTACTTCAATTTACCAGTTTTTAATAAAACCTTTTATTAAAAAAGCTGCAAAAAAAAATCAACGTATAAACTCAAATTTAATCAAAATTCTTTCTGAAACATTTGGATCTTTTAAAGAAATAAAAATTGGCTCCAAAGATAAAGAAGTTACAGAACTATATCTTAAAAATTTAAGTCAATTTGAGTATAATTTAAAAAAATTTTATATTTTTGATAAAATGCCTAAAATTTTTCTTGAATTACTAATCTTAGTTTTACTGGTCGTAGCCTCTTTTCTAATGTTTCTTGACGGGAAAACCGAAAATTTTTTACCACAAATAGCAATTTTGTTGGTTTTATCCTTAAGATTTTTACCAGCATTTAATGGAATCAACCTCAGTTTAACTTATTTAAAAATTTTCAGACCCTCCCTTGAATTAATATATGAGAAGAAGAATGAATTAAATTTAGGTTTAAAAAAAAATTCAAATAATATAAATAATTTTCATCACAGTATTCAAGAAGATACAAGTTTGATAAATATGAAAGATATATCATATAAATATCCTGAGCAAGAAAACTATATTTTAAAAAAGCTTAACATTAAAATTAATAAAGGGGAGAAAATCGGTATTTCTGGTAGAACCGGAAGTGGTAAAAGCACTTTGTTATATCTAATGATGGGTCTAATAAAACCCAGTGAGGGGAAAATATTTATTCAAGGAAAAGAGCTGTCGAATTGGCAAGAAAATTCAAAATTAAAAATCTCTTACGTCCCTCAAATACCTTTTTTGTTTGATACCTCTATAAAAAAAAATATTGCTTTTGATTTTTCTGAGGAAGAATATGAAAATAAATTAGAAACAAAAAAAATAGAGGACATTATTAAAACTACAATGCTTGAAGAAAAAATTAATACCCTTCCCCAGGGAATAATAACAAAAGTCGGCGATAATGCTGTTAAACTTTCTGGTGGGGAAAAACAAAGAATTTCAATAGCAAGGGCACTTTATAAAAATTTTGATTTATTGTTTTTAGATGAATTTACAAGCGCTTTAGATTCAAAAACAGAAGAGAAAATAATTGGGAATATATTAAAGAAATTTTCTAATAGAACATTTATAATAATCTCACACAAATCAAGCACTCTTAAAATGTGTGATAAAATAATTAATTTAGATAACGATAATGATAATTAAGATAAAAAAAAAAATAATTTCTACGACTTCTCCCACTTACTTTATCGCCGATATCGCTGCAAATCATGATGGTTCTTTAGCAAGAGCAAAAAAATTGATAAGATTGTGTGCTAAAGCTGGAGCAGATGCTGCAAAGTTTCAACATTTTAAAGCTGAAACTATAATAAGCCCCATGGGGTTTGATGAAATAGGAAAAAAATCACACCAGTCCAAATGGAGAAAAAGTGTTTATCAAACTTATCAAGAGGCTAGCATTAATTTTAATTGGACAAAAGAACTTGCAAAAGAATGTAAAAAACAAAAAATTGATTTTATGACTGCTCCTTACGATATCAATTATATTCACAAAGTGAACAAGTACATTGCTGCTTATAAAATTGGTTCAGGAGATATAACTTGGCTAAAAAGTATAGAAGCTATGTCTAAAAAGAATAAACCAATGATACTTGCAACAGGTGCATCAAAGATAAAAGAGGTAATAAAAGCTGTAAAAACAATATTAAAAATTAATAAAAAATTAATTTTAATGCAGTGTAATACCAATTATTCCAACGAAGAAAAAAATTTTGAAAGTATTAATCTAAACGTCTTAAATCAATACAAAAAAATTTTTGGAAAAAAAGTTATTTTAGGGTTAAGTGATCATACACCGGGGCATGCCACAGTTTTGGGTTCAGTAGCTTTAGGAGCAAGAGTTGTAGAAAAACATTTTACAGATGATAATGATAGAACAGGGCCGGATCATAAATTCTCAATGAACCAAACTTCTTGGAAGTTAATGGTAGACGAAACTAGACGTCTAGAAAAATCTTTAGGAGACGGGGTAAAAAAAATTGAAAAAAATGAGATATTCACTACATACATTCAAAGAAGATCTTATTATGCAAAACAAGATATTAAAGAAAATGAAATCATCAAATATGAAAAAATAATCCCACTTAGACCATTTCTTAAAAATTCAATTTCTCCTGATAAAGATAATTTAATAATCAATAAACGAGCAAAAAAGAAAATAAAAAAAGGTCAATGTATAAAAATAAGTTTAATTCGTTAATCATTTTAATACCTGCTTTTAACGAATTAAAGAATTTTCAAAAACAATTAATACTATTAAAAAAAAAATATAATATTTTAGTCGTAGATGATGGTTCATCAGATGGAACTGAGAGATTTTTACAAAAATCTAAAATAAACTACATCAGAAACAAAAAAAATTTAGGTTACGAAGAGAGTTTAAAAAAAGGGTTAATTTACTTAACTAAAAAAAAAAAATTTCGTTTCATTTTAACTATGGATGCAGACTGCCAACATAAAAATTTCTACATTGAAAAAATGTATGATTATATGCGTAAAAATGATTTTGATTTAGTGGCTGGATCTAGATATAAAAAAAACAGAAATTTGGAAAAAATAATATCAGGAGTATCTAACCTCAAATTTAAAATTAAAGACCCTCTAAGTGGATTTAAAATTTATAAGAAAGATAAGATAAAACAAATTAATCTAAGAAAATTAAGATACTTCTTTCTTGTAGATTTAACTATTTTTTTTATAAAAAAAAATTTTAAAGTTAGTAATTATGATATTTTGACAAATAAGAGAAAAGATAATCCTCGTGTAGGAAATTTTTTAAAATCAAATTTAAAGCTTATAAAAATCTTAATTTATTTAATTTTTAAATAATTAAAAGCACTAAATTGATTTATTTATTTTGAAAAAAAAATTGGACTTGCTTATTCAAAGAGTTTAAATAATATTTAACAATATTTAATAATGTTTAAAAATAAAATCATTCTGATAACTGGTGGGACTGGCTCATTTGGTAATGCTTGTGCTAAACACTTATACAAAAAACATAGACCAAAAAAAATAATAATTTTTTCTAGAGACGAACTTAAACAATATGAAATGCAAAATTCATTATCTAGAGATGGTTACAATATAGATAAGTTCCGTTTCTTCATAGGGGATGTGAGAGATAGAGCAAGATTAAATCTAGCATTTAATGATGTTGATTTCGTAATACACGCGGCGGCACTTAAACAGATACCAGCTGCTGAGTATAATCCTCAAGAATGCATTAACACTAACATTAATGGTGCCAGTAATGTAATATTTGCATCATTAGAACAAGGTGTAAAAAAAGTAATTGCTTTATCTACTGATAAAGCAAGCAGTCCAATAAATTTGTATGGAGCAACTAAACTAGCATCAGACAAACTCTTTGTATCTGCCAACATGCTGGGTGGGAAAAAATATAGTACAAGGTTTTCTGTTGTGAGATACGGTAATGTTTTAAATTCGAGAGGATCAGTCATACCTTTTTTTAAAAAACTTATAAAAATAAAAAAAACATCTTTACCTATCACAGATCCGAAAATGACTAGGTTTTTTATAAGTTTACATGATGGAATTAAATTTGTTCTTAATTCATTTGAAAGAATGCAAGGTGGAGAAATATTTATTCCTAAACTTCCATCTTGTTATATAAAAGATATAGCTAAAGCGTTGAGTCCAAAAACAAAATTAAAGATTATTGGTATAAGACCTGGAGAAAAATTACATGAATCATTGTGTTCTACAGAAGAATCTCACCTTACTATAGAATTTAGAAATCATTATGTAATTGAGCCGACCATTTGGGAGCCAAATGTAAATGTTAAAACTTATATGATAGATCAAAAAAAAGAGAGGGGTAGAAGAGTAAAAAAAAATTTCGAGTATAATTCCCACAACAATAAAGATATTCTAAATATTTTAGCCATAAAAAAAATCTTAAAAAAAAGTAATTAATTTCTTTAGAAATACAAATTTTAAAATGACAACAGAGAAAAACACACTATTATTGTGTGGAGACCAATCAAAATTAGACGATGATGTTAAATACCTTAGTATTTTACCAGTAGAACAAGAGATAAAAAAAAAATTCAAAATTAAAGAAATCGATTTTTTAACACAAGCAAGGAATGAAATATTAAATGATTATAAATTTTGCGATGAGATTTACAAAAAAGTTCTAAAAAATCTTTTAAAATATTTTAATGAAATTCATTATACTAATTTTAATAAGCAAGGACTTGAAATTATCGTAGGATATTGGCTAAAAAATTATATTTATGTTTCATTTAAAATTTTAAATCAGATTAATTATTTAATTAAAAGTGAAAAAATTAGTCACGCATTATTAATAGATTACAAAAATTTTTGTTTTATAAAAGAGGATACCCTAGAATTTGCGGGAGCCCATGCATTTGATCTTTCATGGTATTACGCCTACTTTTCAAAAGTTTTAAATTATTTTGAAAAAGATTTTTTGAATAATGTAAAAGTAAAAAAAGTAAAAGAATTTCCTGAAAAAACTATGAAGCCAAAAGGAAATGTTAAAAAAAAAATAAAGTTATATGAAAATATTTTATATTTTTTACAAAAAAAATTCAGGAATCCTTCGAGTGCATTTATAAGTCACACTTACCTTCCTTTTTTACAAGAAAAGAAATTAGAATTATTATTTAACCAAATTCCAAGTTATTATAAAAGCTTATCCACACCAAATAATCTTCCGATTAATTTTACTCTCAGAAAAAAATATACGAGACTAATGAGTACAGAAAAAAGGAATTTTGAAAATTTTATTAATTCAAATTTGTTTAATTTTTTACCTAAATCCCTTTTAGAAAATTTTAAAATAAATCTAAAATTGTCTGAAAACAAATTATTCCCTAAGGATCCTAAATTTATTTTTACATCGTCTTTAAATTTTTTTGATGAAGTGTTCAAAGTTTTTGCAGCTAAACAAATTTTAAATAATAAGCCAATATTTATTGGTCAACATGGCAATAATTATTTTAGTAAGATACATAACAATTATCTTCCAGAATTTAGTTATTCCACCAAATTTTTTTCTTGGGGATATGAAAATTCAAATTTTAAAAATGTTAAAGGTTTTTTTAATTTTAAAACAATAAAGCAATCTACATATAAAAAAAATAGAGGAAAAAAATTGATTATTTTTTGTGAATTTTTATCTAACACAACTGATAATTTATTAATTATGCCATCTGAAATTTTAAAATCTTTAACAAGGATAAGGTTATTCTTGGAGAGAATAAATAAAGAAATTAAAAGTAATATTATCTTAAGATTAAACGAAACTTTTTATAAAAAAATTTACGGACAAACTTTCATTAAATATTTCAATGATCTTGATGTTGAAATAGACAATGGAGTAAAAAGTGCTGAGAAAATTTTAAATAATGCAAAATTATGTATCTTTAATTACGACTCTACCGGTTTATTAGAAAATTTTTGCAAAAATATACCATCAATAATGTATTTAGATAAAAATTACTTAAATATTATTAATGAAGAATTTATTCATAAATACAGAGATCTTAAAACTGAAAAAATTATTTTTCATGAAACTTACTCTATGATTGATCATATCAATAAAATTTGGGCAAATGTGGATACGTGGTGGTTCTCCCAAAAAGTTCAAGACTCCCTTAAAAAATTCAATAATAAATTTAATGAAAAGGCAGATAATAAAAGTCTTGCTTTAATTAAATCAAATATAATGAAAAATTTATGAAAAAAAATATTCTAATTATCGGGGGTTCGGGATTTATTGGTTACCACTTAGCTAAGTCATGTTTGAAACTTAAATGGAATGTTACTAGTATCTCATTACATAAACCAAAAAAAAATCGAAAACTAAAAGGAGTAAATTACTTAATACTCGATATTTCAAAAAAAAAGGCTCTATTTAAATTAAAAAATTATAAGTTTGAGTATGTAGTAAATCTTGGTGGTTATGTAAATCATGTAAATGAACTTGAAGTGAAGAAATATCATTTTCTAGCCGTAAAAAATTTATATGAATATTTTAAATTAAAAAAAATTAAAAAATTTATTCAAGTAGGTAGTTCAGCAGAATATGGAAAAAGCATAATGCCTCAAAAAGAGACTTTTAAATGTAGGCCGATTGGCATTTATGGAAAATACAAACTAAAAGCATCTAATTTTTTATTACAAAAAAGGAGAAAAAAAATTTTTCCATCTACAATTCTAAGATTATATCAAGTCTATGGCCCTAACCAAGATCAAAACAGATTTTTACCAATTTTAATTAAAGCTTGTTTGAATAAAAAAATTTTTTATTCCTCTAGCGGTATTCAAAAAAGAGATTTTCTTTATATTTCCGATGCAATTGATGCTTTTATTAAGACACTCTTAAACAAAAATTCTGATGGCCAGATTTTAAATATTGGATACGGTAAATCAATTCAACTTAAAAAAATTATGTATCATGTGGGTAAGATTACAAATTTTTTTGAACCTTCTTTTGGAAAAGTAAAATTAAGGAAAGATGAAGCTTTAGATATTTATCCAGAAATAAACAAAGCAAAAAAAACCATTAAATGGCAACCTAAAATAAATTGGCAAGAAGGAATTTTAAGAACAATCAAATATTTTAAATTAAAAAATGCTAATAAATAGAAAATATTTATTTTTAACTGGAGCAACAGGCTTTATAGGAAAAAATTTTTTAAAAAAAGCAGAAAAAAAGGGATTTAAAATTTTTGCTTTAAGTAGAAAAAAAAAAATAAATAGCACTAAAAGGATTGAGTGGGTTAAAGGAGAATTAGATTCAAATTTAGATAAATATTTAAAACAATCACATACTTTAATTCACCTTGCAGCAGCTGGTGTAAATAAAAAAAAAATTAGTTCAAAAGTAGCTTTTGAAGTAAATGTAAAAAAACCTTATAAACTTTTATTAAATTGTCTTAAAAACGGATGTAATAAGTGGTTAATTGTTGGTTCAGCTTCAGAGTATGGAAAAAGTGCAAAAAAAGAAATCGAATTAAAAGCTACAACTAAATCTTTGCCTGAGAGTAATTATGAAAAAAGTAAAAATAAATTTTCTAAAATTGCATTATCGTTATCTAAAAAAAAAAAAATTAAATGTAGATTGATGAGAATTTTTAATGTTTATGGAGAAGGAGAAAATAAAAAAAAATTATTAAGTTCTTTAAATTATGCTTTTAAAAATAAAATTCCCTTTACTATTAATTCAAGTAAGCAAAAAAAAGATTTTATTGAAGTTAGCAAGGTAACTAATATTTTAATTGACGCTATAAACTTTAAAAAAAAATCAAAAAAATTCCCTCAAATTTGGCATGTAGCAAGCGGTAAACCTATGACTGTAAAAGAATTTGTTCTCTCAAAGATAAGTGAAGACAAAAAACCAATATTAAATTTTAAAAATAATAATAAGTTTATTAGAAATTTTATAAGTTCCAAAAAATATATTTGGAAAGTTTAAATGATCGACTTATCAATTTGCATTCCCACTTATAATAGGATTAAGTATTTGGAAAATTGTTTGAACTCAATATTAATAGCTAATAAAAAGAGCAATTTAAATGTCGAGGTGTGTATTTCTGATAATTTTTCTGAAGAGAATACAAATTCAATCGTTACTAAATTTGATAAAAAAATCAAATTAGTTTTCAATCAAAATGAAAAAAATATTGGATACGGTAATAATAGTTTAAAAAGTGTTTCAATGGCAAAAGGTGAATTTGTTTGGATTTTAGGAAACGATGATTTAATTTTACCAAATGCCTTTAATATTTTAAAAGATTTAATAGATAAAAATTCTGATGTAGACTTTTTTTATATAAATTCATTTCATCTTAAGTCTGAAATTCTTGAAAAGTTTGATTTTCCTTTCGATACAAGAAAATTTGATTTCAGAAAATTAAAAAAATTTTCAAATTATAATAAGTCTGGAAAACTAAAATTTTTTGAACTAATCAATCCATTCAAATCCTTTGAATTTATGCTTAGTACATACTTGTGTATTTTTAGAAGAAAATTATGGTTAGAAAATACAAATGTAATTGATAAAGAAAATATTATCGATACAAGACTATATTCAAATTTCGATAACACAGCTCCACATATAAAAATTTGGTCTGCTGCTTTTAAAAATAAAACAGCTTATTTTTTAAATAAACCTTTAACAGCAAATGTTCATGGGCCAAGGGCCGAAGATTGGGCTGATTTATACGCATTTGTAGAGGCAGTAAGAATTCCTGAAGTATTGGATTGTTATAGAAAAAACGGCATGTCATTTATCAGATTTTATCTTTGTAAAAATTTTGCATTACGAAGACTCCTTCCTTCTTTTTACAATATTTTATTAAAACCGGGACATAGAGGTTTAGAATTTGTTAAAATAAAAAAACACGTAGTAAAAAATTTATTATACCCAGGAATTTATGTATTTGGATTGTACTTTTTTTTTAGAAGATTATTTATAATAGCAAAAAACTTTTTTTAATGATAAGTAAAGATTTATTTCCTAATGTTTTGTAGAAATTGTAAAAAAAAACTTAATATAAAAGTCATAGATATTGGAAGCCAATGCATAAGCAGCGTGTTTCCCCATAAAATTAAAAAAAATTTAAAAAAATACTCTTTGGATCTTTTTATTTGCCGATATTGTGAGTTAGTTCAATTTAAAAAAACTCCTCCTTTGCAAGATATGTATGGAACTACGTATGGATACAACACGTCTTTAAGTCCCTTAATGGTAAAACACATAAAGGAAAAGTTTGAATTTATTTGTAAACAAAAATATTTAAAAAATAATTCTTTTATCTTAGATATTGGATCAAACGATGGAACGTTTTTAAATTTCTTTTCAAAAAAAAATAAAAAATTCAATCTATATGGAATAGATCCATCTGCAAGAAAATTTCAAAATTACTACAAGAAAAATGTTAATTTAGTAATAGACTACTTTTCAAAAGAAAGCTTAAAAAATATTAATAAAAAATTTGATTTAATTACATCTTTTGCAATGTTTTACGATATTGAAGACCCAAATAAATTTTGTTCAGATATCAATTTTTTGTTAAATAAAAATGGTATTTGGATGTTAGAGTTGTCCTATTTCCCATTATTACTTAAAAATCTGACATATGATCAAATTTGTCATGAACATTTATGTTATTACACTCTCAGCAGTTTTAATAAAATAATTTCAAAACATAATTTACAAATATTAGATTTTTCCTTTAATGAGATAAACGGCGGTAGTGTGGAAATAATATGCGCTAAAAAAAATAGTAAATATAAACCTAAATTAAAAAAAATTAAAAACCAATTTTTATATGAGCGAAAAATTAATGAAAATTCATTCAATAAATTTAATATAAGAATTGAAAACACAAAAAAAATGCTTAACTTTTTTTTATCAAAAATAAAAAAAAAAGATATTATAGCTTATGGTGCGTCAACTAAAGGAAACATTGTTTTAAACCATTGTGAGATAAATAATGAACATATTAAATATATATGTGATGCTAACCCATATAAATATAATAGATATACACCAGGAAGTAACTTAAAAATAATTTCTAAAAAAGAAATGAGATCTAAAAAACCAAAATATCTTTTGGTTTTGATATGGTCATTTAGAAAAGAAGTCATAAAACAAGAGATAAATTTTTTGAAAAAGGGCGGAAAATTAATCTTTCACCTACCAATTTTTCACATTATTGATAAAAAAAATTATAAAAAATTCCTAAATTCAAATTTTGAGTCACTTTCATATGATTTATAAAAATGAGTAATTTAAAAAGTTTCTACAAAAATAAAAGAATATTAGTTACAGGTCATACAGGATTTAAAGGTACTTGGTTAACAGCTTGTCTTTTGAAATTTAATTCAAAAATCATGGGGTATTCTAAGCTAGATAATAGATTAAAATCTTATAAAAAAATGTGTAATTACAAAAAAGTAAAAAATGTATACGCAGACATACTAGATTATAAAAGATTAAAAAAGAGTGTTCTAAATTTCAAACCTCAGATTATTTTTCATTTAGCTGCTCAATCTTTGGTTTCCGAGTCATATAAATCCCCATTGGATACAGTAGCTACAAATACGATTGGAACAAGCAACATCTTAAACATTTCTAGACAATTAAAAAGTTTAGTCTCATTAATAATAATTACTTCAGATAAATGCTATCTTAATAAAGAGTTTCAGAGGGGATATAAAGAGACAGATACTTTAGGGGGTGAGGATTTATATAGCGCGTCTAAAGCGAGCGCAGAAATTATTTTTAAAGCATACTCAGAGTCTTTTTTTAAATTTCAAAAAAGATTTGGTTATGCAACTGTTAGAGCGGGAAATGTTATTGGTGGAGGAGATTGGTCTAAGAATAGAATTATACCAGATTGCGTAAGATCAATTGTTCAAAAAAAGACATTGACAATAAGAAACCCTCAATCAACCCGACCTTGGCAACATGTTTTAGAACCTATTTCTGGATATTTACTTTTAGCAAAAAAAATATATGTAAACAAAAAAAGGTATTCTGGCTCTTGGAATTTTGGTCCATCGTTTGCTGAAACAATGAAAGTAAAAAGTATTGTAGAGTTATTTTTCAAAAGTTTAAGTTTAAAAAAAAAAATTATTTTTAAAAAAGGGAATTTTAAAGAAGCTAATTTATTGAAGCTAAATTCATCTAACGCATTAAATAAATTGAAATGGAGTAATACCTGGAATATGAGAAATTCAATTTTGAAAACTGCAAAATGGTATGATCATTATATAAGAAAACTTGAATTGAAGGATATTACAAACTTTCAAATAAAAGAGTATTTTAAATTAAAATGATAGAAGGTGTTAAAATTACAAAATTAAATAAGATTGTTGATCATAGGGGTTCCGTACTACCTATGTTAAGATCAGACTCAATAGTGTTCGAGTCTTTCGGCGAAATATACTTTTCAACAATTTTCAATAAATCTATCAAGGCCTGGCATTTACACAAAAAAAATATCCTTAATTACGCATGTATTAGCGGCGAGGTAAAGTTAGTGTTATTTGATGATAGATCAGACAGCAAATCTTCTGGCAAATATAGTGAACACATTCTCACTCCAAAAAATTTTTTTTTAATTACAATACCCCCATTAATTTGGAACGGTTTTATAGGGTTAGACAAATCTGAGTCTATCGTTGCAAACTGTGCAAGTTTACCTCATGACGAGAGAGAAATGGTAAGGCGAAAACATGACGATAAATATTTTAAATATGATTGGCAAGTGTAGATGAAAGTTGTTATTTTAGCCGGAGGATTAGGAACAAGATTGTCAGAGTATACTCATGTGATACCAAAACCTATGGTTAAAATAGGTCCTTATCCAATAATTGCTCATATTATGAATCATTATTTAAGATTTGGATTTAATGATTTTATAATAGCAACTGGATATAAAAATTTCGTATTTAAAAAGTATTTCAAAAATTTTAAAAGAGATGGAGATGAGTTTGAGGCAAAATTGTTTAATAAGAGATGTAAAATAAATATTTTAGATACAGGAAAAGAAACACTTACTGGTGGAAGATTAAAGAGAGTATCAAGCTTTTTGGAAAAAAATAAAGACTTTATGTTTACTTATGGTGATGGCTTATCAAGTGTAAATCTGAATAAACTCACTAAGTTTCATAAAAATAAAAATAAGCTTATAACAGTTACTGCCGTTAGACCTCCTGCTAGATTTGGGGAAATATTGCTTAGAAAAAGTAAAGTGGTTTCTTTTAAAGAGAAGCCGCAAACTAGCAATAGTTGGATCAATGGAGGTTTTTTTATTGCGAATTCAAATTTCTTAAAATTAATAAGAAGCGATAAAGAAATTTTGGAAAAATGGCCATTAGAACAAGCTGCCAAAAAAAAAGAGCTTGTGGCATTTAAACATTATGGTTTTTGGAAATGTATGGATGTTAAAAGAGATAGAGATGAACTACAAGAAATTTATAAAAAAAATAAATTCAGGTATTTTAAATAATTAAAAATTATGAACTGCTTAATTTGTGAAAAAAAAGATAATGTAAACTTCTTATCTGATTTTAGGTTAGAAATACGAGAAGATGAAAAGTATTTTAGTGATGCAAAAATTTTCCAATGCTCTGCATGTGACTTCAGCTTTGTTAGTCCAATGCCATCAAATGAAAAATTAGATTATTTTTATGAAAAAGTATACAGATCAAATGGCAGACCACCTTTTTTAGTGAGTGAAAATTTTGAGGATCAAAAAAAATATTATTTAGAAGATAAAAATTTGAGTTACATATCTTATTTAACAACATTTATTGACGCTAAGAGAATTAAAAATTTTTACGATTTTGGTGGAGGAAATGGTGACATCGGTCATGCACTTAAAAAAAAATTTCCAAAAATTAATCTTTTTTGCACTGAAGGAGACGAATATTGTGAAAAGATTTTAGATGAAAGAGGATATAAAAACATAAAAAATTTGAATGATATCGATAAAAAATTTGATCTAATTACAACAACTCACTCGTTAGAGCATCTATCTGATATAAATAGTATTTTTGTAAAGTTTAAAGAAATTTTGAGTAAAGATGGACATATTTTCTTTGAGGTACCAAATTGTACAAAAGAGTATTTTGATGGTAGGGCATATGACAGTCCACACTTACTTTTTTTTACAGAAAAAAGTATTAAAAAATTGGCTGAAATTCATAACCTAGAAATTATTAATTTATCATTTGCAGCTTATTCATTTGCAGATGATCATAAATACCAAAGAGAGTCTCAACAAGAGTATTATAATTCTAGAAAAAAAATAATTTCAATTTTTAACTTAAAAAGAATATTTAAAAAAATTATTCCCCAAAAAATTATAAGTTTTCGCCAAGATTTTATAAAAATGAAAAGTTTGAGGAAAGATCTTAAACTTGATTGGTTTATTAACAATTCAGGTGATAATTGTTATATAAGAGGTATTCTTAAAAAAAGATAAACTTTAAAGTTAATGAATAATTTAATTTTTGTACAACTTTAAAAATTTCTGGGCGTGTAGTTCAGTGGTAGAACGCTTCGTTGACATCGAAGAGGTCATAAGTTCAATTCTTATCACGCCCACCATAATCCTGTAAAAAGTGCGTATTTATACTATTTACTTATTTATTTAAAAATAATATAAGTTTTTCGCCTGGTAATTATTGCGAAAGGGACACACCCGATCCCATTCCGAACTCGGAAGTTAAGCCTTTCTGCGCCGATGGTACTTTGTCTTAAGACATGGAAGAGTAGGACGTTGCCAGGCTTAAAAATTATGAAAGTAGCTAGCTCATTAAAATCGTTAAAAAAAAGAGATTTGAACTCTAAATTAGTGAAACGTAGAGGAAAGCTGTACGTGATCAATAAAAAAAATCCAAAATTTAAAGCTCGTCAAGGTTAAAGATGAGTGAAAATGATTTCAAAAAAACTTACAACGGTTTCACAAAATTCGTACTATGGGGAACTATTGGGGTAATTGCTGTTTTAGTGATATTAGCAATTACATTACTTTAAAATCTAAAAATTATAATAATGATTGTCGGTTCAATTAAAGAAAATACAACACTAGAAAAAAGAGTTTCAATAACTCCAGAGTCGGCAAAAAACATTATTGGACTGGGTTTAAAAGTATACGTTGAAAAAGATTACGCTACTCATCTTGGCATTAATGACGATGAATATTTAAAAATTGGAGTTGAAATAAAAAACTCACCAAATGAGATTATGAACTTAAGTAATTTAATTACAAAAGTTAATTGTCCTAATGATGATGAAATTAAAATTTTAAAAGATAAAACAATTTTGATTGGCATGCTAAATCCATCTAAAAACAAGAGTCAGATTGAAAAAATTATTAATAAAAAAATAAAGCCTTTTTCATTGGAACTATTACCTAGAATTACTAGAGCTCAATCAATGGACGTATTGTCTTCTCAATCTAATCTAGCAGGATATAGAGCGGTCGTTGATTGTGTAGCACAATTCGAAAAAGCCGTACCTATGATGATGACAGCTGCAGGTACAGTGCCCGCAGCAAAAGTTTTAGTTATTGGAGCTGGCGTAGCAGGGTTACAGGCTATCGCTACTGCAAAAAGGTTAGGTGCGATTGTTTCTGCAACAGACGTAAGATCCGCATCAAAAGAACAAGTTGAAAGTTTAGGAGGAAAATTTTTAACTGTTGAGCAATCTGAAGATATGGAAACAGCTGCAGGCTATGCTAAAGAGGCATCTGACGACTATAAAAAGAAACAAGCAGAAATGATGAAAGATGCTTTAAAAAAAAATGATATAGTCATATGTACAGCATTAATACCAGGTAAGCCCGCTCCAAGAATTTTAACTGAAGATTTAGTGAAGTTGATGAAACCTGGCTCCATTGTTTACGATTTAGCGGCTGAACACGGTGGAAATTCAGCATTTTCAGAAGCAGGTAAAATTAACACAATTAATGATATTAAAATTATAGGTGTTAAAAGTTTAATGAATAGTTTACCTCTCACTGCATCCAGCCTATATGCTAAAAACCTTTTTAGCTTTATTCGTAACTTGTATAGTAAATCAAAAAAAGATTTTAATATTAATTTAGAGGATGAGATAATTGAAAAATCTCTAATAAAAGAAGTTTAACTATGGAAATAGACCCATTTATATTTAGGTTTAGTATATTTATTTTATCAATTTTTATTGGTTACTATGTTGTTTGGAGCGTTACTCCATCTCTTCATACGCCCTTAATGTCTGTCACAAATGCTATTTCGTCAGTAATTATTGTTGGGGCGATTATTGCTGCCCTAGCAGGATCTTCAGAGAGTATTTTCAATATTTCCAGTATCTTTGGATTTATCGCAATCATTTTAGCGGCAATTAACATTTTTGGTGGTTTTTTAGTAACTCAAAGAATGCTTCAAATGTATAAAAAAAAGAAAGATAAAAAGAAATGATTTCCGCAAACCTTTCAGCAGTATTTTATTTACTCTCAGGAATTTTATTCATACTTGCATTAAGAGGACTGTCATCACCAGACACATCAAGACAAGGGAATTACTTCGGTATTGCAGGAATGATAATAGCTATAGTTGTAACATTCTTATCAATTGGTAATTTTTCTAATTCTTTAGTTTATGTAATAATTTTCCTTATTATTGGGGGAACAATTGGTGCATTTATAGCTTTTAAGATCCCAATGACAGCTATGCCAGAGTTAGTTGCAGGATTTCATAGTCTAGTTGGTTTAGCAGCTGTATTTGTTGCTATTGCAGCTTTTTTAAATCCTGAAGCTTTTAATTTGGGTGTTGTAGGCAATATCAAACTAGCAAGCTTAATTGAAATGTCCATTGGTGCAGCTGTAGGAGCAATAACTTTTTCTGGATCTATAATAGCTTTTTTAAAACTAAGAGGGATAATGTCTGGTGCTCCGATTACATTTAGCGGCCAACACATTTTAAATTTGATACTCGGTATAGGTATTTTTGTCTTAATTTTTTTCTTATGTAAAACTCAATCAGCCAATGTTTTTTGGACTGTAGTAACGATTTCTTTTCTCGTAGGTATATTATTAATTATACCTATCGGAGGAGCAGATATGCCTGTGGTTATTTCAATGCTAAATTCATATTCTGGTTGGGCTGCAGCTGGTATAGGTTTTACTTTGGAAAACACCGCTCTCATTATAACGGGTGCACTCGTTGGATCTTCTGGAGCGATTCTTTCATATATAATGTGCAAAGCAATGAATAGATCTTTTGTGAGTGTAATTTTAGGTGGATTCGGAGCAGATAATTCAACTGAAAACAAAAAAAAAGGAATAGATCAAAAACCAGTGAAAAGTGGCAATGCAGAGGATGCTGCTTTTTTAATGAAAAATGCCTCTTCAGTTATCATCGTCCCAGGTTATGGTATGGCTGTCGCTCAAGCTCAACACGCTGTTAGAGAAATGGTAGATAAATTAAAAAAAAATGATATTAAAGTAACTTATGCGATACATCCAGTAGCTGGAAGAATGCCAGGGCACATGAATGTCTTACTGGCAGAGGCAAATGTACCTTACGATGAAGTTTTTGAACTAGAAGACATTAATAATGATTTTGCAAATTCTGATGTTGCTTTTGTAATAGGAGCTAATGATGTCACTAATCCTGTTGCTAAAACAGATCCAAAAAGCCCAATATTTGGAATGCCAGTCTTAGATGTAGAAAAATGTAAATCTGTATTATTTGTTAAAAGAAGTTTGTCGCCTGGGTATGCAGGAATTGATAACGAATTATTTTATAAAGATAATACTTTAATGTTGTTCGCCGATGCAAAAAAAATGACTGAAGATATTGTTAAAAATTTAGATTAATGAAAACAAAAATATTTTGTGATATTGCTGATTTAAAAACAATAAAACTTTACAATAATAAGTCGATTGTAGATGGATTTACTACTAATCCCAGTTTAATGAGATTAGCGGGAGCCAAAAATTATAAAGACTATTCTCTCAAAATACTAAAATTATGTAAAAAAAAATCAATTTCATTTGAGGTGTTTGCCGATGAACCTCATGGAATGCTAAATCAAGCCTACAAAATTACTACTTGGGGTAAAAATGTTTATGTAAAAATCCCTGTTGTGAATTCAAAGGGATATTTTATGGGATCCGTAATTAATGAATTAAGTAATAAAGGAGTTAAACTTAATATCACTGCTGTCTATACTTATGAGCAAGTAAAAAAAATTTATAAAATTCTAAATAAAAAAACTAAAACTATTATTTCTGTATTTGCAGGAAGAATGGCTGACAAAGGAAAGGATCCATTACCAATTTTTAAAAGAAGTATTAATCTAGTTAAAAGAAGTAATAATATAAAAATTCTTTGGGCTAGCACCCGTGAGGCCTATAATTTTACGCAAGCAAAGCAAATAAAATGTGATATTATTACCATGCCTCCAAAAATAATTGATCAAATACAAAGATTTGGAAAAAACTTTAATTCAATGACGATTGATACAGTAAAAGGTTTTCTAAAGGATAGCAAAAAGTCAAAATTTAGACTTTAATTATTTAAGAAACGGACACAGAGCTTAGTTAAAATATTTTTCTCTTTAAAATTAAAATATAATAAACTAATTTATTTAAAATTTTATCAATTTTGCCATCTGATAATAATTTTAAAGCATCATTATATGAAACAATATTTTGGTTTTTTTCTTTAATTAAACTTGTTAAATTATTAAAATCTTTTTCATTCATTTCATTAAGGTGAATTTGTGTTGTTTGCAATCCAATAGGAAGGAAAAAAAGTTTATAGAATAATTGTGGAATAAATTTTATGTTGTCATGGGTATAAGGTCTCAATCCATATCCGTCAATTATCTCAAATATCCCTGATTTTTTTAGTGCTAAGAATGTATTGGTATCATAGGTATGGTTTGGAGCAAAAAAAGATCTAATTTTAATTTTATTTTTTTTAAATATTTCCAATCCTTTATTTATTTTTTCTACTTGTAAATCTAAAGGTTCGCCAAAAAATTCTGAGGCACCACCATATTTAAAATAGTCTTTTTTATGTGTTTTTTTATTATAAAGATGATTGTAACCATGCATAGAAATCTCCCATCCTTTTTCTTGCCAACTCTTTATAATTTTCCAAAAATCATCTCTCTTTGGGAATGACTTTAAAGTTAAATCTTGATTATGCGGTATAACACCCATCAATGGTTTAATATTATATTGGTCAAAAAGATTTTCACATTTATCCATCATGTCCCAATTCATATTTTCAGCTATATCATCGAATCTAAGAAGTATTTTCACTGTAATTTTTTTTTTTTAAGTTTATTAATAGTTCGAGTAAATTTATATACTAATGCAAAAAAATAAAAACAAAAAGTTACCGTTAGTATCAATAATATTAAATTGTCACAATTCAGCAAAGTTTTTAAAGAAAAGTATAGGTAGTGTTGTTTCTCAAAACTATAAGAATTGGGAGCTAATTATTTATGATAATTGTTCTAGTGATAATACAAAATCTGAAGTTTTAAAGTTTAAAAATAATAAAAAAATAAGATATTTCAAATCAAAAAAGTTCTACAATTTATATAACGCCAGAAATCTTGCATTTAAAAAAACTAAAGGTTCTTTAATTACTTTTTTAGATGCTGATGATTGGTGGGATAAAAAAAAACTTATAAAACAAATAAGTTTTTTAAAAAAAAATAAAGAGTATAACGTCGTTTATACAAATCTTTTTTTATTCAATGAAAAAAGAAATAAGATATCTCTATTTTCAAAAAAAAAATTGTATAACGGTCAAATTACTCAGCAACTACTAGATGATTTTAAAATGCCTATTTTGACTACAATGATAAAGAGAAAAGTGCTCTTAAAACATAGTTTTGATAAAACTTATAATATCATAGGAGACTTTGACTTATTTGTAAAAATAAGTTTAAAAGAAAAAATTTTCTCTATTCAGGAACCATTAGCATTTTATAGAATTCATGAGTCAAATATGACAACAAATAAAATTAGTTTAAATATTGAGGAGCTGGAAAAGTGGTTGTCAAAAAATAGAAATAAAAAATATTTTAAAAACTACAATTTTTATAATCTAGAAAAAATTATTAAGTCTTTGAAAATAAAAAAAATTTGTATTTCCGGAAATATATTTCAATTTTTCTCAGAATTTTTTAAAAAACCAGTAAACCTTTTAAATTTAAAGTATATTTTCTTTCTAATTATGCCAAAATATATAATTAAAAAATTTTAAATATGAGTAAGATTTTTTTCACAAAATTGAAAAAAAAGGGCTCTTCTAACGTAAAAGTTATACCTATTTATAGAGATGACAAAAATTATTTTTTTCTAGAAAATTTTCTTAAAAATCAAAAATTTCTTAATTTTAAAGAAGTTGAAGATATTCTAAAAATTAATTTTGATCAAGATAAACCCGTAGGATATATCTTGATTAAAGATGAAAAAAATATAGAAGGTTTTTTAGGGACAATTTTTTCCAAAAGACAAATTAATGGTGAAACTGTAGAGCATTGTTATCTTCATAGTTGGATTGTTTCAAAAAAACACAGGTTTGAAGCATTTAAGCTTATAATTCCGATAATTGAAAAAAATATTTTTTTATCAACTTATTCACCTATAAAATCTCTAGAAGGCCTTTACAAAAAACTTGGATTTGAGGAGGTTGAATTTTTTTCTAAGTTTGTCTTATCTTTTTCTTTTATTGGATTTAAAAAAAACAATGTGTCATTTAGTGAAGAAAAATCTCATTTTAAAGAATTTTTATCTAGTAAAGAAACAAAAATACTTGATGATCATATAGCAACTAATACAAGAAAAATTTTTATATATTTTGATAATAATAAAAAGGACAATTTATTTTTAATAGTAAAAAAAAAAACTAAAAAATATTTCTTTACCATCCTAGATATAATTTATATATCGAATTTAAATAAATTTAAGTTACATGAGGATAAAATAGGTCTTAAATTATTAAGGAAATTTAAAACAATTTTTTTTAAAACAAATATTTTAAACTCTGATGATATATTTTTGAATCGTTATTTGGTAAAAAATATTAAAAAAAAAGTTTATTATCATAATAAACCTTTAAATTTTAAATTTGATATTTTGTATTCTGAACTTCTGAAATAATTTATTTTTAAGTTTTTGCCCTTGATAGCCTTTTTCTCTCATGTGGATCTAGAATTAATTTTCTTAACCTACATGCAATTGGTGTAATTTCTAAAGCTTCATCAGTATTGAGTAAACTCAATTGTTCAGCTATTGCCATTTTTCTAACTGGAGTTAGAACTATATTTTCATCAGTTCCCTGAGTCCTCATGTTTGTTAATTTTTTTCCTTTTAAAACATTTATTTCAAGATCACCGCTTTTTGAAGACAAACCTACTATCATCCCTACATATACTGGATCATTATGTGTGACAAACATCTCTCCACGAGCTTGTAAATTATAAATGGCAAATGCAACAGCTCTTCCGTTTTCCATAGAAATTAAAGCACCATTTCTCCTACCATCCATATCTCCAGTGTACTCATCATAAGAGTGAAAAATTCTGTTAATAACTCCAGTGCCTTTTGTTAAAGTCAAAAATTGGCTAGTGTAACCCATTAAGCCACGAGTTGGAGCGTGAAACACTAATCTTTTTTTGTTTTTTCCAGTGTCCTTAAGATCTATCAGCTTTCCTTTCCTTCTATTCATGGAGTCAATTACTTTCGAAGAAAATTTTTCCTCTAAATCAATTGTTACTTCCTCTATAGGTTCAATCTTATTACCCTGATCATCTTTTTTAATTAAAACTTTTGGAGGACTAACTGTCATTTCAAATCCTTCACGTCTCATTTGAGTTAAAAGAATCTCTAACATTAATTCACCTCTTCCACTGATAAAAAAAGCATCTTTATCTTTATTTTCTTCAAATGTAATACCTACGTTATTCTCAGCTTCTAAAATAAGACGATTTCTAATTTGTGTACTAGTTAATTTTTTTCCTTCTTTACCGGCTAAAGGTGAACTATTTACAGTAATTGTTATAGACATAGTAGGCGGGTCTATTGGTGTAGCATTTATTGGATTATCTACATCTAAATCACATATCGTATCAGCCACGTTTGCTTTTTCTAATCCTGCAACAATTACTATATCTCCAGCTTGTCCTTTCTCAATCGCAACTTTTTTTGTTCCCTCATATCTAAATATTTTAGTAAGTCTTCCCTCATCGACTTTCTCTCCATTAAGATTAATTGCTTTAATTTTTTGATTTGCTTTCGCTGTCCCTTGAGCAATTTTACCAACCAAACTTCTTCCTAAAAAATTGTCAGCATAAAGTAAAGTCGAAAGCATAGCAAAAGGTTTAGCATTATCTAACTTTGTTGGTTGAACATGACTCACAATCTCATCTAATAATGGTACTAGATTTTCTCTTGGTCCATTAATATCTTTTGAAGCCCATCCCGACCTACCACTTGCATATAAAATAGGGAAATCCAACTGTTCTTCGTTAGCTTCTAAACTTACAAAAAGATCAAAAGTTTCATCTAAAACTTGATTAGCCCTCTGATCAGTTTTATCTAATTTATTAATTACAACAATTGGCTTTAATCCTTGTTTTAGAGCTTTAGCTAAAACAAATTTTGTTTGAGGCATTACTCCTTCTGCAGAGTCTATTAATAAAAGGGCACCATCAGCCATATGTAAAACTCTCTCAACCTCTGCAGCAAAATCTCTATGTCCTGGAGTATCAATAATATTAATTCTTGAATTTTTCCAATTAATAGATGTTGGTTTTGCAAGAATTGTAATACCTCTCTCTTTCTCTAATTCACCAGAGTCCATCACTCGTTCAGCAATATTTTCATTTTCTCTAAATGTGCCACTTTGTTTCATTAAATTATCAATCAAAGTTGTTTTCCCGTGATCGACGTGAGCAATTATAGTTATGTTCACAATTCTATTATTCATTCTTTTTTTGTTACTATTACTTGACCAGTCATTAATTGTAGAAAATTAATTTTTTTATCTTTAAAAAATTCTTCAATAACTATCCTCGTATCTTCATATGAATCATGAGCATAGTCATCAAATAAGATGATTCCATTTTTTTCAATCTTTTCATAAAAAAATTCTAAAGCTTTTTTAGTTGCATAAGAAGAGTTCAAATCTATATGTAACCAGGAGATATCATCAGGATTTTTAGATTTTTTAAAAGAATCAGGAATATACCCCTTATTAAAAACAATATTAGAAAAATATTCATTTAGATTTTTTTTTGTAGCATCAATATCTAAATAATCGTATTCACCTTTTTTTAATAAATCTTTTTCTGTTTTGAGCTCATCACCCCTCATACTTTCCCAACTATCGTAGAGGTAAACTTTATAACTATCATCTTTTAAAAAAGCATTTATAGCAAAAAAAATAGCCATACCGTGCGCTACTCCACACTCAACTATATTTCGACTTCTTGTATTATGATAAGCAGTGATAGCACTGTAATAAACTACGTAATGTCTGTAAGTTAATTCATCGAAATGTTTGAGAACATCTTCAAAAGATAAGTTTTCTTTATAGTTTTCAATTTGACCTAAAAAAAACTCTTTATTTAAAATTTTTTTATTAAGCTTGTTTTTACTTTTTATATAACCTTTCGATGTTTCATTATGAAATATTTTCTCATCGTCCCAAGGTAAAAGTAATGAAGTTTCTAAACCCCATCCGGAAAATTTCTTTTTTTTTTTACTAAATAAAATATCATTTTTTATAATTTGTAAAATTTTGAAAAAATTAGGAAAATTATTAATTAAAAATCTCTTTATCTTAGCCTTAATCATAATTATAAATTTGGTTGCGGGGGTAGGATTTGAACCTACGACCTTCAGGTTATGAGCCTGACGAGCTACCAGACTGCTCCACCCCGCGATAAATTATTTTTTTTTTATATTTATTGCTTGTAGTTTGTCTTTTTCTTCTTTTATATCGTAAAAAATTTTTTGTTCCTCCTTAAGAACTCTAAGTTTAGAGCTTTCAAGAGCAGAGACATGAAGAAAAATATCTTTTTTAGTTTTATCGTCAGTAATAAACCCATAACCTTTTTTGGCGTTAAACCATTTTACTTTACCAGATGGCATTGTTAATCCTCTCATTAAAATAAATTTAGTATCTGTTTTTAAGTTTTTGGAGTTTTTTTATTCTTTTCTGATTTTCAGTTTGAACTCTCTTTTTTTTTTCAGAAGGTTTTTCGTATGTGCTTTTCATTTTCATAACTTTGAAAAAACCTTCCTTTTGCAATTTTCTTTTAAGTACTCTAATTGCTTGTTCTACATTATTATCTTTTACTTCTATTTTAATAAAAACCTCCAGTTAATTTTCAGCTTGGTATCACTTGATTGATTGTTTGTCTATAGCGAAGCGGCTTGAGCCTTTTTTTCTTCTCTAATTTTAGCTTTTCTCTCTCTTTCTATTCTTCTTTTTGCCTTGTCCACACTTTTTTGAAACGCTTCTTGAGTACATAGAGCTAAAATTACGGGATCTCTAGGTTTTAAATTCGAAAAATTCCAGTAACTTCTTTTTCTAATCAAAGAGACAGTACCTTTTGTGCTTCCAACAAGTTTTGAAATTTGACCGTCAGATAACTCAGATGCATTTTTGCATAACCATAAAATTGCATCAGGTCTATCCTGTCTTTTTGAAAGCGGGGTATATTTTGGTTTTTTTCTCTCTTTTACCTCAACTTCATCTAATTTTTTCAATAAACTTAATTTTCTTTTTGAGTCTTTTGAACAATTTTCAATTTCTTCTCTCGAAAGTTGCCCAGCTAGTATGGGGTTGTAGGCTTTAATACCTCTTGCAACATCTCCATCAGCGATACCTTTCACTTCAAGCTCATGTAAATCACAGAACTCAGCTATTTGTTTAAAAGTTAATGTTGTGTTTTCAACTAACCAAACAGCTGTAGCTTTTGGCATAAATGGTGTCTCAGACATAAATTTATTTCTTCGATCTTAAATTGCTAAACTTTTTATTATACTTACTTACTCTTCCCTTATCCAAAATTTTTTGGGCCCCCCCAGTCCATGCATAATGTGATTTTGGATCAATATCCAATTTAAGCACCTCGTTTTCTTTGCCCCAAGTTGATCTTGTTTCAAACTCTGAGCCATCGGTCATTACAACTTTTATTTTATGATAGTTTGGGTGTATGTTTTTTTTCATGTGCGGAGTTTTATATTAATACCAGTTTTTACTCAATATCTTTTTTATTTATAAGTTCCCTTAAATCTTCATGTATATTGGAATTAGTAGCTAAAATATTCTTTTTTAAGGGTGAGGTTGTATCTTCTTCAAAAAAATCAACAAAACCACCGGCCTCTTTGAGAATAATTATACCAGCGGCTATATCCCAATAATTAAGTTCTCGTTGCCAGTACCCGTCGAATCTCCCACATGCTACGTAGGCCATATCAAGTGCAGCGCTACCAAACTTTCTTACGTTTGATACATTTTTTGAAACATTAATATATTCTGAAAAGATTTTATCTTTAATTTTACTTTCTCCTTTAGGGCCACCTGTTACAAGCAATGCATCTTTTATTTTCCTTTTGTTTGAAACTCTTATTCTGGAATTATTCAAAAATGCTCCATTTCCTTTTTCTGCACAATACATTTCATTCATTATTGGATTAAATATTACCCCACATTTGATCTCATTATCTTCTTCATATCCAATAGAAATTGCGAATTGTGGTATACCATTTAAAAAATTCATTGTTCCATCGATTGGATCAATTATCCACCTATTTTTAATATTTGATTTATTTATCAGTCCAGTTTCCTCTGTTATAATACCGTAATCAGGATGAGCTTTTTGCAACTCATTTATTAGAATCTTTTCAGTCCTTTTATCTGCAGACGTTACAAAATCTCCAGGACCTTTTGTTGAAACTTGTAAATTTTCAATTTCGCCAAAATCTCTTATTAAAGACCTTGAGGCTTTCATACATGCTTTAGTTATTATATTTATTTGTGGAGAATTTAATCTCATCAATTAACTCTTTTTACATATTCAAGTGTTCGTGTATCTATTATAATTTTTTCACCACTTTCAATAAATGGGGGGACATTAATCTTGATACCACAGTCAAGTATTGCAGGTTTATATGAAGAAGAGGCTGTTTGATTTTTTATAGCAGCATCAGTTGTCTCAATTTTACATTCAATATTATTAGGAAGCTCTATCGAAATTGGCTTTTCTTCCATAAAGGAAATAGTAACTTCTAAATTTTCTTTTAAAAGCTTGTATTGTTCTCCAGCAACTGATTTAAGAATTTCTACTTGTTCAAATGTTTTGTTATCCATAAAATGGCAATTTTCTCCATCTATATATAAAAAATTAAATTTTTTTTCGTCAACTTCTGCTTTTTCAACAGTTTCGCTAGATCTAAATCTCTCGTTTAATTTTATACCCTTAACAACACTCTTCAATTCTACTTGATTAAAAGCACCACCTTTGCCTGGTTTTACATGTTGAGTTTTTAGAACATTCCAATAATCATTTTTGTGCTCTATTATCATTCCAGGTTTTATTTCATTAGCAGTAATTTTCATTTGAATTTTCTTATAGCAAATTCAGGTTTTAATTTCGGGTTATCCCAAATAAAACTTGATATTGCAATATATTTGGCTCCAGCATTTATTAATTTTTTATAATTTAAATCATTTATTCCACCAATAACAACAACTGGCTTGTTTATCTCCTTTTTGGCCCATCTCAAGATACTAAGATTTGCTTTTTTAGCTTTCGGTTTGAGCTTAGATTTAAAAAAAGATCCAAATGCAACATAATCAGCGTTATAATTCATAGCATTCTTTGCAAGCGTTTTAGAATTATGGCAGGTGACCCCTAAAAGTTTTTTTTTAAGTTTCTTTCTAGCTAATCCAAAAGATCCATCAAGTTGACCCATGTGACACCCATCAGTTCTAATTTTAGATGCGAGAATAAAATTATCATTAAGAATAAATTTTACTTGATGTTTAAAAGTAATATTCTTTATTTTTTTGGAGATATTAATAAGACTATTCTTTTTTACATTTTTTAACCTTAGTTGAAAAAACTTCACGTTTTTATACGATAATACTTTATCTAAATTACTGTAAAAATTTTTATCAATCTTATTTGGTGATATTAAATAAACTAGTCTCCTCAAAGGTACTAAGCCGCAAACTCTTTCTCTAATTCTTCTGACCATTTTCCTTTAGTTGATAGGCCATTCATTTTAGCTCTATGATTAAAGGCTTTCTGGATATTTTCGATATTATCTTGATTTTTTCCAAATTCTTTTAATGCACTTGCTTGCAATCCTCTACCATAAGAAAAAGTAATTAAAAAATTACTATCATTAATTTTATTTATTTCATTTAAGTTTTTACTAGACTCTATCTCTGACTGCCCGCCGGATAAAAAAGCTATACCAGGCACATCAGCTGGTACATTTCTTTTTAAACAATCTAAAGTTTTCTTTGCGATTTCTTCAGCACTAGATTTATCTTTGCAGTCTGAGCCAGGTACTACCATATTAGGTTTAAGAACAGTACCTTTCAAATCAACTTTATTTATTTCAAGTTCGTTATAACATTCATTGAGAACTTCAGTTGTAACTTTAAAGCATTTATCAATGTTGTGTGAACCATCCATTAGAACCTCTGGCTCAACTATTGGTACCATCTTAGCTTCTTGTACTAAGGCGGCGTATCTTCCTAAAGCATGAGCGTTAGACTTAATTGATTGAACTGAAGGAAACTTATCTGAGATTCTATATACAGCTCTCCATTTTGTAAATCTTGCACCCAAATCATAATATTCTTTCAATCTTTCACGTAAACCGTCTAAACCCTCTGTCACGGTTTCATTACTAGATCCAGCAAGCGGTTTAGCACCTTTGTCAACTTTTATACCTGGTACAGCCCCATTTTTGGAAATTAACTCCGGAATTGAGGGACCTAAAGTGCTTTTTTGTCTAATTGTTTCATCAAATAAAATAACCCCACCAATAAAATCTTTCATAGCACTTGAATTAAAAAGAGTTTGTCTAAAATTCAGACGATTTTTTTCTATATTCTCCACATTTATACTCTTAAATCTTTTGGCTATTGTCCCAGTGCTTTCATCGGCTGCAAGAATACCTTTGCCTTTAGCACACATTTTTTTTGCAATTTCATTTAATGTCATAGCGATTATTTATTTTAAAACACTTATACCAGGCAAGTCTTTTCCTTCTAAGAACTCCAAAAATGCACCTCCTGCTGTTGATAAGTGGGAGAAAGAAAGTTTGCTATTGATTTTATTTATTGCAGCCAGAGTATCTCCGCCTCCTAGAACAGATAATAGAGATTTTTCAATAGTATTTTTAGAGATTTTTTCTGCAATAGACAACGTGCCTTTTGAGAAGTTTTCATTTTCAAAATATCCTGCTGGCCCGTTCCATAAAACCGTATTTGACTCATTAATTTTTTTTTTTATATTTTCAATTGTATCATCACCAATATCTAAAATTATTTCGTCATCTTTTACTTCATCAAGATTTCTTTTTTTACTTGTTCCATCAAAACTTGTTCCAACTAAACAATCTTCTGGTATCAATATTTTACAATTATTCAATTCAGCCTTTTTATAGATATCTTCAATTACCTCTTTTGTATTTTCCTCAACTAAAGATTTACCAACTTTAAAATTTTTATATGTAAAGAAATTATTTGCCATAGCCCCAACAATAATAAGATTATTAATTTTCTTTATAAGACTTAAAATAACATTAATTTTTGTAGAAATTTTAGATCCACCTATAATGCAAGTAACTGGTTCTTTTTTATTTTCAATTACGAGGTTTATTGCAGATATTTCTTTTTTCAACAACGGGCCTGCAAAACTTCTTTTTACAAATTTTGTTATACTGTGAACGGAAGCCTGTTTTCTATGAGAACATGAAAACGCATCATTAATGTAGATATCTCCAAGTGCACCTATTTTTTTTGAAAAATTAAGATCATCTTCAGCCTCTTCTTTGAAAAATCTTATGTTTTCAATTAATATAACATCACCCCCTTTTAAGTAAGAAAATTTTTCATTAACATCATCATCAAAAACCCCTCTGAAAAAATACACATTAGTTTTAAGAGTTTCTTTTAGGTATTTATATATTGGTGTTAAAGATAATTCTGGAACACTAACTCCTTTAGGTCTACCTAAATGGCTGATTATTATAATTTTTGCCTTTTTTTCAATCAAATTATTAATAAAAGGTAAACATAAAACTATTCTTGTATCGTCTTTAATTACTTTGTCCTTGATGGGAACGTTCAAATCTAATCTAAGAATTATTTTTTGATCTTTAACTTCTAAATCATTAGGAAAAAAATTTATTCCACCCATCAACTAATATTACTCTCTCAATTTTTTTTGAATAAAATTTGTTATATCGTCCTCTGACAATTTAAAATGTTTGTAGACTTCTTTATAAGGAGCACTTTCACCAAACTCATCTATACCTATATTTATTCCCTTGCCTTTTATATATTTTTGCCAACACATTATACTACCAGCCTCAAGAGTTACTATTAAGGAATTATATTCTAAAATATCTTTACGATAATTCTCAGGTTGTAAATCGAAAAGCTCCATGCAGGGCATTGAAACGACTTTTGAGTGAATATCATTTTCTCTAAGCTTATCTTGAACTTTTAAAGCCAGCTCAACTTCAGTTCCAGAAGCTACTAATGTTACGTTGCTCTCATGTGAAGTAAGATTCACCGTGTAGGCTCCTTTTTCACATTTGTTAACTTTTGAATTATTAGGATTTATGTAAGGAACTTTTTGTCTTGATAAAGCAATTGCACTTGGAGTGTTTTTACTTTTTAATGCTATCTCCCAGCATTCAAAAGTTTCATTAATATCTGCAGGTCTAAAGACATTCAAATTAGGAATAGCTCTCAAACCAGCAAGCTGCTCAACAGGTTGATGAGTTGGACCGTCTTCACCGAGACCAATAGAGTCGTGAGAAAAAATATAAATTACTTTCAGGCCCATTAAAGCAGATAGTCTGATAGATGGTTTGCAGTAGTCTGAAAATATTAAAAATGTCCCTCCGTAAGGTATCAATCCACCATAAAGAGCTAAACCATTCATTATAGCAGCCATACCGTGTTCTCTGACACCATAATGAATATAGTTTCCATTAAAGTTTTTAGAATTAATAATTTTAGAATGATTTGTTTTTGTATTATTTGAACCACTCAAATCTGCCGAGCCTCCTATTAATTGAGGAAGCAAAGATGTAATTTTTTCTATCGCCATCATCGAACACTGTCTAGTTGCTAAACTAGGTTTGGCTTTAAAATGTTTTTCTTTTTCCTCAATAATTAACTTTTCTAAAACTGTAAAATCTAATTTTTGAGAATCTTTAGTAATTTCACTTTTAAATTTTGGATCTTTTTTATTTATCGTCTCATGCCATTTATTTTCTAATTGTTCACCTTTATTCCCTATTTCTCTCCATTCTTCCAAGATTTCTTTTGGAATTTCAAATGGTTTGTTGTTCCATTTAAGCTTTTTTCTTACTAAAGATATTTCATCATCACCTAAAGGCGAGCCGTGAGAAGAGGCTTTGCCAGATTTATTTGGCGATCCATACCCTATTATAGTTTTACAAGATATTATTGTTGGTTTATTCGATTTTGATGCTTTTGAAATTGCCTTTGTTATCTGTTTTTCATTATGACCATTAATTTCTTGAAAATTCCATCCATAAGACTCAAATCTTTTTTTGTAATTATCTGAAACACTTAATGAAGTAGAACCGTCAATTGAAATTTTATTATTATCAAAAAATATTATTAAGTTTTTTAACTTAAGATGCCCGGCTAAACTCATTGCTTCGTGGCTTATTCCTTCCATTAAATCTCCGTCACTAGCGATCACATAAGTTTTATTATTAATAATTGTAGAGCCAAATTTTTTTCTAAATATTTCCTCAGCTATTGCCATACCCACCGCATTAGCCAATCCTTGACCTAGCGGACCAGTAGTTGTTTCAATACCAGTACCCTTTTTATATTCAGGGTGACCAGCACAAATTGAATTTAATTGTCTAAAATTTTTTATATCTTCTATTGAAATACTTTTATAACCTGTAAGGTATAGAAGAGAATAAAGCAGCATAGAACCATGACCGGCTGATAAAATAAATCTATCTCTATTAATCCAATTTGGATTTTTTGGGTTAAACCTCAGGTGGTATTTAAATAATACCGTAGCCACATCAGCCATTCCCATCGGCATTCCAGGATGACCCGAATTAGCCTTTTGCACAGCATCAATTGATAAAAATCTTATTGCGTTAGATAATTGATTTAAATTATTAGTCACTTTTTATAACCTATATAGACTTAAAGTATGTATATCAATAATATGATATAATAATTTATGAGCATAATTGAAAAAAAAGAAAAAAACTTAAATCTATTAATAAGCAAACTAAACTCATTAAGCCTTACTTATTCACAACCTAATTATGAAATAGAAAAAATTAAGACAGAAAAAAATGAAATCTTGAGACAAAAAATTGAAATAGAAAATAAAAATCAAGAACTAGTTAGAGAACACAAATATTTAAAAGAGAAAATAAAAAATTTACAATTAGAGGTTAAAAAAAAATTTGAATTAGAGGATAACTTTAATCAAGAAATAGATGAATTAAGTAAAGAAACAGAGGATTTAGTAACTGAAATTGAAAAATGGCAAATGTAAATATTAAGTTTAACAATAAAGATTATTTGCTCTCTTGCGATGACGGACAAGAAGAATCGCTGAAAAAATTAACAAAATTTCTAGACAAAAAATATTCGGAATTAAAAGATAAACTAGGAAATATTGGAGAAAACAAACTTTTGTTAATTACTACAATTCAATTAATTGATGAATACTTTGATTTAAAACAAAAAGTCTCTCAACAAAAAATAAAATTAGATGAAATTTCAAATAAATTTAAAGAAATAAGATCTTTAGCCGTTGAATACAAAAAGGATAAAGATAAAGAAATAGATAGCCTCAATAGGGAATTAGAAAATTTTAAAAAAACAATTGAAGAAAATCAAAATCTCTATGAAACAATGCTTGATAAGACAACCCAATCGCTTGAAAAAATTATTTCTAACACAGAGTCTCTATCTAAAATACAATAGATGGATAAAAAGAGGCTAATAAGAAAAAATTATATTGTTAAAAGAAAAAAATATTATTTTTCAATAGATAGCAATTTTTTTAAACCTTTAATCGACTTAATTAAAAAAAAAAAATTTAAAAAAAAACCAAAAATTTCTTTATATTTTCCAACTTTAAATGAGACAAATGTATTAAAAATTTTAGATAATGATTACTTTAAAAATTTTACATTTCTTTTACCTGTTATAGAAAGAGAAAATAATATGAATTTTTACTCTTGGAAGAAAAATGATATATTGAGTATTAATAAATACGGAATTTTGGAGCCAATTAAGACAAAAAGAATAATCCCAGATATAATTTTAGTTCCCTTATTAGCTTTTGATAAAAATAAAAACAGATTAGGATACGGCAAAGGGTTTTACGATAAGTTTCTTAACAAATATGTTAAAACGCATCAAAGTATCTTATCGGTCGGTATTGCATTTTCTTTTCAAAAACATCATAACCTGCCGAATAACAATAAAGATTTTAAATTAGATTTTGTAATTACAGAAAAAGGAATAGTTAAATGAATATTTTAGTTTTAGGTGATTTAGTGGGTTTGTCGGGAAGAGAAGCACTTAGAAAAAATCTTGCAAAGATTATAAAGGATTATCAAGTTGATTTTACAGTAATTAATGGAGAAAACTCAGCAGATGATGGTCACGGAATCCCAGTGAGTGCAGCAAAAGAATTTTTTTCATTAGGTGTAGATGTTATAACTTCTGGAAATCATATTTGGGATAAAGAAGAGACTACAAGATATATTGAAACAGAAAATAGACTTCTAAGACCAGCTAATTTGGTTCATGGTTCACCAGGAAACGGTTATGGAATTTTTATTTCAAAGAATAAAAAATTTAAAGTTGGAGTTATTAATTTAATGGGCAATGTTTTTATGAGAAAGACTAATGATGTTTTTAAAACTGCTCATGAAATTAGTAAAAAAATTGTTTTAAAAAAAAATGTTGATTTTTCAATCATTGACTTTCATGGTGAAACTGCAAGTGAAAAAATGGCTATTGGTCATTTTTTTGATGGCAAATCAACTTGTGTAATTGGAACACACACACACGTGCCAACATCTGACACCAGAATTTTGATCAAAGGAACTGCCTATCAGACTGATATCGGTATGTGTGGAGACTACAATTCAGTAATTGGTTTTAATAAAGAAAACTCATTAAAAAGATTTTTTAAAGAAAAAGATGCTTTAAAACATTTTCCGGCAGATGGTGAAGGCACTTTGTCGGGTGTAATTGTTGAAGCAAATAAAGATACAGGTTTAGCAAAAAAAATTTCTAGATTAATTATTGGTGGAAGTTTAGAAAAATAGATATGGCAGGACACTCGCATTGGGCAGGCATTAAGCATAAAAAAGGAAGAGCTGATAAAGAAAGATCCAAGATATTTTCAAAACTTTCTAGAGAAATAACTGTTGCTGCCAAACTTGGAGATAAAAATCCAGATATGAATCCAAGGCTAAGGACTGCTATTCAAGCAGCTAAGCACGCTAATATGCCAAAAGAAAATATTTCGCGAGCAATAAATAAGTCAGAAATTTCAGAAAACAAAAACTATGAAAATTTAAGGTATGAAGGATTTGGTCCATTTAATACAGCATTAATAATTGAAACATTAACAGATAACAAAAATAGATCAGCCTCATCTATTAGAACTATTTTACAAAAAAATGGTGGTAGACTAGGAGAGTCTGGATCAACATCTCACTTGTTTAGTAATTGTGGTATAATTCAAATTCAAAAAGATGTAATAAGCGATGAAGAAGCTTTTGAATTAGCTATTGATGCTGGAGCAAAAGATTGTTCTCAAAAAAATGGATTTCACGAGATAATTACAAAAAAGGAAGATTACTTTAAAATTAAAAATTTGATGGAAAAAAAAACAAAAAGTATATTTTACTCTGCTATAGAGTGGAGAGCTATTAATTACCTCGATTTAAATAAAGAGGAAAGTAGTAAAATGATCGAAATACTGCAAAATCTTGATGAACTTGATGATGTTCAGTGTATCTTTACAAATGCTAATTTAGAAAATTAATTTTTATGAGGATTATTGGAATAGACCCTGGTTTGAGTGGAGCGATAGCAATTTTAGATGAAAAAAAAGTAGTAGGCATCTTTGATATGCCAGTTATGTCAGAGGGAAAAAAAAATAAAAGACAGTTAAATAGCGCACAGCTAGTAAGCATAATTAAAGAACATAAAAATAATAACGAAGAAATGGCTGTGGTGGTAGAACAAGTAAATGCAATGCCTGGACAAGGAGTAACAAGTATGTTTAACTTTGGTCAAAGTTTTGGAGCAATTAAAGGTGTTTGTGCAGCTCTAAATTTACCCATTTATTTCGTAAGACCATCTAAATGGAAAAAACATTTTGAACTAATCAATTCTGCAAAAGACGCGAGTAGGACTAAAGTTATTGAAATGTATCCATCTTTATCTAATCAATTGACACGAAAAAAAGATGTAAACAAAACTGATGCAATTTTAATAGCAAGATATTATGTTGAAACAAGATTAAGAGATAAAAATTAGTATTTATTTCTTTAAAAACGCCAAATTCATGACACATTCTAAAAGTAATCAACCATAATGGAACAAGATATAGTAGCACAAGTAGTTGGTCTAGGTGGAGCTTCTGATTTTACTTTGTGGAATCTTTTTATAAGAGCTGATTTTGTTGTAAAATTTGTAATCATTTTATTGATTGCAAGTTCGATATTTTCATGGGCGTTAATTTTCGATAAATTTAAACTATTTAAAAATATTAATAAATCAACATCAGAGTTTGAAAAAAAATTTTGGAAAGCAAAATCCGCTGAAAGTTTTAATAATAACCTTCCAGCAAACTCAAGTGATCCTGCTACTTTAATTTTTAAAGCAGCAATGACGGAATTAATTAAAAGTAAGAGACAATCTAGTGCTATTCAGAGCGCAAGGGTTGAAAGAATTTTAGAAATAGCAACAGACAATGAAATGAAAAAAGTTGAGAGCAATTTTACTTATCTAGCGACAATCGGTTCTACGGCTCCTTTCATAGGATTATTTGGAACTGTCTGGGGAATCATGAACTCTTTTCAATCTATTGCAATATCAAGGAATACAAGCTTAGCTATAGTGGCACCAGGTATAGCCGAAGCTTTGTTTGCTACCGCACTTGGACTATTAGCTGCCATACCAGCAGTTGTTGCATATAATAAGTTTAATAGTGACTCCAGAAGATATTTTTCAAAAATTGAAAATTTTTCAAAACGATTTTTATCAATTATTTAGCGATGGCCTTTAATTTAAACCGCTCTAGAAACGAACCGATGAGTGAAATAAACGTTACACCATTTGTAGATGTGATGCTTGTACTTTTAATTATTTTTATGGTTACTGCTCCATTACTTACAGTTGGTGTTCAGGTAGATCTGCCAGAGTCAGCCGCTGACTCGCTTCCAGATGATCAAGAACCATTAACAATTAGCATAAATTCTAAGGGAGAAATTTATATTCAAGAACATCAAGTTACTTATCAAAAAATGGTTCCAAAATTATTAGCGATTGCTAAAAATAGAACTGATACAAGAATTTATGTGAGAGGTGATAAGAACATTAATTACGGTAGAGTTTTGGAGGTAATGGGCACTCTATCTGGTGCTGGTTTTTCAAAAGTAGCATTGATTTCAGAGCCCTACAAAAATTAGGATGATTTATGTTAAAAAGTTTATTTTATTCGATCACATTTCACTCCCTAATGATAATATTAACAATTTTAAGCCTTCCATTTATGCTCAGAGAGCCAATTGATCTACCTCCAATTGTTTCAGTAGAATTAATACAAATTTCAGATAAAACAAACATTCCCTATGCGCCTAAGGTTAGAAAAATTATTGAGGAAACAAAAAAAAAAGAGGAAAGAATAGTTTCAAAACAGGCACCACCAGCTGCAAAAGCCAAAGAAAAACCTGATAGAATCCCATTACCTAATGACAAAAAAGAAGAAAAAAAAATAGTGAAAAAAAAGCAAAACCCTGAGGAAGTTAAACCACAAATTAGGCAGTCTTCAGAATTTGAAAAAAACGAGCTTATTGATACAAATCAAATCGCAGCTTTAATTGACAAAGCGAAAGAGACAGAGGCCGTCAAACAAAAAGAAATAAACAAAATATCACAAAGTAGCAAAAAAAATTCTTTCGCTACTGGATTAACTTTATCTCAAGAGGACGCTTTAAGAGCTCAAATATTTGGTTGCTGGAGTGTCCCTTTAGGGCTACCTTATGACCAAAATTTATTAGTCAGGATTAAGCTTCAATTGAAGAAGGATGGGACTATAATTAAATCTGAGATTTTAGATCATGAAAGAATGAATAGGCCAGGACAAAAGTTTTACAAGGTTTTAGCAGAAAGCGCTTTGAGAGCAGTGAGATTATGTCAACCATTAAAAGTTCCACCAACAGGTTATGATAAATGGAAGGATCTCCAATTGAATTTTAATCCAACAGAGATGTTGAAAGGATAAATGAAATTATTAAATTTTATTTTTTTAATAAGTATATTTTTTTTAAATAAATCTCATGCTCTTATAGAAATTGATATTACGCGGGGTAATCTAGATCCATTGCCAATAGCTGTTTCCCCACTTCATGTAGATATAAAATCAGAGAAATACAAAGATCTCAAAATTAAAAATTTGGGAGACGATATTTCTGAAATTATTGAAAGAAATTTCAAAAATACTGGACTATTTAATCCTTTAAAAAAGGATGCATTCGTTCAGAAACCTGACATTGCTCATTTAAAACCAAGATTTGAAGATTGGCGATTGATAAAAGCTCAAGCATTAGTTACGGGCAAACTAATTATAAAAGATGAGAAATTAAAAGTCGAATTTAGACTTTGGGATTTGACTGCAGCTAAAGAAATGACAGCTTTAGCATTCACAACAACTCCATCAAATTGGAGGAGAGTAGCTCATATTATATCAGATAAAATTTACGAGAGATTAACAGGCGAAGATGGGTATTTTGATACAAGAATAATATATGTAGCTGAAAGCGGTCCGAAAAATCAAAGAATAAAAAAATTAGCCATTATGGATCAAGATGGATTTAATACAAAATATTTAACTTTAGGCAATGAACTAGTTTTAACTCCAAGATTTAATCCAACAAATCAAATGGTTACATACATGTCTTATTTTAGAAATATGCCAAGGGTTTACTTATTGGATATTGAAACTGGAACTCAAGATATTGTTGGAAATTTTCCTGGCATGACATTTGCACCAAGATTTTCACCAGATGGTAAAAAAATTATAATGAGTTTTGCTAAGGATGGAAATTCTGATATTTACACAATGAATTTAGAGTCCAGATTAGTTGAAAGAATAACTGATCACTCCTCAATTGACACATCACCTTCCTTTTCACCAGATGGAAAATTTATAGCATTTAATTCTGATAGGAGTGGACTACAACAAATTTATGTAATGAGAAGTGATGGAAGCAATGTTAAAAGAATTACTTTTGGAAAAGGAATTTATGGCACTCCAGTATGGTCTCCGCGAGGTGACTTAATAGCCTTTACCAAAATGTATAAAGGAAGATTTTATATTGGAGTAATGAGAACAGATGGAACAGGAGAAAGATTACTAACTGAAAATTACTACCAAGAAGCTCCATCATGGTCACCGAATGGTAGAGTTTTAGTATTTTATCGAGAAACTAAAGCTGGTGAAAAAGGAGAGGGGTTTTCAGCTAAATTATGGTCAATAGATATAACTGGATATAATGAGAGGAAGCTCTCAACAAAAACCGACGCTTCCGACCCATCTTGGTCCTCTTTATTATCTAAGTGAGGTTGAATTTTATGTAAAATATACTTGAATAACCATAAATAATTTGATTTAACCAAAGTGAACCTAGGGGAAAAAATGACAATAAAAACGAATTTAAAAAATATATTACTATTAATTTTTACTACACTTATCCTTAGCGCATGTTCTACTGCTAAGAAATCAGCAGATATCGAAGGTGATGTGTATACTGGAAAGGAAACAGTAGAATATTTAGCTACTGGAGTGGCTGATAGAGTATTTTTTGCAACAAATAAATCATCTTTAACTTCTGCTTCAAGAGCAACGTTACGAAAACAAGCAACTTATTTAAGAAAAAACAAAAGCTTGAACGTTACAATCGAAGGTCATGCTGATGAAAGAGGTACAAGAGAATACAACTTAGCATTAGGTGAGAGAAGGGCTAATGCCGCAAGAGATTATTTGATGACATATGGTATTTCTGGAAAAAGAATTTCTGTAATTAGTTACGGAAAAGAGAAACCTGTTAATCCAAAATCTTCACCAATTTCTTGGTCTCAAAATAGAAGATCTGTAACGGTTAAAGTAAACTAAAAAATTTATAACTAAAAGACCCTTTAATACCTAATATTGAAGGGTCTTTTTTTTGCCATCTTATCTCATTAAAAAGAGTCATGAACAAGTTTAATCAATATTTCATTTATTCTACATTAATTTATTTTGTTCTGATTTTTACAAGTTTAAAAGCAGAAGAGGAAGAAACATATCTTAAAGCTATCTCAGATCAAATTCAAGTAATTACAAAGGATCTTAAAACTCTTGAAAAGGCTGTCTACCAAAATTCAAATCTTACATCTACACCTAACTTATCTTCTAAAAATTCTGATAGCTTAAACGAAGATATTCTAACAAAACATCTTTTAAAATTAAATGAGATAGAAGATCAGTTTAGAGAACTAACTAATAAATTTGAGGAAGTTAATTTTAAATTAGATAAATTATCTACACGAGTAACAAAAATTCAGTCAGATACGCAATTAAGACTCTCAGATATTGAAAGAGGTACAACTACTGACCTGACAAAGTCTCAAACTCAAATACCTGGTACTAGTAAGCCACAAGATTTTGGAGCAAACCCTGGTTACCAAACTAAAAATTTACCTGCACAACAAACAATTAATTCTATAGAGAGTGCTCAGACTGTAATTACAGAAAGTCCTGAAAAAGAAGAGTCTCTTCTGCCAGATAAATCACCTAATGAACAATACGAGTTTGCAGTTAGCTTTATGAAAATTGGTGATTATGAAACCGCAGAGTTTGCATTAAAAGAATTTATTCAAAAAAATAAAGATCATGATTTAGCTGGAAATGCTCAATATTGGTATGGAGAGACCTTTAGAATCAGACAATTATATTCAGATGCAGCCTCAGCTTATCTAGATGGATATCAAAATTATCCAAAAAGTAAGAAAGCTCCCGATAATCTTTTAAAGCTAGGTATTACAATGGTCCAACTTGGAGAAAAAGATCAAGGATGCAAAATGATATTAGGACTAAAAAAAGAATACCCAAAAGCAAGCAAGTCTGTGTTACAAAAAGCTCAGTATGAGCAAAAAAAATTCAAATGTAATTCTTAAGAGTGGTTTTAAGAATCAAAAAGAAATTTCAGAAATTTATATAAATTTTAAAAAAAAATTTGCAAATATCAATAGACAACCAATTGTTGTTGCAATTTCCGGAGGTCCAGATAGTCTAGCTTTAGCAGCTTTAACAAAAGCTTTCAGTTATGAAAAAAAATTAAAATTTTATTATGTCCTAATAGATCATCAAATTAGAAAAAAATCTACCAAAGAGGCCAATCAAGTGAAAATTTTATTAAAAAAACATAATATCTCTTTAGTTATTATAACAAATTCTTCTATTATAAAAAAAAATATTCAAAGTGAGGCAAGAAAAATAAGATACCAATTACTTTTAAGTTTTTGTAATAAAAAAAATGCTAAAACTATTTTAACAGCTCATAATTTAGAAGACCAAGTAGAAACCTTCTTTATAAGATTAGCTAGAGGGAGCGGTCTCACGGGTTTATCTTCAATGAAAACTTTAAGTAAACTCGATAAAAACATTAGATTATTAAGACCTTTACTAGATACTAAGAAAAATAACTTAATCAAGATTTCAAAAAAAGTATTCGGTAAATATTTTAAGGATCCATCAAATAATAATACCAAATACTTAAGGACCAAAATAAGAAATCTTAAAAAACCTTTAAGTCAGAGTGGGATTAACTACGATCAAATTATAAAATCAATCAATAACTTAGCTTCTAGCAGAGCTACTTTAGAAGAGTATTATAAAAAAACGTTTGAAGAAATTGTTAAAAAATCAAAAAGTAAAATAGAACTAAATTTTGCAAAATTTATGAATTTAAATAATGATATTAAATTGAGATTAATCAATGACTCAGTTAAGATTTTAAAAAATAATTATTATACTCTTCGCTCAAAAAAAGTTAATAATTTGATTAAAAGCATGAAAGCAAAAAAATTTAAAAAACACACTCTCGGAGGATGTATTTTTTATATAAAAAAAGATAAATTATGCTTAATAGTTGAAAAAAGGTAATATTTATCGGAAAATAGGATTAATTTGTCTTATTTACAGCTAAATTAATATTAAAATATACTTGTTAAAAAAATATTAATGATTATTTAGATATTATGAATTTAAAAAACGTAGTTATGTGGGTCATAATTGTCTTATTGTCAGTAGGACTGTTTAACATGTTTCAAGACCCGAATAAGGTAAACGCAAATACCAGCAATTTACCATTCTCAAATTTTTTGGATGAGGTTGATGCAGGAAGAGTAGTTGAAGTAAAAATCCAAGGTAACAATATTTCGGGTGTACTGTCAGACGGGAAGAATTTTAATACTTATTCTCCTAATTACCCAGAACTGGTGAATAAACTTTCCTCCAACGGAGTAAGTATTATTGCGTCACCTCAAGAAGATAAAATGCCTTCCTTGTTAGGAATTTTACTTTCTTGGTTTCCAATGCTTTTACTAATAGGAGTATGGATTTTCTTTATGAGACAAATGCAGGGCGGTAAAGGTGGAGCAATGGGATTTGGAAGATCAAAAGCTAAACTGCTAAATGAGTCTCAAGGCAAAGTAACCTTTAATGATGTTGCTGGAGTAGAAGAAGCAAAAGAAGAAGTCGAGGAAATTGTTGAATTTCTAAAAGATCCTAAGAAGTTTAGTCGTTTAGGTGGTAAAATTCCAAAAGGTGCTCTACTAATTGGACCACCTGGGACAGGTAAAACTTTATTAGCAAAAGCGATTGCAGGTGAAGCTAACGTTCCATTCTTTTCAATATCTGGTTCCGACTTTGTTGAAATGTTTGTAGGTGTTGGTGCATCAAGAGTGAGAGATATGTTTGAACAAGGTAAAAAACATTCTCCATGTATAATTTTTATCGATGAAATCGATGCAGTCGGGAGAAGTAGAGGTGCAGGTTTAGGTGGCGGAAATGATGAGAGAGAGCAAACTTTAAATCAGCTTCTCGTTGAGATGGATGGTTTTGACACTAATGAAGGAATAATTTTAATCGCGGCAACAAATAGACCTGATGTATTAGATCCAGCTTTACTTAGACCCGGAAGATTTGACAGACAGGTTGTAGTTGGAAATCCAGATATAATTGGTAGAGAAGCTATTTTAAAAGTTCATGTAAAAAAAGTTAATACAGGTCCAGATGTTAAGTTGAGAACTATTGCTAGAGGCACGCCAGGGTTTTCGGGTGCGGATTTAGCTAATTTAATAAATGAGTCTGCCTTGCTTGCTGCTAGAAAAAATAAAAGAGTTGTCACGATGTCTGATATAGAGGAAGCTAAAGATAAGGTGATGATGGGAGCCGAGAGAAGATCTATGGTAATGTCAGAAGACGAAAAAAAATTAACTGCATATCATGAGGGAGGTCATGCAATAGTAGCTTTAAATGAACAAGCTTCCGATCCAATACATAAAGCTACAATTATTCCTAGAGGCAGAGCATTAGGAATGGTTATGCGACTTCCTGAAAGAGATCAGCTTTCTATTTCAAGAGAAAAAATGCACGCAGATATTGCAGTTGCTATGGGGGGAAGAATTGCTGAAGAATTAATTTTTGGCCATGATAAGGTAACGTCTGGCGCCTCGTCTGATATAGATATGGTTACAAAGATGGCAAAAAATATGGTCACTAAGTATGGCATGAGTACAGAACTAGGCACAATTGCATATGGCGAAAATGAAGAGGAAGTTTTTTTAGGTAGGTCGGTAACTAAACAACAAAATATGTCTGAAGAAACTGCTAAAAAAATTGATGCAGAGGTAAAAAAAATAGTTGATAAAGGTTATGAGAGAGCTAGAAAAATTCTGAGCCAAAAAATAGACGATCTACACAAGATTGCTAAAGCATTACTGATTTATGAGACTTTATCAGGAGACGAAATAAGAGATTTAATACTAAAAAATGTTAAACCAACAAGATCATTTAAAGAAGAAGAAAACGATGATGGTAAGACATCATCTGCTTTAGGCTCACTTGGATTAAAACCAAAACCTGCAATTTAGATAAAACATGATAAAATATTACACTAGAGCGTGTAATTTTATTTATGGTAGTCGTGCAAAATTTTTATTAAAAAAAAGAGAAGCCTATTCACTTTGTGGTCAAAAAAATATAGCTTTTAATTACATTGAAATAATTTCAAGAGAGAATAATCAGGTAAAAAGCAAATTAGTACATATCAAAGATATTAAAAATCTCAGAAAATCTGAAAAAACAAAAATAAAAAAAGACATAGGAAAAATTACCTCAAAACGTAAAAATTTTTTATATAAAGTAAATTTTTCTGAACCTTCCATAATGGGAATATTAAATCAAACTCCAGATAGTTTTTCTGATGGAGGTAAATATAATACTAAAAAAAAATCTTTCGAACATATTTCAAAAATGATCAAATATGGTGCTAAAATTATTGACGTAGGAGGAGAATCTACTAGACCAGGTTCAAAAACTATTAATCCAAAAATAGAATGGCAAAGAATTAAATTTGTTATTAAAAATTTTAAAAAAAAATATAAAAATGTTTGTTTATCGATAGATACTAGAAAATCAGAGCTAATGGTGAAAAGTATAAATTATGATATAGATTTAATAAATGATGTTTCAGGCTTTAAATTTGATAAACAATCATTATCAAAGCTAAAAGAATTTAAAATACCTAAAGTATTACATCATATGCAAGGCACACCAAACACAATGCAAAAAGACCCTAAATACAGAAATGTTTTATTGGATATTTATGATTTTTTTGAAGAAAGTATTAAAAATAGATTTTTTGATAAAAAAGTAATAATAGATCCAGGAATTGGCTTTGGTAAATCTTTGAAACATAATTTGACTTTAATATCTAAGATTTCTTTGTTTCATTCGCTTGGACTTCCAATTTTAATTGGAACTTCTAAAAAAAGATTTATAAGTCAATTATCTGGTAAGCATGATAGTATTGACAGAATAGGTGGAACATTGGCCTCAGTGCTTTTTTTATTGTCACAAGGCGTGCAAATTTTTAGAGTTCATAACGTAAAAGAGGTAAAACAAGGAATTTTGGTATTTAAAGAAATATTACACAATTCATGAAAAATAAATATTTTGGCACAGATGGCATTAGAGGGACTGTAAATAAGGGTAATATTAATGGTGAAAAATTTTTTAAATTTGGATTAGCGTCTGGCACATATTTTAAAAATCAAAAAAAAAATACTCAAACTGCAATTATTGCTAAAGATACTAGATTATCAGGTTATACTCTAGAACCAGCGTTGGTTTCAGGATTAGTTTCTGGTGGCATGAATGTTTTTACACTAGGACCTTTACCTACTAATGGATTAGCAATGTTAACAAAATCAATGAAAGCAAATATGGGAATTATGATAACAGCATCACATAATCCTTACTATGACAATGGTCTAAAATTATTTGGACCAGATGGTTTAAAATTATCCGACAAAATAGAAAAAAAAATTGAGAAATTAATAGATGCAAAAAATTCAAATCAGCTTACTGACTCAAAATTACTTGGAAGAGTTAAACGACTTGAAGACGGTAACGACAGGTACATTAAAATATTAAAAAGCAATTTTCCAAAAAAATTTAACTTAAAGGGTCTTAAAATTGTTTTAGATTGCGCTAACGGTGCTTGTTACAAAGCTGCACCAAAACTGTTGAAGGATTTAGGTGCAAAAATAAAAACTATCGGCGATAAACCAAATGGGATAAATATAAATGATAAATGTGGTTCCACTTATCCTTCTAAATTAAAATCTGAAGTAAAAAAATTTAAAGCTAATATAGGAATTGCTTTTGATGGAGACGCAGACAGAATTATTATGTGTGATGAGAAAGGTAAAATTATAGATGGTGATCAAATTATAGCAATGATAGCTCAGAGATGGAAATATAAAAGAATTCTCAAGGGAGGTGTTGTAGGAACATTAATGTCAAATTACGGCTTAGAAAAATTTCTTAATCAACAGCATATAAAGTTTTATAGATCAAAAGTTGGTGATCGTTATGTTAAAGAAAAAATGAAAATCTTAAATTATAATTTAGGTGGGGAGCAATCAGGTCACATAATCTTAGGTAAATTTGCAACTACTGGAGACGGTTTACTTGTAGCTTTAGAAGTTTTATTTTCACTTAGAAAGGGAAAAAAAGCTAGTGAACTTTTGAATGTTTTTAAACCATTACCGCAAATTTTAGAAAATGTATTTGTAAAAAATAAAGATGTTATTGATAGAAAAAAATGTAAATTAGCTATTGATAATGCGAATAAATTAATGGGTCAAAGAGGAAGAATACTTGTAAGAAAATCTGGAACTGAACCTAAAATTAGGATCATGGCAGAGTCAAATAATAAATCACTAATAATTAAATGTATAAAACTTATAAAAAAATCTATTAAATAAATTGAAACCAAAATCTAAAATTTTAATTATAGCTGGATCAGACTCTTCAGGAGGTGCAGGAATACAAGCAGACATTAAAACTGTTACTGCATTAGGATCATATGCAATGACAGCTATAACCGCCGTAACAGCTCAAAATACCAGAGGTGTCTATTCTGTTTTTCCTATAGGACCACAAGAAATTGAAAAACAAATTAAATTTACATGCAATGATATTAAACCTAATGTTATTAAAATTGGCATGCTTAATTCTTCAAAAGTAATATTATCGATCATTAAGTCACTAAAAAATTTTAAAATTAAGAAAATTATTTTAGATCCAGTTATGGTAGCAAAAGGTGGAGAAAAACTTATAGATAATAAAGCAATTAATACTTTAAAGTATAAACTAATTAATAAAACTTATTTAATAACACCAAATATACCAGAGGCTGAAGTATTAAGTAACATAAAGATAAAAAATATTGATGATATGAAGTCAGTAGCTCAAAAATTAATAAATCTTGGAGTTAAAAATGTTTTAATCAAAGGCGGACATATGAAATCAAAATATGTGCAAGATTTGTATTATAATAGAAGAGAATTTAAAATTTTTAAGAATATTCGAATTAATACTAGAAATACGCACGGCACAGGATGTACATTATCGAGCGCTATTGCGACTTTTTTATCATGTGGAAAACCCTTAAAGTTGTCCTGTGAGTTAGGAATTAAGTATGTTAACCAAGCTATAAGATCTAATCTAAATTACGGCAAAGGACATGGACCAATTAATCATTTGAACTCAATTAAAATTAATAAAAAATTTAAATGAGAAACGTAGTAGTTGTAGGTTCCCAGTGGGGGGATGAGGGAAAAGGTAAGATAGTTGACTGGCTTTCAAGCGAGGCAGATATTGTTGTTCGCTTCCAAGGAGGACACAATGCTGGTCATACATTAGTTATTGATAAAAAAGTATTTAAACTTAGGTTATTACCTTCTGGAATTGTAAGAAAAGGTAAAATATCTATTCTTGGCAATGGTGTAGTCATAGACCCTTGGGCTTTACTTGATGAAATTGAAGAAATAAAAAAACAGGGCATAAATGTAACTCCAGAAAATTTTATGATATCGGAGACCGCATCACTTATTCTGCCTTTTCATCAAGAAATGGATGAAATCAGAGAGGATGCTGCGGGAAAAGAAAAAATTGGGACCACTAGAAGAGGAATAGGCCCATGTTATGAGGATAAAGTTGGTAGAAGATCTATTAGAGTAATGGACTTAAGGTCAGAGAGCAATCTTGACGTTAGATTAGAAAATGTATTATTGCACCATAATGCAATTAGAAAAGGTTTGAAAAAAAAAGTTTATAAAAAAAATGACCTAAAAAAAAAGTTAATGAAAATTGCTCCCGAAATATTAAAGTTTGCTAAGCCAGTATGGTTAAAATTAGATGATTTCAAAAAGGAAAGAAAAAAAATTTTGTTTGAGGGCGCACAGGGAATACTTCTTGATGTTGATCATGGCACCTATCCTTATGTAACATCATCTAACACTGTTCCAGCAATGGCAGCTACCGGCTCAGGTTCAGGACCTGATAAAATTGGATATATTTTAGGAATTACTAAAGCATACACAACTAGAGTTGGAAGCGGTCCTTTTCCTACTGAATTAAAAAATAAAATTGGTGAGAATTTAGGTAAAAGAGGAAAAGAGTTTGGAACTGTTACTGCTAGAAAAAGAAGGTGCGGATGGTTCGATGGAGTTTTAGTAAGACAGACTATAAAAATTTCAGGAATTAACGGAATAGCTCTTACTAAATTAGATGTTTTAGATGAATTAGATGAAATTAAGATGTGTATTGAGTACGAATTAAATGGAAAAAAAATTAATTACTTGCCCGCAGCCTCTGAAGATCAATTTAATATCAAACCAATCTATAAATCATTTCCTGGATGGAAAACTAAAACTAAAGGGATTAGAAACATTGCAGATTTACCTGAAAATGCAAAAAAGTATATTTACTCTTTAGAGGATTTTATAGGGGCGAAAATTTCAAGCATTTCAACAAGCCCCGAAAGAGAGGATACAATTCTAGTTGAAGACCCTTTTAAAATTTAATTTGCAGCAAGTAAGTTTTTTGATTTACTAGCGTTTATCATAGATTTTTGCAATTTTTCAAAAGCTTTAGTTTCAATTTGTCTTATCCGTTCTCTACTTATTTTATATCTTTTGCTCAATTCTTCTAGAGTTACAGGATTTTCAGTTAATCTTCTTGCCTCGATTATTTCCTTTTCTCTCTCATTTAAAACACTCATAGCATGTTTTAATAATTCTTTTTTATCATTATACTCTTGCTGTTGTGAAACTAATAGCTCTTGATCTAAACTATCATCTACCAACCAGTCTTGCCATTCATCTGTTTCACCAACTTTTATCGGATCATTAAGAGATTTTTCTTGGCCCATCATTCTTCTATTCATATTAATAACTTCATCAGAATCTACATCTAATCTTTTTGATATTTCGTCTACCTGCTCTTTTTTTAAATCTCCATCTTGATCAGGGGCTATTTGATTTTTAATTTTCTTTAAATTAAAAAAAAGTTTTTTCTGCGCCGTAGTAGTTCCCATCTTTACTAAACTCCATGACCTTAGAACATATTCTTGGATCGCAGCTTTGATCCACCACATCGCATAAGTTGCAAGCCTAAAACCTTTATCTGGATCATATTTTTTTACAGCTTGCATTAACCCTAAATTTCCCTCTGAAATTAATTCATTAACTGGCAAGCCATACCCCCGGTAGCCCATTGCAATTTTTGCTACTAATCTTAGATGACTTGTTACTAACTTATGTGCTGATTGTAAATTTCCATTTTCCCTCCAATTTTTTGCGAGCATGTACTCTTCCTCTGCGTCTAACATAGGAAATTTTTTTATTTGCGCAAGATAAATCGATAGTCCACCGACCGATGGTATTGGTAAATTACTTATTCCTTTATTATTATTCATAATTTAGACTTATATACAAAATAATTTTTTTCAACTACTGAATTTATTAAGAAAATTTAACATTTTTTTAAAGTCTTCTGGTAATTTAGACTTGAAATTAACCAATTTTTTTTTTGTTGGATGAATGAAGCTCAAAGTCTTAGCATGCAATGCTTGTCCTCTAATGTTATTCAAATTTTGCAAAAAATTATTACTAACTTTTTTAAATTTTATATTTGTTTTCCCATACTGATTATCACCTAGTAAAGAAGAGCCTTTATATTTAAAATGCACTCGAATTTGGTGAGTTCGTCCAGTTTCAAGCTCACATTCCACCAAACTTATTTTTGGAATATCTTTAATTTTAAAAACTTTAATAGTTTTGTAGTTTGTGACTGCTCTTTTTCCGTTAATTTCACTTACGGTCATTAATTGTCTATTTCTTTTATTTCTAGAAATAAGAGTTTCGATTTTACCATTTAATGGCCTTATGACCCCCCATATTAAACACTCATATTTTCTTTTAATAGTGTGATCGCTAAATTGTTTACCCAGTTTTGCATGTGCAATATTATTTTTAGCAATGACCAAAAGACCACTAGTTTCTTTATCTATTCTATGGACTATTCCAGGTCTTAAACTTCCATTAATGTTAGATAAATTATTCTTATATTTAAATGCTAAGCCGTTAGCCAATGTATTTTCATAATTCCCAGCTCCAGGGTGTACAACAAGTCCTTTTGGCTTATTAATAATAAGTATGTCATTGTCTTCATATATGATTTCTAAATGAATATTTTTAGGAATTAATTTTTTTTCATTTTTAAAAACAAGTTCAATAGATACTTTGTTATTAAACTTTACTTTAAATGCCGGAAATTTAACAATTTTTCCATTTATTTTGACATGTTCATTATTAATTAGTTTTTTAATTAATGATCTGGAATAATCTTCCATTTTTTTTGAAAGATACAAGTCCAATCTTTCTGAAATATTTTCTTCAGTGATTAAAAAATTGATTGTTTTATTCATTAATTGATTTAAAGTATTTTAAATGCGCCGGTAGCTTCAACTGGATAGAGCGCCGGATTTCGGCTCCGGAGGTTATGGGTTCGAGTCCTATCCGGCGCACCAAAATCAAGATATCCATTTTGAATACTTGTTTTTATTATTAATGATGTATTCGGGAAAAGTTTCATCTAATTTAATTTTTTTAAGTTTAAAACCTCTGTCGAAAATATCTTCATTTTTTATAATTTTTTTCTCTATGTTTTCTTCATTTAAATCACCATGATTAAATTCTCCGTGAGAAAAAGATTTGATTTTTTCTAGAATTTGATTTGGTGTATGCAAATAAGAAAAGTGCCACCCACCATTAATAACTTGAATATGTCGTTTATCTATTCGCCAAAAAGGATAATTCTTAAATTTTAAGTCTCTCAAATTTTGCATTGAAGAAATATCTTTTTTTTTACTAATTCTTGATCCAATCCATCCACTTTCTTCAATGTTTTGGAGATTAAGTTTGTACATAAACATTGTTTGAGAAAAAGCGACAAATTTTTTGTTTTTTTTTATTTTATGAATTTTGGATAGATCGGGTATTTCATCTGAGTCAGATAGAATTATTAAGTCTTCTGGTGAGGCATCTTTAACTCCATTGATTAAATTATTTCTTTGGTGCTGCTCAATTATAGACTCGCCACCGGTGTGTTTTGTAAATTTTATTTCCTCTTTATAATCTGCTACTAAAAATTTGATCTTTTCTTTAAATTTTGAAAAATTTTTTATATCAAAATTTATTTTTTTATTTTTACCTTGGTGAGTTTTAGTAGATTCAGATATTACAAAATAGTCGACATATTTATCTAAAATATTCATTCTTAGATCTACAATATGATCCTCATTAAAATATTGAAAACAATCGTATATTGCCATTAATGAAAGTACAAATCCTCAATTTTTTCTAAATCTCTAATATCAAATTTTATTCTTTTTGTTATTATCTTAAGCAAGTTTATTTGACCAAATATTAATAACAAACTTACAAATTTCTCTTTGGAGTCTGATATCACATTTTTTCCTTCATCATTATTAAAATTAGGTATAAATATCATATCAGCCTCAGCTGGTAGTCTTGTGTTATGGCTTCCTATACCTTTTAAATCAATAGCAACGTAATTTAATTCATAAAGGTAATTTAATAATTTATTCCAACTGGGAACATTTTTATACATTGAAAAAATATGGACCTCTAATCTAATAAGTAAAGGTCGATAGCTACCAATTCCTTTAAGTATATCTAATTCAGCACCTTGAGTATCTACTTTTAGATAGTCAAGATTTCTTATATTAAGTTCAGACAAAAGGTTATTAATTGTATCACATTTTATATTTTCAACTTTTGTAACTTTATAATTTTCGTAATCTTTTTTTTTTATATTATGTATATCAAATAAATCATTTTGAGGTTCAAACATAGATGAACTCCCAGGTCTATTTCCTAAAATATATAGTTCTTTTTCAGCTGGAGCATTCCATAAGCCTTTATTAATAACGTATTTATTTTTTTCAAGTTTGTTTGACTCAGATTTTATTGGCTCAATCAAAATTTCCTTAAAAAATGAATTATATTTTTTTGGAAAAAAATTATCCGAGTTAAAACCCCCTTGAGCCCCAACATCCAATGCTACAATTTTTTCACTTTTTAAAAAGTTATTAATATTAAAAGAGAAATCATAAAATTTATTACTAAAATAACTTTTTTCATTTAGAAAATTAATTACTCGTCTATTATTTCCAGTTTTAAGTAAAAATTTGTAAAGTACAGGTAAGATAAGTTTAATTAAACTACTTGATAATTTTAAAAATTTCCTTTTAAGCATATATTAGACTAATTACTTCTTTGTAAAAGTGGTAAGACCTATCTTTTTACCGTCAATTACAGAAGAAGAACAGTGAAGATTGGTTCTATCAAATATTAACATAGATCCTACTTCCCATTCATAAATCAATTCTACCTCAAGTCCCGCTAAATTTTCAATTTTTTCATGGTTTATAAACTTCTTATGTAAATCTTTATCAAAAGGCTTATTGCCATATAAACCTAAGTGCTCAGATGATCTCTTATTCTGACCATATTTTAAATCTTTCTTTTGTAATTCTTTTTTATCTATGGTAAAGTTAGTTGATTGGCCATAAAACCTGTTTTTAAATATGACTGTACTTCCAACCGGTGTTAAAGGTATTAAAGTCTGTTTATAAATCAAATCTTCTAAATTAAATCCTCCATCGATATGTAAACCTATCGGATTATAACTTTCTTGAAATAAACCCAAGATATCGTTTCCATCATCATTTTTTAAGTTATCATATCTAAATTCTCCTATTTCATTTTTTAATTTATTATAAAATAATTGCTCTAAATCTTTACCGTATTCTACAAGCCATCTTTTTTTTATTACATTTTGTTTTTTATTGTGAACTGTAATAGGAAGCTCATTATATAAATTAATAAACTTATTTATTTCTTCTTTACTAAACATATTTTTAATTACTTTTGGTTGATCTTCGTTTTTTTTTATTTTTTCTAAATGTTTATGCATTATTTATTCACCCATATTCATCAAAGTTCCTCTTTTTTTGGCTCCAAAATAAGAAATATAAAAAATTATTACACCAAAAATAAAGTATACTATTGATATTGTTATTGATTTAAAAATATTGGAATAATTTACATAATTATTCATTAAAATACTTCTCATTTCTTCAAAAATATGAACTAACGGTAACGCTTTTGCTATGATTTGTAGAGACGTAGGTAAAATCTCAATAGGATAATAAATACAACCAAGCGGAGCTAAAAAAAAAAGACTAGCCCAAGCAATATTTTCAAATGAGGGTCCGTATCTCAGAAGTCCTGATGTAACTAAAAGACCTAAAGTAATTCCAAACAGATAAAGTGCTAGTAATAAAAAAATAAGAGGTATTCCAAGCTTAAGAACAGAGACACCAAATAAAGGAATAGCTATTAACACTGCAGGCACCAAGCCAATCAATGTCCTTATTATTGCAGTTATTGTAAGTGCTGCAATTATTTCTCTGATTTTAATAGGAGCTATAAATAAATTTGTAAAGTTTCTGCTCCATATTTCCTCTAAAAACATCATATTAAAACTTATACTAGCTCTAAATAAAAAATCATACAAAATAGCAGCAGTTAAAATTATTCCGACTGTATTACTGTAGTATTCAGAATTTAGTGTAAAAAATTTTGAGATAAATCCCCATAAAAAAATTTGTACTGTGGGCCAATAAATTAGGTCTAGAACTCTTGGAAAAGAATTCATGATCAAATAAAGATGTCTTAAGCCTAAAGCATAAATCTTATTAAAGTTCATCTTCACTCCTTGCTAATTTTAAAAATGTTTCTTCTAAATTATTCCTACCATGTTTTTTTATGAGTTCTTTACAGGTCCCTTGATCTATTATTTTACCTTTTCTCATCATAATAACGCTGTCGCATAGTCTCTCAACTTCACCCATGTTGTGGGATGCTAATAAAATAGTAACTTTATTTTTTGTTTTGTAATCTTGAATGTAGCTTCTTATAAAATCACCTATATCAGGGTCCAAGCTTGCTGTTGGCTCATCTAGTAAAAGTATTTCAGGTTTATTGATTAACGACTTAGCAAGTGACACCCTATTTTTTTGACCTGATGAAAGCTCTCCTGTTTTTCTATAAAAAAAATTTTTTATATTTAAATCATCTGAAATTTCATAAATTCTTTTGTTTAAATTTTTAACTCCATATAGTCTTCCGTAAATTTCTAGATTTTGTTTAACAGTTAGTTTTTTGGGTAATTCTACGTAAGGTGAAGCAAAATTAAACCTTTTTAAAATTTCATCTCTGTTAAATAAATTAATATTTTTATTTTCAATTTTGATCTCACCACTAGTTGGAGATACTAAGCCTAACATCATTCCAATTGTGGTAGTTTTTCCACAACCATTAGGCCCAAGTAATCCAATAGTTTTATTTTTATCTATTTGAAAATTTATATTATTTACTGCACAAAATTTGTTGTAAATTTTCTTTAATTCTTTAATTTCAATAAACATCAATCTGCTGCCCTTGATAAACGATCATTTATAGCTATACCAGGACCCTTTTTTGGAATTTTAGACACAAATATTTTTTTATATCCTTTTTTTCTTATTTTTTTCATTATTTTGTATAAATTAGTTGCTGCTTCTTTCAAGTCGGCTTTTTTACTTAAATTAAAATAATTTTCATTATTTTTGTAACCTTTTCCAAAAATAATATAAGCATGATTTTTATTTTTCGGTTTTTTATTTAAGATTACGGGAATACCTGGGTAATAATGTTTTTTGAACATACCAGGTGATCTAATCTGAGATTTTTTTTTGGATAAATTACATTTTAAAAATTTTTTAATCTCATCAGCTTCGATAATACCTGGCCGTAATATCCTAGGCTTGTTTGTTAAGTCAATTACTGTAGACTCAATACCAATTTTTGAGTCTCCGCCATTTATTATAATTTGTAATTTTTTTTTAAATTCTTGAAAAACATCGAAAGCATTAATAGGACTTAATTTGGAAGAAAGATTTGCACTGGGCATTGCGAGTGGAAAGTTAATATTTTTTAGTATGTCTTTTATAATTTTATGTCTTGGGAATCTTATTGCTACAGTATTCAAATTTGCGGTTGCTAGTGAAGTAATCTTAGAATTTTTTTTCTTTTTTAACACAAAAGTTAAAGGGCCAGGACAAAATTTTTTATAAAGCTTAAAAAATCTTTCATTGAATATTACATCCTTCTCAGCGTTTTTTAGATAATCATAGTGTATTATTAAAGGATTTTTCTTCGATCTTTTTTTTAAACTAAAAATCTTCTGAACAGCTCTTCTAGAGTATGCATTTCCCGCCAAACCATAAACAGTCTCTGTTGGTAATCCAACTATTTTGCTTTGTTTCAGGGAAAAAATAGTTTTTTTAATCACTTTTTTATTAAAAGAGAATATATTTGAATAGATGTTTTTCATAATGTAATTATTATTTAATTTATGAAAATTGAAAATATTCCAGCTGATATCAAAAGTAAATCATTAAAAGAGGCAAGGGATGAAATTGATGAAATATTACTTCATCTTGAGGGCAGAAACCTAGACTATAACGCGATTGAACAAACTTATAAAAGATTGTTAAATTTAAATAAACACGTTGAAAACCTTTTTAAAATAAAGATTAAAGAAATTTCAAATTCTTAAAAATTTTTTATGGTTGAAAAAAAATTAAAAAAAAATGCAGTTAAAATAGACAAATTTTTATTAAATTTTTTAAAAAAACAAAATAAAACTTTACTGGTTGAGCCCATGAAATATGGTCTGATTTCAGGGGGGAAAAAAATTAGATCTACTATTATTTTTGACGGAGGAAAATTATTTAAGATTAAAGAAAAAAAACTTCTTGATATTTGTGCGGCTGTGGAGTGCATTCACTCTTATTCTCTCATACATGATGATCTTCCATGTATGGATAATGATTCAATGAGAAGAGGTAAACCATCAACACATATAAAATTTGGAGAGGCAACAGCTGTTCTAGCTGGTAATTCACTGCTAACTTTAGCTTTCGAAATAATAGTAAATAAAAAAAATCTTTTGTCATCAAAGCAAAAGAATGAGATTATAGGTTTATTATCAAATTTTGCAGGACATACTGGAATAGCAGGAGGTCAAGAGCTAGATTTAAAATTTGAAAATAAAAAAAAATCATTTATCCAAATAACTGATATGCAAAGAAAAAAAACTGGCAAGCTATTTAATTTCTGTCTTCAGTCTGTCGCAATCGTTGCTAACAAAAGTCAAAGAGAAAAAATACTTTTAGGTAAACTTGGTGAAGAAATTGGTTTATTATTTCAACTTGCTGATGACTTTTTAGATATAAAAGGTTCTAAAAAATTAGTAGGAAAACCAATTAAAAAGGATAAAAAAAAAGGGAAATCAACTTTAGTTAACTTAATTGGTTATGAAAATGCATCTAGGTATACGAAAAAATTGAAGAAAAAAATATTGCTTAAATTAGAAAAACATGGAAAAGTTGCAAAAGATTTAATTGATACAATAAAGTTCATACAAGAAAGAAATTTTTAATGGCAAGACTTATAAAGAAAATTAATTTTCCTTCAGATTTGAGAAAATTCAAAAAAGATGACCTAAAGCAAATTTCAGAAGAATTGCGTGAAGAATTAATAGATGTTGTTTCTGAAACTGGTGGTCACTTAGGTGCGGGTTTAGGTGTTGTCGAATTAACAATTGCACTACACTATGTATTTGATACTCCAAAAGATAAACTAGTGTGGGATGTAAGCCATCAATGTTATCCTCACAAAATTATAACAGGCAGAAGAGACAGGATAAAAACCTTAAGAAAAGGTGGTGGTCTATCAGGATTTACTAAGAGAACTGAAAGTGAATATGATCCATTTGGAGCTGCTCACAGTTCAACTTCTATTTCATCAACATTAGGTATGGCTGTAGCAAAAAAACTGTCAAACAATAAAAACAATGTGATCGCTGTAATAGGTGACGGTGCAATGAGTGCCGGAATGGCTTATGAAGCCATGAACAATGCAGGTGCACTAAAATCAAATTTAATAGTGGTGCTTAACGACAATGATATGTCGATAGCAAGACCGGTTGGTGCTATGAGCAAATACTTAGCAAATATTTTATCTGGTAAACTTTATTTTAACTTTAGAGAAACAATAAAAATGATAATTTCAGCTTTTTCAAAAAGATTTACTCAAAAAGCTGGTAAAGCGGAAGATTTGCTGAGAAATATTGTTACGGGAGGAACATTATTTAGCGAATTAGGTTTTTACTATGTTGGACCAATTGATGGACATGATGTTGAAAACCTAGTTCAAATTTTAGAAAATGTAAAAAATTCAAATCATCAAGGACCAGTATTAATTCATGTGAGAACACAAAAAGGAAAAGGTTATAAACCTGCTGAAGACTCAGGTGATAAATACCATGGCGTTTCAAAATTTAATATTTCAACTGGTGAGCAGTCAAAATCAAAAAATAGCACACCTTCTTACACTAAAGTGTTTGCTGAAACACTAATTAAACATGCTGAACAGGATACAAAAATTATTGGTATAACAGGTGCTATGCCATCTGGCACAGGTCTAAATTTATTCGAAAAAAGATTTCCAGACAGAACATTTGATGTCGGAATAGCTGAACAACATGCAGTAACTTTTGCAGCTGGATTAGCGACTGAGGGCTATAAGCCATATGCCGCTATTTATTCAACTTTTCTTCAAAGGGCTTACGATCAAGTAGTGCACGATGTCGCTATACAATCTCTTCCGGTAAGGTTTGCGATTGATAGAGCAGGCTTAGTCGGAGCCGATGGACCAACACATGCAGGTTCATTTGACATTACCTATTTGTCTACTTTACCAAATTTTATTGTTATGGCTGCTAGTGATGAGGCTGAACTAGTAAAGATGATAAATACTTCAGTAGAAATTAACGATAAACCATCTGCTTTTAGATATCCTCGCGGCAATGGTATAGGAGTCAAATTACCATCTATCAAAGAGAAACTTGAAATTGGTAAAGCTAGGATTATTAAAGAAGGAAAGAAAATAGCTTTATTAAATTTTGGAACAAGACTTGACCAGTGTAAAAAAGCATCAGAGAAACTCTTTTTAAAAGGAATTGAATGTACAATTATAGATGCAAGATTTGCAAAACCATTAGATGAAAAACTGATAATGGAAATCGCAACAAATCATGAAGTTTTAATAACAATTGAAGAGGGATCTATAGGAGGTTTTGGATCCCATGTAATGCAGTTGTTGTCTGACAGAGGTGTTTTCGATACAGGCTTAAAATTTAGATCTATGATTTTACCTGATATTTTTATTGATCAAGATACCCCTGAAAAAATGTATGAGGCAGCAGGTTTAGATAGTGTTTCTATTTTCAATAAGGTTGAAGAAACTTTAAATTCAAATATTATTTTAGCAAAAAACAAGAATAAGGTTAATTCTTAACCGCACTGTGCTCTATTTAATAGAAGGTGATCAAGAATAACACAATTGACCATTGCTTCACCAATAGGAACTGCTCTTATACCAACACAAGGATCATGTCTGCCTTTTACTGAAATTTTAGTATTCTTTCCTTTTTTATCAATTGTGTTACGACTTGTTAAAATCGAAGAGGTAGGCTTAACTGCAAATGATGCTATTATATCTTGACCAGAAGAGATTCCACCTAATATCCCACCTGCTTGGTTTGATTTGAATTTTACTTTGCCCGAACCTTTAGTCATTTCATCGGAGTTTTCTTCTCCACTTAAAAAAGCTGCATTCATTCCTGCTCCAATATTTACACCTTTGACGGCGTTTATACTCATCAATGCGGCTGCAATGTCTGTATCTAATTTTGAGTAGATCGGAGCTCCCAAACCTACTGGAATTCCGGAAGCTCGCAATTCAATGATAGCACCACATGATGATCCTGCTTTTCTTACTGCCAAAAGATATTTTTCCCAAAGCTTTACAGATTTTTTGTCTGGGCAGAAAAAAGGGTTCTTACGAATTTCTTTGTTGTTCCAATTACCTTTATCACATGACATCAACCCTAATTGAGTTACAGCGCCTATAACATTAAATTTTGAACCAAGAGTATATTGTAAAACAGTTCTAGCTACTGCTCCTGCAGCTACTCTGGAAGCCGTCTCTCTTGCTGATTGTCTTCCTCCACCTCTAAAATCTCTGATCCCATATTTTTTAAAATAAGTATAATCTGCATGACCGGGTCTAAATTTGTTCTTTATTGTCTCATAATCTCTAGATCTTTTATCTTCATTATAAATAATTATTGAAATTGGTGTACCAGTTGTTTTTCCCTGAAACACTCCTGACAGTATCGTCACCTTATCAGACTCTTTCCTTTGAGTTGTAAACTTAGATTGACCAGGCCTTCTTCTATCCATATCTTTCTGAATATTAGCCTCAGATAATGGTATATTTGGCGGACATCCATCGATTACACAACCTATAGCAGGACCGTGAGACTCGCCCCAAGTAGTGAATCTAAATATTTTTCCAAAAGTATTAAAAGACATAGATATTTAATGTATAAATTATTTTAAAGAATATATGAATCAAAAAAATGGCAAAAATTCATTAGGATTGGACATTTGTTTCGACGATCTGGATAACCCAATTGAATTGTTTAAAAAATGGTTTTCAAAAGCAGAAGAACAAGAGATAAATGACCCTAATGCTGTAGCAGTGGCTACTTCTAGCAAACAAAATCAACCTAATGTGAGGATGGTTTTACTTAAGGGACTGAGCAATAAAGGATTTGTTTTTTACACAAATTTTAATAGCAAAAAAGGGGGAGAACTTAGAGAAAATCAAAAAGCCTCTATGTGCTTTCATTGGAAAAGTTTAAGACGTCAAGTTAGAGCAATTGGAAAAGTAGAGGAAGTAACTTCGAAAGAAGCTGATGACTATTTCAATTCAAGACCATATAAAAATAGAATAAGTGCATGGGCTTCATCCCAATCTCGAATTTTAGATAAAAGAGATACATTTTTAAAAAAAATTAATGAATTTGAAAAAAAATACCCTAATACAGATAATGTTCCACGACCACCACATTGGTCTGGTTGGAGATTACTACCTGAAGAAATAGAATTTTGGCTTGATGGAGAAGGTAGAATACACGAGAGATTAAATTATAAAAAAAATAATGGCAAGTGGGATAAAGAACTTCTATATCCCTAATAAGATCTATTTAAACTAAAGCTTGTTAGGTTTTGTAAAATTTTTTTATCTTCTGAGTCTGAAAAATTAGCTAAAGCATCAAAAGAAACATTTACGAAATATTCTGCTTTTTTGAATGTTGCCTCAACTGCATTATATTTATTTATTAAAGCTAATGTTTTATTGAAATCTTCATCAGTTCTTTTATTTTTTTTCATTACTTCAGACAAGAATTTTTTTTCTACATTATTACTTTTTTGGAAGATTGTTATAAGTGGTAACGTCACCTTCCCCTCAAAAAAATCCTTACCTATTTCTTTACCAAATAATTTTTCTTTAGCATAATAATCTAAAGCGTCATCAGCTATCTGAAAAGCTAAACCTAAATTTCTTCCATAAGATTCCAATGCTTTTTTCTCTTTTTCACTGCTTCGAGACAAACAAGCACCAGTTTTCGTTGCTGCTGCAAAAAGCGATGCAGTTTTTAAATTTATTATATCAATATAAGTTTCCTCTAGAAGATCAGCTTCTCCTTTATGTTGGAGTTGTAAAACTTCTCCTTGAGCTATTTTTGCCGAAGTTGAAGATAAAAGTTTTAGAATTTCTAAATCACCGTCCTCTACCATCATTTCAAAACATCTGCTTAGTAAGTAATCACCAACTAAAATTGATGATTGATTGCCCCATATATAATTTGTAGTTTTTACGCCTCTCCTTAAATCACTTTCATCTATCACGTCATCATGTAATAAAGTTGCTGAATGAATTAATTCAACACAGGCAGCAAGATTTATGTCCCTTACATCTTGTTTAAAACCAGTCAGTTTTGCAGAGCCTAAAGTTAATAACGCTCTTAATCTTTTTCCACCAGAACTTAGATGGTGGCTGCTCATTTTTTCAATTAAATTTACATCACTTTTCAATCTAAGTTGAATCAGCTCTTCAACTTTATTTAGCTTCGCTCCTAAAAGACCTTTAAGCTCTAGGTATGCTGAATTTGCTGTTTTTTTAAGAGGTATCACTAAGCCCATTTCATTATTTATATTTGTTTTTAAGTAATAATAAATTTTTAAATCAACACCTGGTGACGCACCTATAATTCAACTATAAGTAGCGAAATTATTAATTAAAATTTAAATTTTTACTGCTATAAGAATAAAAATAACCATCAAAAAATATGTTTTCAATTTTTAAGAAAAAAAAAATAGTTCCACATGTTAGACTAACCGGAATAATCGGCTCAGGTGGCAAGTTTAAACAAGGTATGGAATTAGCAAATCAAAGGGATATTTTAAAGAAAGCTTTCTCTGTTAAAAATATTACACATGTGGCTATTTCAATAAATTCACCTGGGGGTTCACCAGTTCAATCACACTTAATTTATAGTTATATAAGACAATTAGCAGAAAAGAATAAAGTAAAAGTCATTGTGTTCGCTGAAGATGTTGCTGCATCAGGAGGGTATTTTATTGCTTGTGCAGGTGATGAAATATACGCTAACTCAAGCTCAATTATCGGTTCGATCGGAGTCATCTCAGCATCATTTGGATTCAAAGAACTAATTCAAAAAATAGGAGTAGAAAGAAGAGTTTATACTGCAGGAAAAAATAAAAGTACTTTAGATCCTTTTAAAGAGGAAAAAGAGGAAGACATAAAAAGATTGAAGAATATTCAATTAGAACTTCATGAAGATTTTATAAAAGTTGTTGAAAATAGTAGAGGATCAAAACTGAAAGACCCAGAAAAAAATAATATTTTTACAGGTGAATTTTGGACTGGAAAGACCTCACTTAGGCTTGGTTTAATTGATGGCTTAGGTAACGCTGATCAAATTTTAAAAGAGAAATTTGGCGATAAAGTAAATATAAAAACTTTTGAAAAACCAAAAGGATTTATTGCTAGAAAACTCTCTTCATCTACTCAAGATCCTGTCGAAAAACTTGTTAATATAATTGAAGAAAAATCAATGTGGCAAAGATTTGGTTTGTAAATGCCAGCTAAAAAAAAAGCTAAAACAAAAATATCAAAAAAATTAAATTTCTTGTCTTTTCAAGACATTATAATGAATCTACAAAAATTCTGGGGTAAAAACGAGTGTGTAATTTTACAACCTTATGATATAGAAGTTGGAGCAGGAACCTTTCATCCAGCTACTACTTTAAGATCGCTAGGACCCAAACCATGGAAAGCTGCATATGTCCAGCCATCAAGGAGACCAACAGATGGAAGGTACGGTGAAAATCCAAATCGACTTCAACATTATTATCAATTCCAAGTTATAATTAAGCCCTCACCTAAAAATATAAAACAACTTTATTTAAAAAGTTTAGCGACTATAGGTATTGATGTAAAAAATCATGATATTCGCTTTGTCGAGGATGATTGGGAAAGTCCTACTTTGGGAGCTGCAGGTTTAGGATGGGAAATTTGGTGTGATGGAATGGAAATAACTCAATTTACTTATTTCCAACAAATGACAGGCATTGAATGTAAACCAGTTCCTGTAGAAATTACATACGGGCTAGAAAGGTTATGTATGTTTGTGCAAGGAAAAAGTAATGTCTTCGATCTTGATTGGAACAATGATGGAATAAAATATAAAGAAATTTTCTTTCAAGCTGAAAAAGAATTTTCCGCTTACAATTTTGAATTTGCAAATACAGGTGCTTTGTTTAAAAATTTTGAATATACTGAAAACGAGTGCAAATCTTTACTTGAAAAAAGACTCTCGTTACCAGCTTATGATCAATGTTTAAAAGCAAGCCACATTTTTAATCTATTAGATGCTCGTGGTGTAATTGGTGTTGCAGAGAGGACTGGTTATATAAATAGAATTAGAGAACTCGCGAAAAGTTGCGGCGCATTGTGGTTAAGTTTACAAAGTTAAATTATGACAGAACTTTTATTGGAATTATATAGTGAAGAAATTCCACCACAATTACAAATATCAGCAAGAACTCAACTAGAACAATTTACTGAAAACACTTTTAAAGAAGAAAATATAAAGTACAAAGAATTATCAGTTTATTCTTCTCCAACCAGATTAACGCTATTTATAAAAGATTTGTCTGAAAAAATTGAAATAGACAGTAAAGAAATTAAAGGACCCAAGGTAGGATCTCCTGATCAAGTTATACAAGGTTTTATTCGAGCTAAAAATGTCTCTGTAAAAGATTTAATTGAAAAAGATACTGATAAAGGTAAATTTTATTTTATCAAAACACAATCCAAATCAATCTTAGTCGAAGACTTATTAATTAAACTTATTCCAAAGGTCATTGGGTCTATCAGTTGGAAAAAATCAATGAAATGGTCAGATCATAATTTAATGTGGGGAAGGCCCCTCAGGTCAGTTTTTGCAAGTTATAACAATAAAAAATTACAATTTAATTATGAGCATCTTGAATCAACAGATGAGATTATTGTAGAACAAGATTTAGTTACAAAAACTAAAAAAATAAAAGATTTCAAAGATTACTTAAATTTTTTAAAAAGTAATAACATAATTGTTAATCACAAAGAAAGAGAAGAGATCATTCTCAAAAAGATCAGTTCATTTTCTCAAACTAAACAATATAAAGAGAAGTTAAATCCAAGGCTCTTAGAAGAAGTTGTTAATATTGTAGAGGATCCAAATTTACTTCATGTAAGCTTCAATAAAGATTATTTGGAAATACCGAAAGAAATTGTAATTTCTACTTTAGAGAAACATCAAAGATATTTTCCAATTTTTGATAGTAGAGATAGATTAACAAATTATTTTTTTGTTGCAGCAAATAAAAAAGATGAAAAAAAATTAATTAGCCAAGGGAATAAAAGAGTTGTTGAAGCAAGACTAGCAGATGCCAAATTCTTTTGGGATAAAGACAGATCTAAAAATTTGATTAAACAAATAGCCAACCTCAAATTAGTAACTTTCTATGAAAAGCTGGGAACTATTTATGACAAAACACAAAGACTTAGACATTTAGCTGGTCTATTATCAGATGATTTGAATATCAACAAAGAAAAAGTTCAAGTTGCAGCCTCAATTTCTAAATCTGATTTGTGTTCAGATTTAGTTGGAGAATACCCAGAGCTTCAAGGAGTGATGGGAAAATATTTTGCATTAGCTCAAGGTTTTGAGGAAGATGTAGCTAATTCAGTAAGCGATCATTATTTACCAACAGGTCTTTTTTCGATGTTACCTAAAAAACCATTTAGTTATTCAATTTCAATTGTAGATAAGATAGACACATTAGTTGGTTTTTTTGTTATCGATGAAAAACCTACAAGTTCAAAAGATCCTTTTGCTTTAAGAAGAGCTGCAATTGGACTGCTTAGAATCATTATTGAAAATAAATTATCATTTAAACTAAGAGATTTAATTAGTTACGCTATAAGGCTTTATCAAGAACAGGGTGTTCAAATTAAAAATGAGAAAACAGAACAACAAGTTCTAGAATTTATTAAGGAGAGAATGCGAAATGTATTAAAATTGAAAAATATCAAATCTGATATTATTGAAGCTTCAATAAGTTCTCATTCTGGAGATAATTTTTTAGATCTTTACGCAAAAACAATTTTGATTAATAAATATAAGAATAAAGAAATAGGACTAAATACAATCAGTTCGTATAAAAGAGCCTCAAGTATTTTGGATAAAGCTGAAAAGAGAATCACTGGTAGACCTGATGCTGTATTATTTAGAAAAGATGAAGAAAAAATACTATTTGAAAAAATTAATGAGATTAGAAAAGCTTTCACAGTTAAAGATGATAATAAAGACTATGAAACCTTGTTGATAAAGCTTTCTGATACTAAAGAGTCTACAGATAATTTTTTTGACAATGTCGTAGTAAATGATGAAAATCAAGATATAAAAAATAATCGATTAGAGTTATTAAAAATGTTTTGTAATACTTTTGATAGCTTTATCGATTTTTCAAAATTAGAGGGTCTTTAATGATAAAAAAAATATATAGTTTTGATGATAAAACTGCAAAAAAATTAACAAATAAAAAAAACATTTTGGGCGGAAAAGGAGCAAACCTTGGTGAAATGGGTAGGTTAGGTTTACCTGTCCCTCCTGGATTTACTATCACAACAGATGTTTGCGATCTTTTTTATAAAAATAAAAAAAAATTACCTAATAAAGTAATTCAAAATATTGTGTTGGAGCTGAAAATCATTGAAAAGAAGACAAAAAAGAAGTTTGGTGATCTTAAAAACCCTTTATTAGTATCAGTTAGATCAGGCGCTAGAATTTCAATGCCTGGAATGATGGATACAATTTTAAATCTAGGTCTTAATGATAAAACAGTAGAGGCCTTAAAAAAGAAAACATCAAATGGAAGATTTGCTAAAGACAGCTATAGAAGATTTATTCAGATGTACAGCAGTGTAGTTTTGGGGGTAGAGGGACATCTATTTGAAGAGCTTATTGATAATTACAAGCTAACCAAAGGAGTTTTGTTAGACACAGACCTAGACGAAAGTGATTGGGATGGATTAATTGTTAATTTTAAAGATTTAGTAAAAAAAGAAAAAAAAATTATATTTCCTCAAGATGTTAAGGAGCAATTATTCGGAGCAATTAATGCTGTATTTTTGTCTTGGGATAGCCAAAGAGCAAAAACTTACAGAAAACTAAATCAAATACCTGATCATTGGGGAACAGCTGTAAATGTTCAAGCTATGGTTTTTGGAAACATGGGCAATGATTGTTCAACAGGTGTTGCCTTTACTAGAAATCCTTCAACAGGAGAAAATTCTTTTTTTGGAGAATTTTTAATCAACGCACAAGGTGAAGATGTTGTAGCGGGTACTAGAACTCCTCAATACATCACTAAAAAAGCAAAACAGGACTCAGGTTCAAAAGATCCGTCAATGGAAGAGGCGATGCCTAAAGTTTATAAAGAACTTACAAATATATTTCTTAAACTTGAAAAGCATTATAAAGATATGCAAGATATCGAGTTTACAGTTGAGAACAATAAACTCTGGATGTTGCAAACAAGATCTGGAAAAAGAACTGCAAAAGCTGCAATTAAAATTGCAGTAGATATGGTTAAAGAAAAATTAATTTCAAAAAAAGAAGCAATTAAAAGAATTGACGCAAATACTTTAGACACGTTATTACATCCAACTTTGGATGATAAAGTTAAAAAAGAGGTTATCGCTTCAGGGTTACCTGCATCCCCAGGAGCTGCAAGTGGTAAAGTTGTTTTTACAGCTGATGAAGCAGAAAAATTAAATGAGATGATGCAAGATACTATTTTAGTAAGATTAGAAACTTCGCCAGAGGATATACATGGAATGCATGCAGCCAAAGGAATTCTGACTGCAAGAGGAGGAATGACAAGTCATGCCGCCGTTGTTGCAAGAGGAATGGGAAGACCTTGTGTTTCAGGTTCAAGTGAAATTACAATCGATTATGAGCTAAAACAATTTAAAGCTGGGAACGTCATTATTAAAGAGGGAGATGTTATTACTATTGATGGTGGAAGCGGAAAAGTAATGAAAGGTTTGGTACCTACTGTTCAACCGGAAATTTCTGGGTACTTTTCCACAATAATGAAATGGTCGGATGAATTTAGAAAATTAAAAGTAAGAACGAATGCTGAAACTGAAGCAGACAGTAAAACAGCTAGAGAGTTTGGTGCTGAGGGGATTGGTTTATGTAGAACAGAACATATGTTCTTTGATGAAGAAAGAATCCTATCCGTTAGACAAATGATCTTATCCAAATCACAAGAAGATAGAAATAGTGCTCTAGATAAACTTCTACCTCATCAAAAAGAAGACTTTAAAAAAATATTTAAAATCATGTCAGGTTTACCTGTTACAGTAAGATTATTAGATCCACCGCTTCATGAGTTTCTACCAAAAGCTGATAAAGACATAGAGGAAGTCGCAAGATCGTTAAATTTATCAGCGAAAGAAGTTAAGGATAGAATAGCAGAACTTCATGAAGAAAATCCTATGCTTGGGCATAGAGGATGTAGGCTCGCTATTTCTTTCCCAGAGATTTATGAGATGCAATGTAGAGCAATATTTGAAGCTATAGTCGAATTAAAAAAACAAAAAGTAAAAGCAGCTTTTGTAGAAATAATGATACCTTTAGTATCTACTGAATCTGAATTAAAAATTTTAAGAACTTTAGTTAATAAAATTGCTAAAGAAATAGAAAAAGAAAATAAATTAAAACTAGAATATATGGTAGGTACTATGATTGAATTACCACGTGCCGCTCTACAAGCGAAGTCTATCTCGAAACATGCTGATTTCTTTAGTTTTGGAACTAATGATTTAACACAAACTACTTTTGGAATCAGTCGAGACGACTCAGGAAAATTTTTAAACGATTATATTGATAATAAAATTTTTGATGTAGATCCATTTGTTAGTATAGATCAAAATGGAGTAGGTGAGCTTGTAGAAATAGCTTCTTCGAGAGGAAGAAAGACGAATAAAAATATTAAATTAGGTATTTGCGGTGAACACGGTGGTGATCCAAAGAGTATTGAGTTTTGTTCTAGAACAGGACTTAACTATGTTTCCTGTTCTCCATTTAGAGTTCCTGTTGCAAGACTTGCAGCTGCACAAGCAGAATTATCTAAATAATAAAGTAGTATCAAATGATCTGGTACTATGAGTAATTGCACCAACTGAAATTCTATTTACACCCGTTTTAGATATTTGTTTAATATTATTTAAAGTAGCATTTCCAGAATACTCTGTTTCATATTTATTTTTACAAAGTTTTAAACAATATTTTAATTGTGAAGATTTCATATTATCAAAAAGTATTCTTTTAAATTTTAAGCCTAAAATTTGCTTTAGCTGATTTACATTTTCAACTTCAACTGTAACAATTTTTTTTGTTTTTATAGCTTTCTCAACTAGTTCCTTAAGACTATTAGATGCACTTATATGATTGTCTTTAATTAGAATTTCATCGCTTAAATTATATCTATGATTATAGCCACCACCTTTCTTGACAGCATATTTTTCAAGTGTTCTCAAATTAGGTGTAGTTTTTCTTGTACAACAAATCTTTGTTTTTTTACTAATTTTTTTCACGAATTGATTAGTGATTGTTGCAATACCTGAGGCATGATTAAGAAAGTTTAAAGCAGTTCTCTCAGCGGTTAAAATTGTTTTTGTTTTAGCTTTTATATTAGCAATTACTTTATTTTTTTTTATTTTTTTTCCATCAGAGACTTTCTTTATAAAAATAGTTTCTCTCCCAATTAATTTAAACGCTGTTTTACAAAACTCTAAACCAGCTATTACACCATCTTGTTTAGCTATTATTCTAGCTTCAATAATTTTATTTTTTGCACTAACGATATTTGTAGTGATATCACCTCTAGGTCTGAGGTCTTCCTCTAGAGCTTTTTTTACAACTGATTTTATATAAAATTGATTTAATATTTGCACTGATCTAACGACCGATCTCGGTCATTCTGATTACAGATTTTCTCGCAGCCTTTATAGTTTTACTATCTAAAATAATCTCATTGGTTTCATTTTCTAAACAATCTAATATTTTTTTTAAATTAATTTTTTTCATATAAGGACATAAATTACATGGTTTGATAAAAGATACTTTCGGATTATCAGCTTCTACGTTATCACTCATTGAACATTCCGTAACTAACATAACTTTTTTAGGTTGTTTATTTTTTACATAATCAATCATTCCAGACGTTGACCCAGCAAAATCAGAAGCTGCAATTACATCAGGCGGACATTCGGGATGAGCTATTATTTTAATTCCAGGATTTTCTGATTTAATTTCTTCTATTTCTTTTCCTGTGAACTGTTCATGCACTATACAAGTTCCTTTCCAAGAAATTATTTTGACCTTAGTATTTTTTGCTACATAGTCTGCCAAATATTGATCAGGTAAAAAAATGACTTTATCTACATTTAAAGACTCAACTACTTTTACGGCGTTAGCCGAAGTACAACAAACATCAGTTTCTGCTTTAACATCTGCAGAAGTATTTACATAAGAGACAACAGGAACGCCTGGAAACTTTTGTTTTAATAATTTTACATCTTCGCCTGATATAGAATTAGATAAAGAACAGCCTGCTTGCATGTCAGGAAGGAACACTTTTTTTTCTGGACACATTAATTTTGCTGTTTCTGCCATAAAGTGTACCCCACACATAATAATTTTATCAGCTTTGGTTTTAGACGCCTCTACTGCTAACGCTAAAGAGTCAGCAGATATATCCGCTACACCATGGTAAATTTCCGGAGTTTGATAGTTATGAGCAAGTATAATTGCATTTTTTTCTTTTTTAATTTTATTAATTCTCTCTATTAATGGAGCATGAATTTTCCATTCAGCTTCAGGAACGAATTTTGAGATTTTCTTATAAATCTCTTGAGTAGAGCTCAAATTTTGTTGTTGTACAGACATACTAATTCTAATTTACCAACTTGAGATTAAATTGTCATTCATTTATTGTCGCATTATTATTGCGGTCGTGCTGAAATTGGTAGACAGGCACGCTTGAGGGGCGTGTGGGTTTCCCGTGAGAGTTCGAGTCTCTCCGACCGCACCAAAAAAGAGAATTATGATCGAATATATAAGAAGACACAAAAGAATTATATTTATAATTTTAGTTATAGCCTTTATTGAATTAAGTGGATATGGAATATTGGCGTCGTTATCTAGGTTGCTAAACGTTCTCTAGAATTTTACATTCTTTATTGTTTGCTAATAATACTTTATCTTTAAAATCTTCAAGATTAGGTTCAAAAACTTTGATTAATCCAAAGGGGTAAGGCTGATCAATAAGTATTTTTCCTATTTTAATATCGTTAAAAGTAATTTCATCTCCGATATTTAATTTTTTAGATGAAGTTATGGGCAACAATCTTCTTCTAAGTTTATTTTTTAATTTCATCCTTGCAGTATTTTCTTGTCCTACAAAACATCCTTTTTTAAAATCTATAGCTTGAAATAACTCAAAATTTGCCTCTAAACCAAACAATTGATCTTTTAAATTAATTAATCCTTTTTCAGGTACTCCTAATTTATGCGCAAGAGAATAATATTCTTTTTTATCGATAATATTGAGACTTAATTTTTTAATTGTTAAGTAAAGTTTTTCAAGATTTGAAATTATTCTTGCTCCTAATTTTTCGTTTCTTGGATCTAAAAAAATAGGAGTGTCTCTGTAAGTAATAGTATTTTCATTTGAATTTAATAATTCTTGCAATTCCTTGAATTTTGAATTGTTAATTACTCCAATAACGAATTCAGAAGAAAAGTCCTCAATTTCAACTTTTGATCTTAACTTATATTTTGATAAATCTTTTATTAGATCACTAGTAGAGTTTTCGCTACAGTCTAATAAATATCCTTTATTATTTTGAATTATAAAAAATTCATTCAAATATTTACCTTGAGGAGTCAACAAGGCTGAAAAAACAGAGTTTTTATTAGAAACTTTATTTATGTCATTTGTAATTATATTTTGGAGAAAGTCTTTTGCATCTTCACCACTTACTAAGATTACACCTCTTTTTTCTAAAATTACAACTTGATCTTTTTTCATATTTATTACTTATACAGTATATTATATATAAAAAATATGTCTGATAATTATAGTCTCATTATCAAAAATGGTTCCTGTTATATCGATGGTAAGTTGATCAAATCTGATATTGGTTTATATGAAAATAAAATTAAAAAAATAGGAAATATAGAGGAAAATAATTCTAAAGTTTACGACGCATCTGGCAAAGCAGTTTTGCCAGGAATCATAGACACCCAAGTACATTTTAGAGAACCTGGTTCTACTGATGCGGAAGATTTAGAAAGTGGAAGCAGAGCTGCAGTTCTTGGAGGAGTAACTTCTTTGTTTGAGATGCCCAACACTAACCCTCCAACAGCGAATTTAGTAGAGTTTGAAAAAAAATTACAAGCGGCAAAAAATAGAATGCATACTAATTATGCATTTTATTTTGGAGCAACTCCTCAAAATACTGAACAACTTGCTCAACTTAAAAATGTTGAAGGCTGTTGTGGAGTTAAACTTTTTGCAGGATCATCGACAGGTAATCTGTTGGTGAACAAAGAAGCGGATATAGAAAAAGTGATTTCTAGTAGTGACAGGGTAGTTTCAATTCACTCTGAGGATGAAGATATTATTAGATTAAGAAAAAAATTTATTAGACAAGGAGATGTTCATTCTCATCCTGAATGGAGAAATGTAGAATGCGCGATGTCCTCAACTCGTAGAGTTGTAAAAATTGCAGAAAGATATGATAAAAAAATTCATGTCTTACATGTTACTACTAAAGAAGAGGTCGATTTTTTAGCTATGCACAAAAAAAATGTTACTTTTGAAACAACCCCTCAACATTTAACTTTGTATGCACCAGATTGCTACGACAAATTAGGAACTTACGCTCAAATGAACCCTCCCTTAAGATCAAAAGATCATTACGATCGTCTTTGGGTAGCTATAAAAAATAATGTTGTAGATGTTCTTGGGTCGGATCACGCTCCTCACTTAAAAATTAATAAAGACAAAGAATACCCAAATACCCCCTCAGGAATGCCAGGTGTCCAAACTATTTTTCCAGTTATGATTGATCATGTGAACAATGGAAAACTAGAATTAAGTCAACTCATAAATTTGATGTGTGAAAATCCATGTAAAATTTTTGGAATTAAAAATAAAGGCTTTATAAAAGAGGGTTTTGATGCAGATTTGACGATAGTTGATATGGATAAAGAAGTTACTATAAAGAACGAAATGATCGCTAGTAAATGTGGATGGACACCCTTTCATAATTATAAAGTAAAAGGTTTCCCGATAGGCACAATTGTAAACGGCATTTTAGTAATGTCTGAGGGAAAAATATTAGTTAAATCTAAAGGGCAACCTTTAAAGTTTTAGAATATTATTATCTTTTAGATCTTGTTTTATTTCATCTAGAATAGCAGGATCATCTATAGTTGCAGGCATTTTATAAGGTTCATTATCTGCAATTTTTCTAACTGTTCCTCTAAGCACTTTTCCTGATCTAGTTTTAGGCAATCTCTTTACCACAATAGCTATTTTGAATGCCGCAACAGGGCCAACTTTTTCTCTAACCATTTTTACACATTCGTTAATAATATCTTTTTTATCTTTTGTTACCCCTGCCTTAAGCGCTAGCAAACCGATAGGTATTTGACCTTTAAGTTTATCAGCTATTCCTATCACTGCACACTCCGCAACATTTGTATGTTCTGCTAAAACTTCTTCTATAGCCCCGGTAGACAATCTATGACCTGCAACATTAATTATGTCGTCTGTTCTAGACATGATCCAAACATAACCGTCTTCATCAATGTGTCCTGCATCATAAGTTTGATAATATCCTGGGTAAGTAGTCATATAATTCTCTTTATATCTTTTGTCTGCTCCCCACAATGTTGGAAAAGTTCCCGGAGGAAGAGGGAGCTTGACAACAATATCACCCATCTTTCCTGGACCTACTTCTTTACCCTCAGAATTTAAAACTTTTAGATCATAACCTGGTACCGGTTTAAAAGCTGATCCGTATTTTACAGGAAAATTTTCTATTCCTGTGCAACTTGATGTTATTGCCCAACTTGTTTCAGTTTGCCACCAATGATCGATTACAGGTGAGTTAGAAAGCTTTTCAAACCATTTTATTGTATCAGGGTCGGCCCTTTCACCAGCAAGAAATAGTTTATCAAACTTACTTAAATCGTATTTTTTAAAAAATTCTCCGTTAGGATCCTCTTTTTTTATAGCTCTAATTGCTGTTGGTGCAGTAAAAAGAGATTTTACTTTATGCTCTGAAATTACTCTCCAAAAAACTCCTGCATCAGGAGTTCCCACCGGTTTTCCCTCAAACAAAACTGTAGTACAACCATAAAATAATGGACCATACACTATATAAGAGTGTCCAACTATCCACCCAATATCACTAGCAGACCACCACACGTCATCTGGTTTGATATTGTAAATATTTTTCATAGTCCATTTTAATGCAACTATATGTCCACCTATATCACGAACTATTCCTTTCGGAAGACCCGTAGTTCCTGATGTGTATAAAATATAAGCGTAATCATTTGCATTCATTTTTTCACACTCTGCAGGCTTTACATCTTTGTGAACATCATCCCAGGTAATATCAATCACAGAATTTAATTCTGCTTTATCCTTTTCTCTTTGAAAAATTATACACTTTTTAATTTTATGATTAGCTAGTTCTAATGCTTTATTAACTAAAGGTTTGTAATGAACAGTTCTTCCAGGCTCATAGCCGCAAGAGGCGGTAACAAGTATTTTAGCTTTAGAGTCATCAATCCTGCTTGCTAGTTCGTTTGCCGCAAAGCCTCCGAATACAACTGAGTGGACTGCACCAATTCTCCCACAGGCTAGCATAGCTATTACTGCCTCTGGGATCATAGGCATATAGATTATAACCCTATCCCCTTTGCTCACACCTTGTTTTTTTAATGCTCCAGCAAATAAAGCGACTTTTTCTTTCAACTTATTATAAGTTATATTCTCTTTTGAACCTGTTATTGGACTATCATAAATAATTGCAAGCTTTTCACCTTTACCTTGGTCGACATGAAGATCTAAGGCGTTGTAACACGTGTTTGTTACTCCATCTTCAAACCACTTATAAAACGGAGGATTTTGGGAATTTAAAATTTTTGTCGGTTTTTTGTACCAAAATACATCATTAGAGATTTCTTTCCAAAAACCTTCTCGATTTTTGATAGATTCTTGGTAAATTTCGTTATATTTTTGAGTCAATTTTAACTCCCGGAATTTCTTTCATTTTTTAGAGTATTTCATAAATATCCCCAAAAAAAAATAGAAAATCCAATAAATATGCGGTTTTTTTGCAAAAAAAACACTTCACTGTAACTTTGTTTTTTACTAAGGTCCCCACATATTATTCGGTGGTGAGTTTATTTATCACTCGTCCGAGTAGTTTATATATAAACTAAACGAAAACTAAACAAACGAGGGAGGTTTTCATGAGAAAATTAGGTCTTCTTGCTTTAGCAGCTGTTGCCTTTTTAGGTATAACAAGCTCAGCTAACGCAGCGACTGCATTGTTACAGACAAATGATTTCGTAGGAATTTCATTTTGGCTCGTATCAATGGGTATGATCGCAACAACTGTGTTTTTCTTTGCAGAAAGAGGAACTGTTGCTGCATCATGGAGAACATCTTTGACAGTAGCTGGACTTGTAACTGGTGTTGCATTTGTTCACTACATGTATATGAGAGAAGTTTGGGTGTCGACTGGTGACTCACCAACGGTATACAGATATATCGACTGGTTAATCACAGTGCCACTTCAAATGATCGAATTCTATCTAATATTGGCAGCTGTTAGAAAGGTGCCAACTTCTATATTCTGGAAGCTATTAATTGGTTCATTAGTAATGTTAATCGGTGGATACTTAGGTGAAGCAGGTTACATACAACCATTTGTAGGTTTCGTAATTGGAATGGCTGGATGGATCTATATCTTGTTTGAAATATTCTCAGGTGAAGCTGGAACAATGGCAGCTAAAGCTGGTAACAAAGCTATGGCTACAGCCTTCAGCGCTATGAGAATAATCGTAACTATTGGTTGGGCAATTTATCCTTTAGGATATATTTTTGGTTACCTAACTGGTGGTGTTGATGCAAATGCTTTAAACGTTATTTATAACTTAGCTGACTTTGTTAACAAGATCGCTTTTGGTCTAGTTATCTGGGCAGCAGCAATGCAAAACACAAGATTATCATCTAGATAATAGATAATTAATTGAAAAAGGGCGGGTATGTCTCACATGCTTGCCCTTTTTTTTTGGTACTAATTAACAATGGAAATATCTAAACCTTATAAAGGAAAAGGAAAAAGAAGATTAAAGAAAATGCCTTTTACTGTGAAGGGCTACATACTTTATTACGCTTTTTTTTGGGTAGTTATTATTTCAATTTATTTGGCTTATTATTAAGTTATGCCTAAAATAATTTATAAAGATTATCAAGGTTCTTCAAAAACCATTGAAGTTGAAAGCGGTTTGTCAGTAATGGAAGGCGCAATACAAAATGAAATACCTGGTATTGATGCTGACTGTGGGGGATCTATGGCTTGTGCTACATGTCATGTTTATGTCGACGATAAATGGTTTGAAAAGATTCCAAAAGCAGAAGATTCTGAAAACGACATGATTGATATGGCATTTGAACCAAAAAAAAACAGCAGACTTAGCTGTCAAATAATAGTTAACGATGAATTAGACGGCTTAGAAGTAACTACACCGGAGAAACAAACTTAGTGAAAAAAACTGATGTTATAATTATAGGCGCAGGACCCGTAGGTCTGTTCGCAGTTCATCAATTAGGTATAAAAGGTCTTAAAGCGGTAGTAATTGATAATCTGGATAAAGCTGGAGGACAATGCATTGAACTGTATCCTGACAAACCTATTTACGATATTCCTGCAGTTCCAGAATGTACAGGCGAACAATTAACTTCAAGATTAATTGAGCAAATAAAACCTTTTAATACTGAGATATTTTTGAATGAGAGAGTTGATGAGGTTAAGCAGGAAAAAAACAATTGGATTGTGAAAACAAATAATAAAAATCAATTTATAGCACCAAATATTTTAATTGCAGGTGGAGTAGGCTCATTTGAACCTAGAAAAATTTCTTTGAAAGAAGCTGAAAAACTTGAGGGAAGATCTGTATTCTATGCAGTCAAAAATAAAGAACAATTCAAAGATAAAAAAATTTCAATATTTGGTGGGGGAGATTCAGCTTTAGACTGGGCCTTGGAACTTTCAAAATTTTCAACCGTAACACTTATACATAGAAGAAATGATTTTAGAGGAGCACAGCACACTCTTTCAGAATTAAGAAAATTAGAAAAAGAAGGTAAAGTTTCAATAAAAACATCTTGCCAAATTGAATCTTTGGATAACGAAAAAGAATTAAAATCCATTAATGTAAAATTTGATGATGGAAAAACTGAAAAAATTAAAACTGACGTAATTCTAGGATTTTTTGGTTTAATAATGAAATTAGGTCCAATTGCTGAATGGGGGCTGAATATGGACAAAAAAACCATCGAGGTAAATTCAGAAAATTTTGAAACGAATAAAAAAGGCATTTTTGCTGCAGGAGATATATGCTCTTATCCTGGAAAACTTAAATTAATTCTATCAGGATTTCATGAAGTTGCTTTAGCTTCAGTAGAATGCTTTAAAAGAGCGAGACCCAACGAAAATTACAGATTTGAGTTCACGACATCTTCTAAAACTATTAAAAATAGACTTGGAAAAAAATGATAGAACTTCTTACCGCTAATACTCCAAACGGTAAGAAAATCTCTATAATGCTTGAGGAGATAAATTTTAAATACAAGGTTACAAAAGTGAATATAAATAAAGACGAACAATTCAGACCAGAGTTCGTGAAATTAAGTCCTTTTAGAAAAATTCCTGTCATAATAGATCATGAAAACAATCTAAGTCTTTTCGAGTCAGGTGCTATTTTGATTTATCTTGGTGAAAAAAGTGGCAAGTTTTATGAAAACCATAATAGAACTCAAATAAATCAGTGGTTGATGGGTCAAATGGCTTATGTAGGCCCAATGTTAGGACAACATCATCAATTTCATCATTATAATCCTGGAAAAAGTAAATTTGGAGAGGAAAGATATTTTAAAATATCAGAGAGAATTTATAGAGAATTAGATGAAAGATTAAGCTCATCAGAGTATCTAGCTGGGGATCTTTATACGATTGCTGATATTGCTACCTTTCCCTGGATTGCTAGGCATGAATGGCATGACATTGGTCTAAAAAAATTTAAAAATTTAACAAGATGGTACAAAAAAATTGCATCAAGACCAGCTGTCCAAAAAGGTTTCGATCTTTTGAAAAAAAACGAAAAAATTCCAGAGGCTTAGTCTTCTATGAAGATTTTTTCATCTCTTTCGTGTCTCTCTTGAGCTTCTATAGACAAAGTTGCAACTGGCCTAGCCATTAATCTTTTAAGACCAATCGGTTCACCAGTCTCTTCACAAAAACCATAAGTTCCATCTTTAATTCTTTGTAAAGCAGAATTTATTTTTGAAATTAATTTCCTACTTCTGTTTAGAGCCTTCATTTCAACTGATTTATCAGTATATGATGATGCTTGATCGACAATATCAGCTGAAGAAACGTTATCATCAGAGGAGTTAAGAAGATTTCCTAAATTATTTGCATTAATTATATCCTTTTTCCAATTAAGTAACTCATCCGTAAAAAACTTTTTATGTTTTGCGCACATATATTTTTCTTTTGAGTTAGGAATATATTTCTTTTTAATGCTAGTTTTTTTTACCATTTTTAGAATTTTGGCAGTATATGTTTGATTTTAGGCGTGTCAATAGCTTATAAATTGTAATAATTTTTTAAAATGATTTATAAAAAAAACGTTGAAAAAATATATCTTTTATTTCTTTTTTCTCATTTGATTATCTGGACAGCAATACCAACCTTCTCAAATGTAAATCTTCCACTAGACACGATTGAGGCTTTGGCTTGGGGGAGCAATTTGGATTGGGGTTATTATAAACATCCTCCATTAAGTGCTTTTTTTGTTGAGATATTTTATAAATTATTTGGAAGTCAAGATTGGGCTTTTTACTTACTAAGCCAAATATTCATAATAGCAGCTTTTATTGCAATATTTAAATTATCATTTGAATTACTTGAGGACAAAGTGTTAGCATTGATATCAATTTTATTATTGGAGAGTATTTTCTTTTACAATTTTACAACTCCAGAATTCAATGTAAATATAAGTCAAATTCCTTTTTGGGCCTTAAGTTTATATTTTGCTTGGAAATGTATAAAATTTAATAATTACATTCATTTTATTTTATTAGGTATATTTTTTGGTCTAGGTTTACTATCTAAATATTTATTTGTTTATCTAATCTTTGGTATCAAATTTTTATTTTTATATTTCTGTTTTAAGGAAAAAAAGATTGATTTTATAAATATATTAATTACTGGACTTATCATGTTAATCATTTTAATCCCTCATTTAATTTGGCTAGTTGAGAATAATTTTTCAACTATAGTTTATGCATTAAAAAGAACAGGAGGAGTTGGTACATTCAAAGATCATATTATTTTTCCATTTACTTTTATAATAAAACAAATAGGTATTCTCATTCCATTTTTTATAATGAGCTTTTTTCTAAGTAATAAATTTAGTTTTAAGAATTTTTCTAAAAATAAAAAGATGATCTTTTTATATTTCACAGTTCTTATTCCAATAATTTTGATGATATTGACATCTTTGATAATGGGGGCCAAAATCAGAACAATGTGGATGACACCGTTTTATTTAGCTTTAGGCACAATAACCATACTTAGCATTAAAAAGAGTATAAATTTAAAGAAAATTCAAAAACTTTATTATATTTTTTCTTTTCTTTTCATTTTATCCCCAGCTACTTACCTTTCTATATCCTTACTCGACGATGAAAAAAGAACAGACTACCCTGGAAAGGAAATTTCAAGATTGGTTCAAAATAAATGGAATGATAATTTTACAAATGAAATAAAAATTGTAGTTGGAGATGAGTGGTCTGCAGGAAACTTGTCATATCATTTAAACTCTAGACCAATCTGGACCAATGATTTAAAAAAAAATTTAATAAACCTCAGAAATGACCAAGGAGTAATTTATACCGGTAATCCAAAAATACTTAAAAAAGTTTGCCCAGGTGTTTTTGGAACCATAAGGCCCGTGGGTTATTGTATGATTGGAAAAAAATGAAAAAAATTAAAATTTTAATTCCAATATATAATGATTGGGAGTCACTAGTTAAACTTTTGGACCAAATAAATGAGTCATTAAATGAATTTAATCAAATTGAGGTAGAATGTATAATTATTAATGATGCATCTACTAGAAGTGCGCCGATATTAACTAAACCTAGCAATATCAAATTATTAAAAGTTATGAATATGATAGAAAACAAAGGTCATGCAAGATGTAATGCTTTTGGTATCAGATATTTAATTTTAAATGAAAAATTTGATTATTTAATCTTAATGGATGGTGACGGAGAAGATAGACCTGTTGAAATTAAAAGTTTTTTGAATGAAATTTCAACAAAACCGAGTAATTCTATAGTAGCGAAAAGAGTAAAACGATCAGAGGGACTTTTTTTTAAACTATTATATCAAATGCATAAAATTATCACATATATTTTTACTGGAAAAAAAATTAATTTTGGAAATTATAGTTGTTTAACAAAAAAGGATGTAGAACGAATTTTTTCAAAAGCCAGTTTGTGGAGCTCTTACTCTGGTACAGTTAAAAAATATATCAAAAATCTGAATGAAATAAATTCTACAAGAGGTTTAAGATATTTTGGACCTTCAAAAATGTCATTATTTAATTTAATTTTACATTCATTTTCAATAATTGCAGTATTCAAATATCATGTTTTTTTTAGATCACTTATATTTTTGTTTGTTTTGGATTATTTAAGTAACACAATTGATGTAAATTTAATTCTGATACAAATATTACTAATAATATTTTGTATAATTATTTTTGCTGTTTCTTTGAGAGAAAAAGATGATGAATTGCAAAAAAGTCAAGAAAATTTAAAAAGTGTAAATGTAATCACTCAATAAAAAGTTGTATTTAGAGTCTCAAATAGAGTCAAAAAGGAATCAAAACAAGAACATTTAACGAAGATTCTGGAGTATTGTGGATATAACAAAACATGGATAGTGTATTTTAAAAAAAAAAAAAGGTTAATATGAAAAAATTCAAATGCCATTGTGGAAGTATTGAAGCAGAAATTATAATTGAAAATCTAAATAAATTTTTGAGGTGTAATTGCTCATTGTGTCGAAGAAAGGGAGCTATCATGTCAATAGTTAAGAACCAAGAATTTAAAATTACTAAAGGAAAAGATAAACTTGTTCTTTATCAATTTCACTCAAAGGTTGCCAAGCATTACTTTTGCTCTATTTGTGGAGTTTACACTCACCACAACCCAAGATCTAATCCTGCTATGACTGGTTTTAATGTTGGATGTGTAGATGAAATAGATAATTTCAATTTAAAAGAAATAAAAATTAATGATGGCTTAAACCACCCGCTTGATAAGAAATAGGAATGAACTTTAAAATTTCGAACTATCAAAAAGTTAAGGTCAGATATTTAGATTTTTTAAAGTCACAAGAGGTTTTGTCTGAACCATTTCGAGATAAGATTGGGCAATTCGATAATTATTATTTACCATTAGGAGAAAAAATTGCTAAACTTTTTTTTAAAGATAAAAAAACAAAAATTATTGGTTTGGCAGGCGGCCAAGGTTCTGGAAAATCAACTATTTCAAATATTTTAAAGATAATTTTAAAGTCAGGATTCAATTTAAAGACTGTAATTTTTTCTATTGATGATTTTTATAAAACTCTTAAAGAGCGAAAAAAAATGTCTAAAAAAGTAAGTCCGCTTTTTTTTACCAGAGGCGTGCCTGGAACTCATGATACTAGACTGTTATTAAATTGTATAAAAAATCTTAAAAAGGCTAATTTTGAAAAACTTTTAATTCCTAAATTTGATAAATCAATTGATGACAGACTTCCAAAAACTAAGTGGCAAAAAATTCACAGTAAGCCAGATGTTGTAATTTTTGAGGGTTGGTGTGTAGGTGTGACGCCTCAAAAAAAAAGAGATTTAATAGAACCCATAAATGATTTAGAAAGAATAAAAGATTTTAGAAGTATTTGGAGAAATAGAGTAAACGAGGAACTTAAAAAAAGGTATAAAAGAATATTTAAATTAATTGATGCAACAATTTTTTTGAAGGTACCTAGTTTCAAGCATGTTTTTAAATGGAGATTATTACAAGAAAAAAAATTAAAAATTACTTCAAAAGGAAAAAAAATAATGAACACTAAACAAGTAAAAGAATTTATAATGTTTTATGAAAGAATCACGAAACATATGTTAAAATCTATTCCTCAAAAAGCTAAATGCATTATAAAGATAGACCAAAAACATAGGCTGAAATCTATTAAATTCAATTAAATGAAAAAAATTATTTTTTTAATAAATATATTAATATTTTCTCAATTAAGTGCCGAAGAGAATTTAAAATTTTTCGTTAAAAAGGCTATTGAAAATAATTTGAAGTTGAACGCAGAAAGACAAAATCTTGAGGCGGTTAAACAAAAAAAAAATATTTCTAGAAGTGAGTTTTTACCAAGTATTACTATTTCCGCAGATCAAACTAGCACAACCTCTACAAATCAAACTGATCAAAGCGGATCAAATTTATCCGACTCAAATATTGATAGTGAAAATAAAACTATATCAATAGAGCAAAAAATATTCTCAGGCTTTAAAGGTGTTAACACTTTTAAAAAATCTGAACTAGAAACTCAGAAAGCCAAATTAGAATTAAGACAGGTCGAGCAAAAAACAATTCTCGATACAGCATATGCATATTTTGACCTTATTTATAAAACAAAAACTGAAAAATTTAACCTTTCAAATGTAGATTTATTTGAGAGGCAGGTTGAATACGATAATGCTAGATTACAAAAAGGGGAAATAACTTTGACTGATTTAGCTCAATCAGAGTCATCTCTCGCTGGTGCAAAAGCAGATTTGATAACGTCTCAAACTAAGCTTCTATCATCAAAAACTTTTTTTGAAAGAGTAACTAGGGAAAAGGCGCCGAATTCTCAACAATTAAAAGAGAATTTTACAATTAATTTACCTTCTTCACTAAATTCTTCATTAGAATTATCTAATTTTAATAATCTCAATCTTTTAATTTCTAAACTAGATCTTGAGATAGCAAAAAAAGACTTTAATATCGAAAAATCAAGATTATCGCCCTCGGCCTCTATCAAGATTTCAAAATCCGAAAATCAAGATTTTAGTTCGACAATCGACAAAAGAGACGAAGAAACTGTTAAAGCTAAAATTAGCTGGCCAATTATCAAGGGTGGGGAGAATATTTCATCTATCAAAAAATCATCTTTTAATAAGCAACGTGCTGAACTTTTAGTTGAAGATGCAATAAACAAGACTAATATTGAAACTTCTAATTCATGGTCTAATTATCAATCATCAAAGAGCGTTTTAGAGGCAAATAAAGCTCAACTAAAGGCAGCAGAAATCGCAAATGAAGGTATTACTCTTGAATATGACTCAGGCAATACTAGAACTACTTTAGACGTTATTCAATCTAGGAGTCTCTTACTTGACGCTAGAATATCTTTTGTTAAGGCAGAAAGGGATTTTGCAGTTTCTCAATTTGAGCTAGCTAAACAAATAGGCGTATTATCTCTTAAATCTTTTAAATAGCCTTGTTTTTTCGTCATTTTTAAACTTCTTGATTAAAAGAACAAAATGTGTACATTTATAATAACGATTCGAATAATAAAAAAGGACAAAAAATGACAAAAAATAACTTAAAAGTAGTGAAATCAGACAATAAAAAACAACAAGAATTAAAAGAAAAAAATAAGTCTTTAGAGGCTGCAATAAGCCAAATAGATCAAAACTTTGGAAAAGGTTCAGTAATGAGACTTGGCCAACAGCAAGCTTTAGACGTTGAAGCTATTTCAACAGGTTCATTAAGCTTGGATTTAGCATTAGGTATTGGAGGCTTACCAAAGGGCAGAATTATTGAAATTTATGGCCCAGAGTCTTCTGGAAAAACAACTTTAGCCCTTCAAGTAGTTGCTGAAGCACAAAAGGCTGGAGGTATTTGTGCTTTTGTAGATGCAGAACACGCTATGGATCCAGTTTATGCAAAAAAACTGGGCGTTAAAACTGAGGAATTACTGATTTCTCAGCCAGATACAGGAGAACAGGCTTTAGAGATCACCGATACTTTAATTAAATCAGGTTCAGTTTCAGTTTTAGTTGTCGACTCAGTAGCCGCGCTTACTCCAAAAGCTGAGTTAGAAGGGGAGATGGGAGATCACCATGTTGGCTTACAATCAAGGTTAATGAGTCAGGCTTTAAGAAAAATTACCGGATCAGTATCTAAATCAAATACAATGGTTATTTTTATAAATCAAATAAGAATGAAGATAGGCGTAATGTTTGGAAACCCAGAAACTACATCTGGAGGAAATGCATTAAAATTTTATTCTTCTGTAAGAATGGACATTAGAAGGATAGGTGCAATTAAAGAAAAAGACCAAATTATCGGCAATTCAACAAGAGTTAAAGTAATTAAAAATAAAGTTGCGCCACCATTTAAGGTAGTTGAATTCGATCTAATGTACGGCAAAGGAATAAGTAAATTAGGTGAACTCATTGACCTCGGAACTAAAGCGGGAGTGGTTGAAAAATCAGGAGCTTGGTATGCATATAAAGGAGAAAAAATAGGTCAAGGTAGAGAGAATGCAAAAGTTTACTTACAAAAAAATCCAAACGTTGCAGCAGAAATAGAAAAAATCATTAGAGATGAAGCTGCAGCGATTAGCAAAGAGCTAGAAGGTAATCCTTCAGCTAATGAAAAAATTAGCGATAAAAAAGAAGAAGAATAATTCTTCTGCCATCATTTCAACGGGAGGTTTAAATAAAACCTCCCGTTTCTCATGAAATCTCAACTATGAATTGACTAAATCTATATTTAGTATCTAAAAAAAAAAGGTCAAAAATATATGTGTACAATTTAGTTCATATTGGTTTTAATTAAACTATAAAAAAAAAGGGGGAATAATGAGTACACAACAAGCATCAAGTGCGAAAATGTCTTCATCTTTGGATACCTCTCATTTGAAGGTTAAATTTCCATTTAAAGCCAAATATGGAAACTACATTAACGGAAAATTTGTAGAACCTAAATCTGGAAAGTATTTTGATAATACTACTCCTATTACTAATGAAGTTATCTGTAAGGTGCCACGATCGAACGAAAAAGACGTTGATTTAGCTCTAGACGCAGCCCACGCAGCATTTCCTGCTTGGGGAAAAACATCAATCACAGAGAGATCAAATATACTCTTGAAAATTGCTGATGTAATAGAGAAAAATTTAAACGTATTAGCTACAGCAGAATGTTTAGACAATGGTAAGCCGATTAGAGAATGTATGGCTGCGGACTTGCCTTTGGTAATTGACCATTGGAGATATTTTGCAGGAGTAATAAGAGCAGAGGAAGGATCAGTTGCTGAAATTAGTAACAGCGAATATTCTTACCACATACCTGAACCATTAGGTGTAGTAGGTCAGATTATACCTTGGAACTTCCCACTATTAATGGCTACATGGAAACTGGCTCCAGCATTGGCGGCAGGAAATTGTGTAGTATTGAAACCAGCTGAACAAACACCAGCATCAATCATGCTTTTAATGGAACTAATCGGAGATCTATTACCAGCAGGTGTTGTAAACGTTGTAAGCGGATATGGTCTAGAAGCAGGTAAACCTCTAGCTTCTTCAAAAAGAATTAAGAAGATTGCTTTTACTGGTGAAACTACTACTGGACGTTTGATTATGCAATATGCATCTCAAAACTTAATACCAATTACTTTGGAATTAGGTGGTAAATCGCCAAACATTTTCTTTGAAGACGTTATGGCTAAAGATGACGACTTCTTTGACAAATGTTTAGAGGGTTTTGCTATGTTTACGCTTAACCAAGGAGAAGTTTGTACTTGTCCAAGCAGAGCTCTAATTCAAAAATCTATCTATGATAAATTCATGGAGAAGGCGATTGCAAGAACTAAAGCTGTGAAACAAGACAATCCTCTGAAAATGGAAACCATGATTGGAGCTCAAGCTTCACTAGAACAAATGGAAAAAATTAAGTCTTACTTAGACTTAGGTAAAAAAGAAGGTGCCAAAGTTCTATGTGGTGGAAGCGCTGCAAAAATAAATAGTGGCCTAGAAAAAGGAAACTATATACAACCAACAATTTTCGAAGGAAAAAACAACATGCGAATATTCCAAGAAGAGATCTTTGGACCAGTTGTATCAGTAACAACGTTTAAAGATGAGAAAGAAGCATTAGAGATAGCTAATGATACTCTTTACGGATTAGGAGCAGGTGTTTGGACTAGAGACGGAAATATTGCGTACAGAATGGGAAGAGGTATTGAAGCAGGTAGGGTTTGGACAAACTGTTACCATGCATACCCAGCTCACGCAGCTTTTGGTGGATACAAACAATCTGGTATCGGAAGAGAAACTCACAAAATGATGTTAAATCATTATAGACAAGTAAAAAATTTACATGTGTCTTACAGTGAGAAAAAATTAGGCTTCTTTTAACCAATAATATATAATGGCCCATGATTCTAAATCATGGGCCGAAATAGCAAAATGAAAGTATCTTTTACATTATCAGCAAAAAAACTATTAAGTGAAATCAAAGAAGTTCATGGTAACGACCTTTTGTTCCATCAATCGGGTGGATGCTGCGATGGCAGCGCACCTATGTGCTTTCCAGCTAAAGAATATCAAGTAGGAAATAGTGACGTAAAGTTAGGTGAAGTAGATGGAACCCCTTTTTATATGAATGAAGATCAATACGAAAAATGGAAACATACAGATTTGACTATTGATGCTGTTAAAGGAATTGGAGGTATGTTTTCCCTAGATAACGGAACAGGACAAAGATTTTTAACAAAATCTGAAATTTGCGTTGTAGTAGACAACGAAAAGAAAGCTACAAACTAATCTCTTTATAGACAAGTTCTAAAATATCTGTATTTAATAAAATATGGACCAAATTTTACTCACCGATGTTAGGAAAAAATTCTTAGATTATTTCAAAAAAAACAATCATAAGATCGTAGAATCTAGCAATTTAGTTCCAAACAATGATCCTACCCTGATGTTCACCAACTCAGGCATGGTTCAATTTAAAAATGTTTTTACAGGTTTAGAAAAAAGAGACTATAAAAAAGCTACAACATCACAAAAATGTGTAAGGGCAGGAGGCAAACATAATGATTTAGAAAATGTTGGTTACACACCTAGACATCACACTTTTTTTGAAATGTTGGGAAATTTCTCCTTCGGAGATTATTTTAAAGAACAAGCTATTTATCATGCTTGGAGTCTTTTGACCAAAGACTTTGGTTTACCTAAAGAAAAATTATTAGTAACTGTTTTTCATGAAGATAATGATGCATTCAATCTTTGGAAAAAAATTGCTGGATTAAATGAAAGCAAAATAATAAAAATTTCGACATCTGATAATTTTTGGTCAATGGGAGACACAGGACCCTGCGGTCCTTGTTCTGAAATTTTTTATGATCATGGCGATAAGTTAAAAGGTGGTATCCCTGGAAGCCCTGACGAAGACGGTGATAGATTTATAGAAATTTGGAACCTTGTATTTATGCAGTACGAACAAATATCAAAAGCAAAAAGAATTGATCTGCCAAAACCCTCAGTTGATACAGGTATGGGGCTTGAAAGGATGACAGCAGTTTTACAAGGTACTCACGATAACTATAAAATCGATCACTTTAAAAAAATAATGGCCGCTTCGTCTGATATCACAAACACTTCAATCGACAGCAAAACAATAGCAAGCCACAGAGTTATCGCTGATCACCTAAGAGCAAGTAGTTTTTTAATTGCTGAAGGTATTTTGCCTTCAAATGAAGGACGAGGGTATGTTTTAAGAAGAATTATGAGAAGAGGGATGAGACACGCTCATTCTTTAGGTAGCAAAAATCCAATTTTTTATAAACTTTTTGAGGTTTTATTAAACGAGATGCATAGCAGTTATCCAGAATTAATAAATGGTAGAGAGTTGATTGTTGAAACTCTTAAAAATGAAGAGGAAAAATTTTCTTCTCTCTTAGAGCGCGGTATGAAAATACTCGATGAAAATTTAAATAAAGTCCAAAATAAAACTCTTCCAGGTTTAGAAGCTTTTAAATTATATGATACTTATGGATTTCCCTTAGACCTTACTGCAGACATCCTAAGAAGCAAAGATATTAAAGTAGACAACGTTGGTTTTGAGAATGAGATGGAAAAAAGCAAAAATTTGGCAAGAGCGAATTGGAAAGGATCTGGAGATAAGTCTGTTGAGGAAAGGTGGTTTAAAATTAGAGAGGAAATTAGCCCTACTGAATTTTTAGGTTACGAATTTGATAAAGCTGAAGGTGTAATAATTAAAATTTCAAAAAAAGGTAAATTTGTAGACTCTGCTAGTACTGGAGATGAAATAGAAGTCATAACAAATCAAACTCCATTTTACGGAGAGTCAGGCGGTCAGGTGGGAGACCAGGGCTTTATTTTCAATTCTGATTGTAAAATAAAAGTGAATGACACTCAAAAAAAAATGGGAGATTTATTTATTCATTATGGAATAGTTGAAAAAGGATCAATATCAATTGGTCAAAATGTTAATTTAGAAATAAATGTTTTAAAAAGAAAAAATTCTCGAGCTAATCATTCAGCAACTCATTTGTTACATGAATCATTGAGAAGAAACTTAGGAAAACATGTGACTCAAAAAGGGTCGCTTGTTTCTCCTGAAAGGTTAAGATTTGATTTTAGTCATAACAAAGCTATATCAAAAGATGAAATGATTAAAATAAATGATTTAGTAAACGAGGTGATCAGAGGATCTACGGATATAAAAACAAGAATAATGACACCAAAAGAGGCTGTTAATATGGGCGCTCTAGCGTTATTTGGAGAAAAGTATGGGGAAGAAGTAAGAGTAGTTTTTATGGGAAAAGAAAATAATGGTTTTTTTTCAACAGAATTATGTGGGGGTACCCATGTTAAAAATACTAAAGAAGTTGGTAAGTTTAAAATTATAAGCCAATCTTCAATTTCGTCGGGAGTCAGAAGAGTTGAGGCACTCAGAGATAAACAATTAGAAGAATATGAAAAAATGCAAAAACAAGATAAGTTTCAAAAAGAGTCTAATCTTATAAATGAAATAGAAATAATTAAAAAAGAACTACAAATATTAAATATTGAAGCTGATGACAATGAAAATTTGGATTTATCTGAATATTTAAAAAATTTAAACAAACAACTTAATAAGGCAAGAATTGAAATAATTAAAAAAGATAAAACTAAAAATATAATTAAGGATAAAAAGATTGGAAATATATTAATTCGAGAACAAATTTTAAAAGACTTTCCTCCAATAGAACTAAGGAGTATAATTGACCAAGGTAAAAAAGATATCAAATCAGGTGTTATAGTAGGCATATCTACATATAAAAATAAGGTTGGTATAGCTGTGGGAGTTTCTAAAGATTTAACTTCAAAATATGATGCTGTTAATTTAGTAAAAGCTGCTTCTTTTATTTTAGGTGGTAAAGGAGGAGGTGGCAGAAAAGATTTTGCTCAAGCTGGAGGCATAAATAAGAGTAAGATTGAGGAAGCTCTAAAAGAAATTACTAAAAAAATTAGTTGAGTTTTTTCCTTAAATTTCCATTAATGGCTTCTAAAAATTGATTTGTAGAAAGAAATTTGGTTGATTTATCAATCAAAATTGCTAAATCTTTCGTCATTAGGCCGCTTTCAACGGTTTTAATACATACCTCTTCAAGACTATTAGAAAATTTTACCAAACTATCATTTCCATCTAATTTTCCTCTATGAGCTAAACCTCTTGTCCAGGCAAATATCGATGCAATAGGATTAGTAGAAGTTTCTTTTCCTTGTTGGTGCATCCTATAGTGTCTAGTCACAGTTCCATGAGCAGCTTCAGATTCAACAGTTTTGCCGTCTGGAGACATTAAAACACTTGTCATTAATCCTAAGGAACCGAACCCTTGTGCTACAGTATCAGATTGAACATCACCATCGTAATTTTTGCATGCCCAAACGTATCCACCATTCCATTTCATTGCACAAGCAACCATATCATCTATTAGTCTATGTTCATAAGTTATATTAGCTTTTTTAAATTTATCAGAGAATTCTTTATTGAAAACTTCTTGAAATAAATCTTTAAATCTCCCATCGTATGCTTTTAAAATTGTATTTTTCGTTGATAAATATACTGGCCATTTTCGTCCTAATCCGTAATTCATACAAGCTCTGGCAAAATTCTTAATCGAGTCATCTAAATTGTACATTGTTAAAGCAGTGCCCGATCCTGGAAAGTCAAAAACCTTGAACTCTTTTTTATTTTTTCCATCCTTAGAAGTCCATTTTACCTCAAGATTACCTTCACCTGGGATTAAAAAGTCTGTAGCTCTATACTGATCTCCAAAAGCATGTCTTCCAATCACAATTGGTTGAGTCCAACTGGGAACTAGTTTTGGAACATTTTTGCAAATAATCGGTTCTCTAAAAACTGTTCCACCTAAAATATTTCTTATTGTTCCATTTGGCGATCTCCACATCTTTTTAAGCTTAAATTCTTCTACGCGAGCTTCATCAGGTGTTATAGTTGCACATTTTACTCCAACACTATATTTTTTGATCGCATTTGCCGCATCCACTGTAATTTGATCCTCAGTCTTATCTCTACTTTCCATTCCTAGATCGTAGTACTTTAGGTCAACATCAATATAAGGCTTAATTAGCTTATCTTTTATAAACGACCATATAATTCTGGTCATTTCATCTCCATCTAGTTCAACTATTGGATTTTTAACTTTAATTTTTGGCATAAAATATTGATTGATAAACTCTATTTTTTATACATATTAAGAAAAATTTAGCAAACTTAAAATTATGTTTAATACAATTTTTCCAAAAATACACAAAGAAGGTTATAAATTCTTAGCTATTTCAATTTTAGCTACGTTCATTATTCTGTTTTTTTCCAAGTTTTTAGGTTTTATTTTTATTTTAATAACAGTGTGGGTCTACTATTTTTTTCGTGATCCTGAGCGATATTCAATTAATGATGATAAATTTTTAGTAAGTCCAGCAGACGGCTTAATTACAGATATATCTGAAAGATCTGGACCTGAAGAACTCAGATTAGAAAATACAACTTATACAAGGGTAAGTATTTTTATGAACGTTTTTAATTGTCATGTTAATAGAATTCCAACATCAGGCAAAGTAGAGGAAATTTATTATAAACCAGGTAAATTTTTGAATGCATCTTTAGATAAAGCTAGCGAAGAAAATGAAAGAAATTATTTTAAGATAAAATCAGCTAGCGGAGATGAAGAAATAATAATAGTTCAGATCGCAGGACTGATTGCAAGAAGAATAGTCTGTGAAGTAGAACAGGGACAAGAATTAAAACAAGGAAATAGAGTTGGTATGATAAGATTTGGAAGTAGGATAGATATGTATTTTAAAAATAAAAAAGTTTTAGCTAAACTAGGACAGAACGTAGTCGCCGGTGAAAGTTTGATAGCCTCAGATTGATGGAACAAAATAAAAAATTTAAATTAGTATCATCAAAAAAAACAAGATATCTCTTACCGAATATTCTTACCTTAGGTGGAGTTTGCCTTGGAATAAGTTCTATAAAATTTTCGATTGACGGAAACTTCAGTCTTGCAGTAATTTTAATTTTGTTTGCTGCAATTTTAGATGCTTTAGATGGAAGAATCGCTAGGTTAATTAAAGGCACATCCGACTTTGGAAAAGAATTAGATTCTTTAACAGACTTTGTAAGTTTTGGGATTGCTCCAGTTTTTATTTTATACTTTTGGGATCTTAACAATTATGGAAAACTTGGATGGGCAATTACATTAATTTATTCTGTTTGTTGTGTTTTAAGATTAGCCAGATTTAATTTAACTAAAATTGATAATCAAGAAGGATGGAAAAATAATTTTTTTGAAGGAGTTCCTTCTCCAGCAGGGGGTTTATTAATTTTGTTTCCTCTAATTTATGAACTAAGCGATCTAAACTTTAACCTCGATCTAAAAAATGTCACACCTTATTTTACAATTTTAATTGCTTTACTATTAGTTAGCAAGATACCAACCCTCTCACTAAAAAAGATATCAATTTCATCTAAAGCTACAATTTTTTTACTTTTATCTATGGGAATAATTTTTATAGCTTTGTTATTTTATACTTTTACTGCTTTACTCTTTTTTGGTTTTTTCTATCTTTTATCTATTCCAATTAGTATTTTCTTATTTAAAAAACAACAAAAGAAATATTCGCTTAAAATATCTGATGAGGACCACGAAGATATTTTATAATGAAAAAATCAATACGTGTTAAGAAAAGCAATTCTTGGAAAATAAAACAACACAGAGATCAATATTTTAAAAAATCAAAAATTTTGGGGTATAGATCAAGAGCTTCATTTAAACTTATAGAATTAAATGAAAAATTTAAATTTATTAAAAAAAATTCTTATCTCCTAGATCTGGGATCATGTCCTGGAGGATGGTCACAAGTTGTAAGCAAAGTCATAACTTCTGGAAAAATACTATCAATCGATATCAAACCAATGAAACCTATTAAAAATGTTTCCTTTTTCAAGAGCGATATTTTTGATGATACTACTAAGGCTAATATCCAAAAATTTTTTGATGGAAAATTAGATGTTATCATTTCTGATATGGCCGCTGATACAACGGGAAATAAGTCTTTAGACTCTATGAGGACTAATCAACTATGTTTAGAAATTCTTGAATTTTCTTCAAAAATACTCAAATCAAATGGAGTATTTGTATCCAAGTTATTTATGGGAGAGGACTTTATTGAAGTTAAGAAACTAGCTAAGTCTTTATTCAAAGATGTGAATTTTTTTAAACCAAAGTCAAGTAGAGATGAGTCAAAAGAGACTTATTTACATTGCAAAATTTTAAAGACTTTATAATTTTCAAAAATTGTATATAAGTATTTATGGGTACAATAAGAGAGTCTTTAACCTTTGATGATGTGTTACTTCTTCCCCAATATTCAAGTGTATTGCCATCAGAGACTGACATAACATTAAAATTAACCTCAAAAATTACACTTAAATCTCCTTTTATGTCTTCAGCCATGGATACAGTTACTGAGTCTAAAATGGCTATTGCGCTAGCGAAAGAAGGAGGCATTGGTGTAATTCACAGAAATTTGAATATTAAAAATCAAGTAAAAGAAATTAATAAAGTAAAAAAGAAAAAATTAATGGTTGGGGCTGCAGTTGGAACAAGTGATGAAGATATAAACAGAGCAAAAAATTTAATTGATTATGGTTGTGACTTAATTGTAGTAGATACAGCTCATGGTCATAGCAAAAAAGTATTACAAATATTATCAAAACTAAAAAAAAATAATAAGAACGTACCAATTTGTGTGGGTAATATAGCAACAGGCGAGGCTGCAAAAATGTTATATAATTCTGGAGCTGATATAATTAAAGTAGGTATTGGACCAGGGTCAATTTGCACGACAAGAATGGTAGCAGGAATAGGTGTGCCGCAGATATCAGCAATTATGTCAGTTAAAAATGCACTTAAGAAAAAAAATGTGAAAATCATTTCTGATGGAGGAATTAAATTTTCAGGAGATATAGCAAAAGCTATCGCAGCTGGAGCTGATGTGATAATGATGGGTTCTATTTTTGCGGGAACAGAAGAAAGTCCAGGAAAAAAATTTAACTTAAAGGGTAAAATCTATAAAAAATATAGAGGCATGGGGTCCATTGGAGCTATGTCAGCAGGATCTGCTAATAGATATTTTCAAAAAAATTATAAAAATAAATCAAAATTTGTTCCAGAAGGTGTAGAGGGCAGGGTAGAATATAAAGGAAACGTATCAAAAATTATTTACCAGTTAAAAGGAGGATTGAGATCCTCTATGGGCTATATTGGTGCTAAAAACTTATCTCAAATATCAAAAAATGCAAAATTTGTAAAAATTACAAAAGCCGGTTTCTATGAAAGCATGGTACATAGTGTAGAAATGACACAAAAAACAATTAATTATAAATTATGACTTTTAGAATCTTTTTAATTATATTTATAATAATTGCTCCGAATTTTTTATTTGCAAATACCCAATATTTTCAAGAAGCACTTAACTTATATGAAAATAAGAAATTTAGTGAGGCAAAATTTAAATTTGAACAGGATATAGTATATAATCCAAAAAGAGAATTGTCGTATCTTTATTTATCTAAAATTTTTAAAAATCTAAAAAAAATAAAGCTTCAAGAACAAAATCTGAATACAGTTATTTTACTCAATCCTAAAAATGAAGAAGCGATTTATAGCCTAGCGAAACTTAAATTAGAAGCATCAGACTACAGTAAAAGCAAAGAGCTAAATAATAAACTTATAAGTTTTTGCAATAAATTCTGTAGTCGAAGTCAAAAATTAAAAATAGAAATTGAAAATTTATCAAAAAAATAAATGCAATTTCAAAATATTAAGGAAAAAATACTTATTATAGATTTTGGTTCTCAAGTAACAAAACTGATTGCTAGGCGTGTAAGAGATTTAGGAGTATATTCAGAAATAATTACTCCAAAAGATATCAAGCAATTTAGAAACTTTGAAAAAGTCAAAGGAATTATTCTTTCTGGAGGACCTTCTACAGTCACTAAAGATAAACATCAAAGCGTTCCAAAAAATATTTTTTCAAAAAAAATACCAATTCTAGGTATTTGCTATGGTCATCAACTTATAGCAAAAATTTATGGAGGAAAAATTAGATCATCAAAAAAAAGAAGAGAATTTGGAAGAGCAATCATTATAAAAAAAAATAATTCACTTCTAACAAAAAATTTTTTTAATTCAAAAAAAAATGTTTGGATGAGCCATGAAGATGCAGTAGTTAAGTTACCAAAAAACTTTAGAGCTATTGCGTATACGCAAAGTTCAAAATTGACAATAATTGAAAATCGCAAAGAAAATATATACGGAGTTCAATTTCATCCAGAAGTAACTCATACAGAAAATGGAAAATTGATTTTTAAAAATTTCTTATTTTTAATTTGTAAAATAAAGAAAAAATGGAATGTTTCCTCTCAAAAAATAAGACTTATTCAAGATATAAAACAAAAAGTAGGAAATCATAAAGTTATCTGCGCTTTATCTGGTGGTGTAGATAGTAGCGTTGCAGCCCTACTTATTCACAAGGCAATTAAAAAAAATTTAATATGTATAATGGTTGATACAGGTCTTATGAGAAAAGATGAGTTTAAATACACTTTTAAGATTTTCAAAAATAAATACAATTTCAATATAAAATTAATAAATGCTTCACATCTTTTTTTAAGAAAATTGAAAAATATTTCAAACCCTGAAAAAAAAAGAAAAATTATTGGTGCTTTATTTATAAAAATTTTTGAAAGAGAGTCTAAGAAAATAAAAAATATAAAATTTTTAGCACAGGGGACTCTTTATCCAGATATTATTGAAAGCAGATCTTCTACTGGAAGTAAAACATCTAAGATTAAATCACACCATAATGTAGGAGGGCTCCCAAAAAAAATGAACTTGAAATTAGTAGAGCCTTTAAAGGAATTCTTTAAAGACGAGGTTAGAGTACTAGGTAATTCACTCGGCCTAACCAGAAACATTTCTTACAAACACCCTTTTCCGGGGCCAGGTTTAGGAATTAGAATAATTGGAAATATTACATCTGAAAAAATAAAAATCCTTCAAGAAGCTGATTATATTTATATAAATGAATTAAAAAACAGTGGACTTTATAAAAAAATTTGGCAGGCTTATGCCGCATTACTTCCAATAAAAACGGTCGGAGTAATGGGTGACTCACGAACTTATGAATATACATGTTTATTGAGAGCTGTTACCTCTGAAGACGGTATGACAGCAGATTATTTTAATTTTCCAAAAACGTTTTTAGATAAAATCTCTAATAAAATTGTAAATAATGTTAAAGGTATAAACAGAGTATTATATGATATAAGCTCAAAACCACCTAGCACTATTGAACTAGAATAAAAAATGAATAAAAAAATTTTAAATATTTTAAAAAAAAAAAATAAGTCACCAATTGTAAGTTTGACTGCTTACTCAAAAAGTGTTGCAAAAATCTTAGATAAATACTGTGATATCATTTTAGTTGGAGACTCAATGGCAAATGTTTTGTACGGATTAGATAATACCCACAAAATTACCTTACAAAATATAATCCAGCATACTTTAAGTGTAAAAAAAGGAATAAATAAATCATTACTTGTAGTTGACATGCCAAAAGGAACATACACGAATGAAAATCTTGCAAAAAAAAATGCTAAATTGTTAATTAAAATTACTGGATGTGATGCAATTAAAATAGAGAGTAACAATAAAAATTTTAAGATTATTAATACATTAGTGAAGGCAAAAATCCCAGTAATGGGTCATATAGGATACACGCCACAATTTAAAAAAAAATTTAAAATTCAAGGTGGAACAAAAAATAAAAGAAAAAAACTTCTAGAGGAGGCACTTGCGATTGAAAAAGCTGGAGCGTTTTCTATTGTTCTAGAATGTATTGTTCCACAAACTTCAAAATTGATAACCAACAAATTAAAAATACCTACAATTGGAATAGGGTCATCGAATAATTGCGATGGCCAAATACTGGTTACAGATGATATGTTAGGATTAAGCGGTTTTTACCCCAAATTCGTAAAAAAATATGCTTCATTAAATAGAATAATTGAAAAAGCTGTAAAAAAATATACTAGAGATGTAAAAATAAAAAAATTTCCAAAAAAGAAAAATTTTTTAAATGGATCAAAATTTTGAAAAAAAAATAGATTTTAAAGAAAAATTATTTTTTCTCTTTAAAGAAAATAAATTTAAATTGATAATATTATTTTTTTTAATATTATCTACTGGAGTATTTTCAATATTTTTCAAAATTAATAGTGAAAAAAAAAATAATTTAATTTCTGAAAAATTTATTCAAGCTGGAATTAACTTAGATTCAAATAACACAGAATTATCAAAAAAAATTTATAATGAAATCATCTTAGAAAAGAATGAATTTTATTCAATTTTAGCTTTGAACATAATTTTAGAAAAAAAGTTAGAAACTAACGAAAAAGTAATTTTGAGCTATTTCAAAATTATCGAAAATTTAAAATTATCAAAAGAAAAAAAAGATTTAGTAAATTTAAAAAAAGCTCTATTTCTGATCGAAAAGTCTAAATTTACTGAAGCGAACAAAATTTTAAATAGTTTAATCTTAAATGAATCAAAACTTAAAAACATAGCTCAAGAAATTTTAGTCAATTAATTACAATCAATGAAATTACTTCTTAATATTTTTTTTTTATTATTATTTCTGAGCTGTTCATTTGATAACAGGACTGGAATTTGGAATAATGAAAATAATCCACTAAACAAAAATAAAAATAATAAAACTTTCTCTGAATTTAAAACTTTATCTTCTAAAAACGATAGTTTTAATAAAATAATACCTTTTGAAAAGAATGAGGTAATATTTTTGTCAAAGGCTGAAATCAACAATAGTTGGAATGATATTTATTACAATAAAACAAATAATCCAATAAATTTCAAATATGAAGATTTAAATAAATTAATTTTCAAAAGTAAAAAAATTACAAAGCATGAAATAGGAAATTATATCTTATTAGAGAACAACATAATTTTTGCGAGTACAATAAAAGGTGATATAATTTTTTATTCTATAGAACAAAAAAGAGTCGTAAATAAATTTAATTTTTATAAAGAAAAATTTAAAAATATTCCAAAAAAATTAAACATTATTGTTCAAAATAACATTATTTACATCTCAGATAACCTAGGATTTTTATATGCATTTGACTATTTATCGGATAAACTTTTGTGGGCACAAAACTATAAAATACCCTTTAGATCAAATTTAAAATTATACGAAAATCGTTTAGTTGCAGCTAATCAAAACAATATTTTATATTTTTTTGACAAAAATAGTGGTGAGATATTAAAACTAATTCCAACTGAAGAAACATTAATCAAAAATCAATTTGAAAATAATATATCAATAAGTAAGAATTTTACTTATTTTCTTAACACATACGGATCTTTTTACGCAATAGACAATAAATCAATGCAGATCCTATGGTTTATTAATTTAAATCAATCGAATGATCTAAATCCTAGCAATTTATTTTTAAGTAATCAAATTGTAAACTACAAGAATAATAGTATTGTAACATCTAATAAATTTACTTATGTTTTGAACAATGAGAGTGGACTTGTTGAATTTAAATACAATTTTTCCTCTTTATTTAAACCCATAGTTAATAATAATAATGTTTATTTGATCTCAAAAGACAATCTTCTTATATGCTTCAATTTACGAAATGGAAGAATATTATATTCTTACAATATTGACGAAATGATTTCAAATTTCCTTAAAATTAAGAAAAAAAAATCAGAATTAAAAAATATAGTCATTGCTGAAAATAAGATTAATATTTTTCTGCAAAATTCTCACGTTTTGAAATTGAGCCCATCTGGAAAAATGATAGATGTTATCAAACTTCCCTCAAAATTAAAAACGTATCCTATATTTTTTCAAAAAAATCTCATTTTTATTGATAAAAAAAATAAGATATCGATTGTAAATTAATTATTTGATTTTCCGCTCAGTAGCGACAACTGTTTAACTTTAAGTCCTTTTAATTTATCAGATGGCTTTATAGGATACTCACCTGTGAAATAATGGTCACTAAATTGTGGGTAACCTGAATTTCTACTAGAACCTGTAAGAGCTTTATAAAGACCGTTTAAACTTAAAAATTTAAGTGTTTTAGCGTTTATATGATCACACATTTCTTTTAAAGTTTTTTCATGTGCTAGAAGTTCTTCTTTTGTAGGCATATCAACTCCATAGTAATCTGGAAATTTTATTTCTGGGCAAGCTATTCTTACATGAACTTCTTTAGCACCACTTTCATAAAGCATCTTAACAATCTTATGACAAGTTGTTCCTCTCACCAATGAGTCATCTATTAATATTAAAGATTTATTTTTAACAATTGATTTAGTAGAACTAAGTTTTAATTTTACACCTAAACTTCTAATACTTTGTGTTGGTTCTATGAAAGTCCTTCCCACGTAATGGTTTCTTATTAAACCTAACTCAAAAGGTTTCTTTGCTTTTTCGGCAAAGCCTATAGCTGCAGGCACACCCGAGTCTGGCACGGGAATCACCATATCTGCTTCTAAATCGGTTTCTTTAGCAAGCTCAAATCCTAAATTTTTTCTGTATTCATAAGCGCATTTGCCATTAATAACACTATCAGGTCTCGCAAAGTAAATATATTCAAATATACATGGTCTTGGTTTTTGTGTCGGAAAAGGTTTTATACTTTTAAGCTCATCATTTTCAATTATAACAATTTCTCCATTTTCAACATCTCTAATATAAGTAGCTCCAACAATATCTAAAGCACATGTTTCAGATGCAAAAATATAAGAGTTTTTTAGCTTCCCAATAACTAGAGGTCTTATTCCAAATGGATCTCTTACTCCTACTAATTTTTTATTTGTCATCAAAATTAATGAATAACCACCTTGAATTTGAAACAACGCATCAATCAGTTTTTCTAAAAATTTTTCCCTTTTCGATTTTGCAACCAGCTGAACAATAGTTTCTGTATCACTTGTAGTTCTAAAAATTGCACCATCTTTTACAAGAGCTTCCCTGAGTAACAATGCATTAGTTAAATTTCCGTTATGAGCTAAACTTAATCCTCCCATATGTAAATCAGCAAAAAAAGGTTGAATATTTCTTAATGAGGTTTCACCTGTTGTGGAATATCTATTATGTCCAATTGCAAAAAAACCAGGTAATCTTTTTAAAGTTTCATGGTCAGTAAAGTGATCTCCAACTAAGCCATGTCTTTTTTCTGAGTGATAATTTTTCCCATCGAATGAAACAATACCGCAACCTTCTTGCCCTCTATGCTGTAATGCATGTAAACCTAATGCAACTAATGTAGAAGCATCTTCATGGTTAGACACTCCAAATATTCCGCACTCTTCTCTTAGTTTGTCTTTTTTAGATTTTTTCAATTTTTTCTTTCGTGTCTATGAAATCTTCATTAGAGGGAAATTCCTCAATTAAAATTTCACTACCATTATAAATTAAATTAAAAGATATTGCATCTTCAGCCGATATACCCCAATTTTTATAAGGATAAAACCAATTTAATATAGAAAATACACATACACACACAACATAACCCTTAAAAACTCCGAATAATACGCCAAAAGATTTATCTATTGACCCCACTCCAGTCCAAGTGACAGCTCTACCAAAAGCTTTTCCCAAAACTATAGTTAAAAACAAAGTAAAGATAAAAATAACAATACCAAGTCCAATGTTATTTACAAATTCAGATTCAATGTAATCACTTACTGTAGGTTGAAGTTTTGGAACCAATATGATTGTTACTACAGTTGAAAGAACCCACTTCATAAATGAAATTAAGCTTAAAGAAAACCCTTTTAAAAAACATTGTACTATGAAATAAACAAAGATTAATGAAACTGATACATCAAAAAAATTTATATTATTAATAAAATCTTCAAAAACTTTATTCATTATTTAAACTTTGTACTTCTTTACCGAAAGGTTTATAGATTAATAAAAGTTTTGGTAATAATGTTAGAACTGAAATCATTGCTAGCAGCATTGCTATACCGGTAAAAATACCAAAATATATTGTTGGTATAAAGTTTGAGAATATAAGAATAGAAAAACCAAAAACTATCGTTAAAGAAGTATTTAAAATTGCGATCCCAACTGTACTATGACATCTCTCTAAAGTTTTATTATAATTTTTTATTTTTACAAATTCCTCTTTAAATCTATAAATGTAATGAATACTATTATCTACTGCTATACCAATAGTTATTGCAGCTATTGTTATTGTCATCATGTCAAGAGGTATCCCAATTAAGCCAATTATTCCAAGAATAAAAAAAGCAGCTATAAAATTTGGCACTACTCCAATAATTGATAAAGTTTTATTCCTGAATAATATTAAGAACATTGAGAAGATTCCTAACATAACTATTCCAAGCGTTAATATTTGAGATTTAAATAAACTTTGAAGCAGATTGTTAAATAAAATTAATACACCGGTTAATTGATATTCATCCTTATTTAAACCAACATCTGTTTGAAGCTCGGAATTTATTTTTTTTATCAACTCGTTTCTGCGCAGGTCTTCTAATGAGTCTTTAATTCTAACACTTATTCTTGCTTCATCATCATCTACTGAAATGTAAGGCGTAACAATTTCTTGCTTAATTTCTTCTGGAATTTTACTGTATAGAACGGCGATCTCTAAACTTTGTAGCTCTTTTTTGTTCAAATCCTCTGCAACTCTTAAAATTGACCCAAAAGATAATACTTTGCCTATTTGAGGTAAAGAGTCTAGATAATCATGAACTTTTAGAATTTTGTCCATTTTATCTCTAGTAAACCAATACTTTGACTTATCCTCATCATCTCGAACATCTTCCTCCCATTCCGCAAACTCATCATCCGCTTGTTCTTTTTTTTTCTGAGGAAATTTTAAAATAATATCCAAGGGAGTTGTACCTCCTAATTTTTGGTCAATCTTTTTCATTCCTTTATAGATTTCTGTTTCTTTATCGAAGTAATTAATAAAACTATTTTCTACTTTAAGTTTCGTAATACCAATTATACTTAAAAGGATAATTAATGCTGTAGTCACGAATATAGAAAATCGACTTTTTTTTGCAATCGATCCAAGTATTGAAGTAATTATAGATTTTTCTGTATCTTTTATATTTATCTCATTTTCTTTTGAAAAAATGTTTAATAAAGAAGGAAGAAGTAAAAATGTTACTATTAGTGAGATTATTAAACCTAATGTCATCATCCAACCAAAATCAATAATTGGTTTAATTCCACTAAATATTAATGAGAGAAAAGCACAAATCGTAGTGAGCACTGTATAAAGAATTGGTAACATCATCTTTTTGCTAGACTCATACACAGCTTCATTTTTAGATAATTGAGGAAATTCTTTTTTGAGTTGCAAAAATCTGACAGTGAGATGAATATTCATAGCCATGTTCAGAATAAGCATTAAGGCAATAAAATTTGAAGATATTACAGTCACTTTCCACCCAATAAAACCCAATAAACCTATCATAATGGTAACTGATGTTGCGCAACCCAATAATGGCATCAACACCCACTTAATATTTTTAAAAATTAACCAAAGTGTTAAAACAATAAAGATAAAAACACCTAGACCAAAAACAATTATATCACTCTTGATAAAGCTCATCATATCATCTGAGATCATGGGAATCCCTCCAAGATGAATTTTAGCATTTTCACCGTATTTATTTATTACATCCCTAATCTCATTAATATTCTGATGGTTTCTGAGGTTATAAAGATTTTTATATTCTTCGTACTCTTTGAGAAAATTTTTATAATTAATGCGCTCCTCTTTATTTAAACCAGTTTCCGAATTTTGATTAAAATATTTGTCCTTTACTTTAATATATTCAGCTAACCTTTCGTCTTTTTTTAGATAAATAACAATACCTGAAGTTTTACCATCCTCACTTATAACGTAATTTTTATATATTGGACTGTTTATAATTTCTTCAAAACCTCTTCTTCTATCTATTTCAGGATAAGACAAAGTTTTATAATTTTTAAGCCTTTCCATTAAACCTTCATCTGTACTTTTTAGTAATGGAACATCAATTATAGTAATCACGTTATCCACCCATGTTAATTTCTCTATTTTTGACTTTAACAATTGCAAATTAAGAATAGTCTCTTTTTCTGTAAAACTAGAAACTGGTGTGTAAGTAAGAACTAAAAAATCTTTAGAACCATATCTTTCGTTAATTTGTCTTAAATATTTAAGATCCCGATCCCCCTCTAAAAGAAGAGCATCAGAAGACGCATCTAAATTGAAGTTTTTTGCTTGATATATAGAAAAAATTATTAATCCTAATATTAATAGTAATGTTAATTTTGAGAAATCTATAATAAATTTTTTATAAATATAAGACCACATCAGGATATTTCAGATATATCTTAATATATTTATAACTAAAGAAAAAATTAAGTCTAATTTTTGGATAAATCTTTAAATTTCGTGTAAATACCCTCAAACTCAACTTTAACAGTGCCAGTTGGCCCATGTCTTTGCTTACCTAAAATGATATCTGCAAGACCATTTACATCATTCATTTTAGATTGCCATTCAGCGTGTTCAATAGAGCCTAATTTTGGTTGTTTTCTCTCCAAATAGTACGCCTCTCTATAAACAAACATAACAACGTCTGCATCTTGTTCAATTGATCCTGATTCTCTTAAGTCTGCGAGCTGGGGTTGTTTATCGTCTCTTTGTTCCACAGCTCTTGAGAGTTGAGATAAAGCTAAAACTGGGACAGATAGTTCTTTAGCTAAAGCTTTTAATCCTTGAGTAATTTCTGAAATTTCTTGAACTCTACCTTCGTTTTTGCTTAAAGTTGATCTCATTAATTGAATGTAATCAACTACAACTAAACTTAGACCAAACAATCTTTTGATACGCCTAGCTCTATTACACAAAGTGGCAATCGTAATTGCTGGAGTTTCATCTATATATAAAGGCAAGTTATAAATATTTCTTGAAGTCTCAATATATCGATTTATTTCTTCCTCAGTAACCTTACCTCTTCTAATATCATCTGATTTTATTTTTGCTTGTTCTGATAAAATTCTAGTGGAAAGTTGTTCTGAAGACATTTCTAAAGAAAAAAAAGCAACAGCTGACTTTTCTTCACGTTTTAAAATATTTTGAGCAGCATTATAAGCAATATTAGTCGCTAATGCAGTTTTACCCATTGATGGTCTTCCTGCTAAAATAATTAAATCTGATTTATGTAGCCCACCTAACTTTTCATCTAAATCTGTTAAACCTGTCGGAACACCTACAATTCCTTGATCACTTTGCATCGCTTGAGTTGCCATTTCGATTGTTAGATCTAACGCTTTATTAAATTTTAAAAAAGATTGGGAAAAACTTCCTCTCTCAGCAAGATCAAAAAGAGACTTTTCTGTATCCTCAATAATATTCTCAGCATTTTGTTCTTGTGATGAAGCATTTATGGTATCCGAAGATAATTTATTTGAGATTAAAACTAATTCTCTTCTTAAATACATTTCATGAATTATTTTAGCGTAGTCAATAGCTTGTTTAGAGGAACTTGAAAATCTAGTTAATTTTACTAAATATTCTGTTCCACCAACTTCACTTAACATATTATCCTTTTCAAAATAATTTTTTAAAGTAATTGGATTAGCTATCATTCCTTTATTATTTAAACTTTCAATTACCTCATAAATTTTTATATGAGCAGGGTCGTAAAACACTATCGATGATACAATAGTTGAAACTTCGTCTATAATATCGTTATTAACAAGTATTGATCCTAGAAGGGCTTGTTCAGCCTCTAAATTTGAAGGTTGTTTATCTTCTAATTTTTGTTGGAGAAGTTTAGTTTCTTTCATAAATAAATACTATTGAAACATTAATTTCTATAAAGAAAAAAGTTACTCACTGATTTTACTTAATTGTGGAAAAGTTACTTAGACTGTATTTTGTCAATTTTTATTGAGATATTTGCCTTTACTTCGGAATGAAAATTTATGCTTGCTTTAAAAATTCCAATTTTATTCAATTCGTCTTTTAAAATTATTTGTGATGGACTTACTTCAGCTTTTACTTTTTCATGAATTAAATTAGTAATTTCTTTTGGTTTTATAGAACCATAAAGATCTCCATTATCTTTACTTTCTCTTTTAAAAATAAAAACTTTATTATTTACTAATTTTGCAATCTCTTTATATCTATTTTTAACCTCGGTGTTTTTTTTATTAAGTTCGTCTTTTTTTTTTTCAACGTAAATTTCATTTTCTTTATTAAATCTTAGAGCTTTTCCTTGTTTTAGAAGATAGTTTCTTCCATATCCATTTTTTACTTTTACCTTATCTCCAATATTTCCCAGGTTTAAAATATTCTCTAATAAAATAAGTTCCATATCAAAGCAGTCCTAAGATTTTGGCTTTTTTAATTTCTTTTGTCAGTTTTTTTTGTTTGTTAAAAGAAACCGAGCTAATTTTTGAAGACACTATTTTACCATTATCTGTAATATACTTTTTCAAAAGACTAACATTCTTATAATCAATAATTGGTGCATTTTTATTAGATAATGGGCATTTTTTTTGAAACTTGCCATCAATTTTTTGAAACAAACTAAGTTTATTTAGTGAGTTAGAACTTTTCTTTTGAAATTTTTTATTTCTTCTCTTCATTTATAGTCTTTTATCTTTTTTAAAATACTCATTTTTGGTATCTAATTTTTTATATTTAACAGTAAGATATCTAATTATAGATCCATCAATACGAATTTTTTTTTCAATCTCATTTAAAGTATTGTTATTTCCCTCGAATTTATAATGAATAAAAAAACCTTTTTGGTAATTTTTAATTTTGTTTGATAGATTAATTAAACCCCATTCCTCTATCTTAATTACCTTGCCAGAGGACTTATTTATTAATTCGTTATATTTATCTTTAATTGATTTTAATTCTTTATCAGCTAAGTCTTGTCTAGCAATAATAGTATTTTCGTAAAATGCCATAGTTTTTAAGTAAATTAAGTTTATATTATTATTTTCAAAACTTGGTTTATACTATAATGAATGATTATATCAATACAAAAATTTAATAATAAATAAGATAAAATGAGTACTTTATTATTTCCAGGACAAGGATCACAAATCGTTGGTATGGGTTCTGAATTTTATAATAAATTTAAGATTGTAAAAGAGATATTCAGCCAAGCAGATCAAAAGTTAAACTACTCTCTTTCAAAAATTATTCTTGAGGGATCTGAAGATAAACTTACATTAACAGAGAATACTCAACCAGCAATACTAACTGTAAGCTACTCAATTTTTGAAGTTTTAAAAAATGAATTTGACTTCGATTTAAATTCTTTTAAGTTTTTTTCCGGTCATTCTCTTGGAGAGTACACTGCTTTAGTCTGCGCAAAATCTTTAGAATTTGAAGATGCAGTTTACTTATTACACGAAAGAGGAAAAGCAATGCAAAATGCGGTACCAATAGGAAGGGGAAGCATGATTGCAATTCTTGGAAATAAAATAGATGATATAAAAAATTTAATTGATTCTAGAAAAAATAAAGATGGTGTTTGCGAGATTGCAAATGATAATGCTGAAGGACAAGTAATAATTAGTGGAGACAAAGAGAGTATTAATTCTTTTCAAACTGAGTTAAAACAAAAAAAAATTAAATTTTTACCTTTAAAAGTAAGCGCTCCTTTTCATTGCTCTTTAATGAAGCCAGCCGCAGATATAATGAAGGAAAAAATTAATAAAATTGATTTTAAAACACCTAAGTATCCAATAGTAAATAACGTTAATGCCTTACCAGAAACAGACCCTGCGAAAATTAAAGATTTATTATACGAACAAATTTTTTCGACAGTTAGATGGCGAGAGTCTCTTATTAATATATCAAAAAACGGTATATCTGATTTTATTGAGATAGGTCCAGGAAAAGTCCTTTCAGGGATGGTAAAAAGAACTCTTAAAAATGCAAATAGCTTTTCAATCAATTCAATAACTGATATTAACAATTTAATAAATGAATTTAAAAAATAAAAAAATTCTCATAACTGGGGCAACCGGTGGAATAGGTAATTGTCTGGTTGAGAAATTTATAAATCTGGGTTCAAATGTTTTTGCAACGGGAACAAATGAGGAAAAATTAGAAAACATAAAAAAAAAATTTGGCACTATTGATATTGGAAGATTTAAATTAGATGAGCACAACAAAATAGAAGAATTTATCGAAAGTGTCGACAAGACATTGAATGGGATAGATATTTTAGTAAATAACGCTGGAATTACAATTGATAATTTGTCAATTAGATTAACCGAAGAAAATTGGAAAAAAGTTGTAGACGTAAATCTGACTTCAACTTTTTTGATGTGTAAATTTGCCATTAAAAAAATGCTTAAGAAAAAGTACGGAAAAATAATTAATATAACCTCGATAGTTGGCCATACGGGAAATTTAGGACAAGCTAATTATGCAGCAACTAAGGCAGGTATAGTAGGTTTTTCAAAGAGTTTAGCAATTGAGTACGCAAAAAAAAATATAAATATTAATTGTGTTTCCCCCGGGTTCATTAAAACCGAAATGACCGATAAAATAAGCGATGAATTTAAAAAAATATTGATAAGTAAAATTCCGTCTGGGAGTCTAGGAACTGGAGAAGATGTTTCAAATTGTGTAGCTTTTTTAGCGTCAGATATGGCAAATTATATAAATGGTGAAACAGTACATGTTAACGGTGGAATGTATATGGCTTGACAATTCTGTTTAATAATCTAATAAGAAATTGAATACACAAGAAAGGAATTCATGTCAGAAGATATAAAAGGCAAAATAAAAAAAATAGTTGCGGATCATTTAGGTATAGAGGAAGAGAAAGTAACTGAAGAAGCAAGTTTTATTGATGATCTTGGTGCAGATAGCTTAGATACAGTTGAATTAGTAATGGCGTTTGAGGAAGAATTTGGATCTGAGATATCAGATAGCGAAGCAGAGAAAATTCTAACTGTTGGTGATGCAATTAAATTCATTGAAAGCAAAACAAGTTAATATAATTTTTTACTTTTAAGATATGACCAGTGATAACAATATCATGGTTATATTATCCTCACCATCAGGTGTTGGAAAAACTACACTAACAAAAAAAATCCAACAAAAATATCAATCATTTAAAATCTCGGTTTCCTATACCACAAGACCACCTCGCTCGAATGAGGTGAATGGAGTTGATTACCATTTTGTAAAAAAAGCTGAATTTGAAGAATTAATCAAAGAAAATAAATTTTATGAGTATGCTAAAATTTTTGAAAATTATTATGGAACTCTAAAAACAAATGTTGATGAAACTTTAAAAAAAAATGATATAATTTTTGATATTGATTGGCAAGGAACAAAACAATTATCAAAATTTGAAAATTTAAAATTAATAAAAATTTTTTTAATTACAGAAAATAAAGAAGAAATTAAAAAAAGATTAAAAAACAGAAATCAAAATACTGATAGCGAATTAGAGAAAAGATATAACTCATTTGATGAGGAAATTAAATATTGGAATGATTATGATTATATCTTAATAAACAAGAATTTAGATGTTTGTTTCAAACAAATTGAAAATATAATTTTAAATAATAAAAAAAATTTTTCTACTTTTTTTCAAAAATCTGCGTAATTTTAAAGTAGACTTCAGGTTTTAGGTTTGATGGTCTTAGATTAAGTTTTAATTCTCTTATTTTTTTGATTTCGCTTTCCGATAAAATATTTTTTATCTTTTTATTTACCATCTTTCTTTTATTGGAGAAAAAAAATTGAGTTATTTTTTCTAGATTTGAGGTATCCCTTAAAGATAATTCCGCTTCCTTTTTTGGCTGAAAGTGAATTACCTGAGAAATGACTTTCGGTTTAGGAAAAAAACAGTTGTTAGAAATTAAAAATTTCTGAATTATGTTAAGTCTATAACTTGTTAATATTGAGAGTCTTCCATAGTGTTTGGTATTAAATTTTCCAGTAATTTTATTAGCTAATTCTTTTTGAAACATAAGAACTAAATCACTAAAATTTGGAGTCCAAGTTTTAAATTTTATTAGTTTAACCAATATTTGAGAAGAAATATTATATGGTAAATTTCCAAAAATAATTGAATTTTTTAAAATTATTCTCTCTAAATCTAATTTCAAAACATCTCCAGAAATTACTTTCACTTGTTTATGTTGAGAGTATTTAAATACTAATTCCTTTGACAATTTTTCATCTTTTTCAATTAAAAAAAGTGATTTCGGAAATTGTTTTAGAATTTCATCAGTTAAGGCCCCTTTACCTGGACCAATCTCAATAATATTTTTGTTTTTTATTTTTACTAAAGATACGATTTTTTTTATAATATTTTTGTCTATTAGAAAATTTTGTCCAAGAGATTTTTTAGGATTCATTACTTTCCAAATTTATTTATAAATTCTACACACCTTATTAAACTCATCGGATCTGCTTTTCTTTTACCAATAAGATTGGTAGCGGTTCCGTGATCTGGCGATACCCTTAAATATTTTAAACCAAGAGTTAAATTTATAGCATCAAATTTGAAAATACTTTTAAATGGACTGAGTACTTGATCATGATACATTCCAACAATAACATCATAATTATTGTAGTCTTTCACAAAAGTAATATCAGAGATTAAAGGGCCTTTGATTTTAATTCCATTTTTTCTTAATTTTTTTACTGACGGAATGATAAACTTCATCTCTTCGGAATCCTTTCTAAATTCTGCATTATGTGGGTTGAGTCCAAGTAAACCTATTTTAGGATTTCTTTTAAACAAATCCTTAAAACATTTATGTAAACTTTTAATTTTATGTACTATAAGTTCTTTTTTGATTTTTTTTGCTACATCCCTTAGATCGATATGAGTTGTTATCGGTGCTACACCTAAGACACCGTTAGTAATAAGCATTACCTCTGAGTTTCTAGGCACATTACATTTAAGCGCAAGATATTCTGTTACTCCAGATCTATCTTTTTTTAAAAGTTTTTTACTTATTGCACAATTGATTATTCCCTTTACGTTCTCATTCAAACCAAGTCGATGAGCGGTGTTTAGACTTTTTATTATAAATTCTGAAGCTGATTTATCTTTTACTTCGAAAGGTTTTTTAAAATTTAAATTTATATTTAGAATTTTTAACTTATTAGTTTTTCCAACATCATTAATATTTTTAACTTGAATCATTGATACTGGATAATTTAATTTTTTAAATTGTTTTTTTAATAATTGAAAATTAGAAATTAAAATAATTTGATGTTTTAAAGATTTGCTAATTTTTTTCCAACATTTATAAATTAATTCTGAATTAATACTATTTGGATCTCCACTTATAATAATAATTTTTTTTCCCATTAGTTATACTGAATTAAACTTGTATTCCTCAATTTTGACAAAAGGCTTTTAGAATATAAATTAAATAATTCATTTTTTTTTTTATTTATTAAATTTGCTTTTAACTCATTAATATTTAAATTCTTAACTTTAGAAATTCTTTTTTGATTTAATTTAAGAAATAAAGCGCTGTTAGCTGATATTAATGGCTTAGTCACTTCACCTTCCTTCATATTCTTAATTATCTCATAAATTTTATTATTAAGAGATTTAGCATTCAACCATCCCAAATCTCCTTTATTTGACGAAGATGAAGATACACTAAATCTTAAAGCAGCACTCTCAAATCCAAATTCTTTAATTTGATTTTCTATATTTAAAATTTTTTCTTTATCACTTACATCATTAGCTAATGATATCTCAATTTCTGAAATTCTATATTGTTCAATTTCTGATTTATTTCTTAATAAATTTTCTAATTCTTTACTAATATTTTGCTCATCGATTTCAATCTTTTTAGAAAAGACTTTATAAATATATTTTTGCCATTTTAAATCGATATCTAAATCATCTATAAATAAATCAAAGTCTACATTATTGTTGCTAAATTTTTTTTTTAAGTTATCAATATTATTTGATGAAATACTATTTAAATAATTATCAAGCTGCGCTTGATCTCTTTTAAAATTATATTTTTTTAATTCTATTTTCTTTAACTTTTGTTGAATTAAATAATTGACTGCCTGTTTTTTTAATCTATTGATATTTGATTGACTCACTTCTTGATTTGCTAAAACTAAAGAAGATAAGATCTTATTTTTAATTTCAAAAGATGTAATTATTTCATTTTCAACTTTTAATACTATGTTATTTTCAACTTTAGCAGATGAATTATTTGAAAAAAAGAATATAAAAATAATTATAATTAATGTTTTAAATTTCATTGAGTGAAAGATGGTGAAATAATATTTCCAAATGGAGATAGAGTAATTTTGAATAATAGAGAATTTTCTGGTTCTAATTCCGAGTCGTTATAAAATTCTCTTCTATAAACTAACCCAGCACGTAAACAATCATTAATATATTCATAGCTTAAATTATAATATTCTGAAGAGTTTGTGACTAAGTTTCTTTTTGTTTCAAAAGCGAAGAGACCATTTTTATTATTATTTAAATTGAGCTTGGTTTTAAAATAATCGCTATTTCCAATATGATTGCTTTCTTTTAAATAATCAAAATCAACATTCATTAAACCAAAATTCATATTTAATCCAATTTCATTATAATTTAAATCTTCATAATTCTGATCTAAGGCAAAGTTATAATTTAAACTGAATTTATCGTTTTTAAAATTAGCAGTTCCAACAAGATCTGAGAGTTTTTCATCTAAACTTGTTGCGCTATTCATTTTTTTGTTTTCTTCGCTATTAATTATTTGAGCGACAGAAAAATCAAAATTATTAAAATTATTATTTATTTTATAATCAAATCCGAAGGCACCAGTAAAACCTGTTTCAAAATTATTTATACTATCCAATCGGTCCAAGCTAAAAGCCCTAGTTGGGTCTAATCTAGAACCATTTTCCTCTTTTCTCATACTTCCAGGTGCTAAACGCAGAAAAATTTTAGGTGTAAGAAAATGTTTTGAACCTCCATTGTCTTTTTGTAGATTTATTTCTGATGCTAAACCGAGAGCACCAAATAATTCATTTGTTGTTCTGTCTTTAAAATTACTTATATTTTTAGTCTCATAGTTTATATTTTTTATAGAGCCTAAAAAACTAGTTTTAAAAAAGTTTTTAAAAAATATATTTTTTGAATTCCAATTTAAGTCGTTTACTTGAAAAGTTGAAAGCTTATTAGTATCGTAGTTATGTACTTTTAAATTTGATTGAAGTTCTAAATTACCAAGTGCTTCATTACTATATAGATTTTTATTTAAAGTAATTTCTGGTAGAATATATTCGTATTTATCATCATAATTATCTTTAAGCGTTTCGTATACACTCGCGTCTATGCCAAGAAATAAGTCATCTTTTTCATGGGTATAATTTATTGAACTCTCAATCGTATCATTATTATAATCTACTAAATTAGATTTAATTTTATAAAGTTTTAAATATTTGTCATTTGAAACTTCTTGAAAAGATAAACTTATATTATTATCCGAATCATTTTTCCCTTTAAATGATTTTGTAAATTGAGAAAAAAAATGTGATTTTTCTCCAGCACTTTTTTTAGATGAAGTTTTTTTATAACCTTGAGTATAACCAAAATCTATTAAAAGATTAGAATTTTTAAATGCTTGGTGATATTCACCAAAAAATAAAGGATTTTCATCTAAATAAACTTTATTATTTAAAGTAAAATTTTTATCAGGACCTAATGACCAAAAAAAAGGAATGTTAAGTCCTGCACCAAGATTTTTAGAGTCGGAAAAAGCTGGTGGCAAAAAACCAGTTCTTCTATCGACTGTTGGATCAGGGTGAGATAATCTTGGAAAATAAAAAATTGGTATATCGTAAACTTTAATTACTGCATTATCATAATAGATTGTCTTCTTTTTTTTGTCATGAAGCAATTCAGAAGCTTGAATGGTCCACGGGGGACACTTATCATTTTCTCTATAATCACATAAAGTAAAATTACTCTTTTTAAACTTACTGAATTCATTACCAACTTGTATTGTATTAGCAAAAATTCTAGGCTTATTTTTTTTGTTTATTTTAAATGTATCAGCGTTTAAGAAAGCCTTTATATCAGTACCTAATATTTCTTTAATTTCAGTGTCGATATAAATTTGTGAGAATTCATATTCATTATTAATTTTATCTTTAATTTTAATTAATCCAATAGATTTAAATATGTTTTTGTTTGATAAATACTCGAAGCTTTCAAGATAAATAAGATTATTTTCTTTGTCAGTAATAATTGTATTCTCATCAGACTTAATAATATTCTCTTTACTGCTAAAAATAATATTTTTTCCTTTTATTTTGTAATCTTTAGAAGTAATAATTTCAGTTGGACCTTGACTTTTAAAAATTTTAGTATTGTTATCGTATTCTGCATATTCAGAAAAAACCGTATTATTTAAATTATCTTTTGCGTTTACATTACCTTTTAATTTAATAATGTTATTTTTTCTGTCAAATTCAGCATAATTACTCTTAATAGTACTTTTTTCTTCAGTTATAATACTTACATCATTTTTAAAAACCGAAGTTTCTTTATTTTTATCTAATATGATATCTTTTGCTTGAATTAAAAGATCTTCAGCAAATACATTATTTTTTAACAAAAAAAATATAAAAAAAAGTAAAATTTTATTTTTCATTTATTTGCAATACTCCAATAAAAGTAAAAAGACTCAAAGCAATAACTGGGGCCCAAACAGCTAAAATTAAAGGTATCCTCTCAGTTTGGCCAAGAGCTATAGATAGATCTTTAAGATAAAATATTAGGACACTTACTAAAAGCCCAACTACAATAAATTTTAAATTATCAGATTTTTTTAACGTGTTGAGCGTCAGTATTGCTGCCAATGCAGTCATCATAAACAAAAAAAACGGCAAAGAGAGCATAGAGTGTAAATTTTGATTTAAAAATGTTTTATTATATCCCTTTTTTAAAAAATCTTTGTAATTTACTACTAAGTCAAAAAAAGACATAGTGTCAAAATTTTTAAATAAAGAATTAATTTTTTCATGGTTATAAATAGAATTTATTTTATAAATATCAAATTTTTCTTCTTCAAACATACCATTTTCATTTTTAAGCAAAGTTACATTTTCTAATGCCCATATGTTTTCTTTGATATTAGCTTTAGTTGACACAATTTTTTCTGTTAAATTAGATTGCTTATTTAAATGAAAAATTGTTACGTCAACTAAGAAAAACCCATCAGGTTTTTTTGCAGAAATAATTCTATTACCATTTTTAATATTTTCTTTAATCCAAAGTCCATTTCTATTAAAAGTTACCAAATGATCTATATCTTTAGAATAATTAGATTTAGTTTTTTCATAATATTTGGACATCGAAGAAGTTATTGGATTAGCTAATATTAAAACTAACCAACCTAAAACAAAAGATGTAGTAGCTAAAATCATAAAGATTTTAAAGTTTGAAAAACCAAAAACTTTTAAAGTTAATAAATCTTTGTTGTTTCTAATTCTCAACATAAACCACATGCTCGATAGAAAGGTAATAAATGGTAAAATTTTGATAATCATACTTGGTATGAAAATACTAGTTAACATTAAAGGTGTTAAGATACTTACCTCAATATTTTTGAAAAACTCAATTTCCTCAAAGAGATTCAAAATAACTCCAAAGCAATAAAATATTAAAATAAATATTAAAAAAGTTTTTAAAAAATTTTTTAAAAGATAATTAAAAAAAATATTACTCATATATTCTTATTCTCTCTAGAAAAACTTAAAATTAAAATGAAATATAAAAAAATAAAAAAAATAAAAGGCAATGAAATATATATTATTAACATTGCTAAATTTATTCCAGTGTAACGTAACGCAAGTTCAGTGAATATTAAAATGGAAAAACTATAAATAAAAATACTTATTTTATTAAGATATATTTTTTGGGATTTAACTAATAAAAGTGCACAAATTAATGAAATTACTGGCAAATAAAACGGTATTACCATCCTTCTGTTTAAAACAGGTAAAATTTCTTTTTTAAACTCTTGATTACAAAATCGAGACTCTTCGTAATCATTAAAAAAAATACATTCTAAAAGTTTAACAGTAGAGGTTTCTTGGACTTTTGGTTTTTTTATAGTAGTAGTAGTTAAATTACTCAAATCTATAGTTAGTTGCTCAAATTTAATAATCTCACTTTCACTATTTTTTTTACCAGAAATTATTTGCCCATTAAACAAAAACATATTGTTTTCTTCTAATATTCCATTTTCTGCTGTTACGGTCGTTTCGTTTGTTTCAGTTATATTTGAAGATAAATTTTTAAGATTATTTCCTTTATCGTGAAGAAAAATATTTTGCATACTATTATTTTGTTTTTTCTCAACTATAAATGTAAAACCTTTGAAAGAGTCGCTAAACTGTTGTGTTCTTATTGTAGGTAAAAAAGAATTAAAATTATCATTACTTAAAATTTGTCTAGATTTATGTAAAGCGAATGGTGTAATTGTTGTAGAGAAAAGTAAATATAAGATTGAAACAATTGCTGATGTTAAAACTAAAATATTTACAAGCTGAATTTTTTTGACACCAGAAGTCCATAAAATTATAAATTCACTGTCATCTTTATGTTTATGTATAAAAATTAGTATTGCTATAAGGAATGAAAGCGGTATAAACTTTGGAGCAACTCCAAATATGTTTAACAAAGAGTATTGAAAATAAGTAGATATGTTGTAGCCATTTTCAACAATTAGATCTAAAAAATTAACAGCTCGAACTGTGAAAGCTATAAGAGATAAACTTAATAAAATGATTAATAATGTTTTTATTATTTCAATTATAAAGTTTTGATAAATTTTGTTTTGAAGCATACGGTTTTATTGTATATAAATAATGCATCCATAATATAAATTCAACTAATGGTTTAACTATGACGAAATTAGCATTGAAAACTTGTATATTTCGACTTATATCACTGACACTATTAGTTTTTATTTAAAAATGTCTATAAAAATAAATTATTCGAAAAAAGCTCCAGGCAACACATCAGCCAACCTAATTCTATTTTTTAACGAAGATTATAAGTTTAATAGTTCAAAAAAATTTTTATCTAATTCGGAGCTCTCATACATTAATGATTTACTAAAAACCTTAGACAAAAAAAAAAATTTACTTGTTTTTGAATTAAACTCAAAAAAGAAAGTAATTGCAATTTCAATTAAAAAAGACTTAACAGCCTCAGGTGTAGAAAATTTAGGTGCAGAAACCTTTGGTCAAATTAATAATAAAAAAAAAGATGAATATTTTTTAATTTCTGAAAGTATAAATTCTAAAATTAATAATTTTTTAGGACATTTTTTACATGGATTGAAACTAAAGTCTTATGAGTTTAAAAAATATAAAACGAAAAAAGATCTAAGAAATATTTCGATAAATATTTTTGGAAATAAAAATAAAAATTCTGTGCAAAATCAAATTAAGTTTAACGCTATAGAAGAAGGAACTTTCTTCGCCAGAGATTTAGTTTCAGAACCTGGTAACGTTCTACATCCTGATGAATATGCAAAAAGATTAATAACTCTTAAAAAAGATGGTTTAAAAGTAAATGTTTACGATGAAAAAAAATTAAAAAAACTTGGAATGCATGCTTTGTTGGGAGTAGGGCAGGGAAGTATAAGAGGTTCATATCTTGTAACATTAGAGTGGAGTGGAGCTAAAAATAATTCTAAACCGTTAGCGTTTGTTGGTAAAGGGGTTTGTTTTGATACTGGTGGTTACTCATTAAAACCTGCAAGATTTATGGAAGATATGACTTATGACATGGCGGGCTCTGCAACTGTAGTAGGATTAATGAAAAGTTTGGCTTTAAGAAAGGCGAAAGTGAATGCTGTAGGAGTAGTAGGCCTCGTTGAAAATATGGTGAGTGGTAATGCTCAAAGACCAGGTGATATTGTAAAATCTTACAGTGGAAAAACAATAGAAATTTTAAATACTGATGCAGAAGGTCGCTTAGTTTTAGCAGATGCATTAACTTTTACTGAAAAAAAATTTAAACCAAAATTTATTATAGATCTTGCAACTTTAACCGGTGCGATCATCGTTTGCCTTGGTTCCGAATATGCTGGTTTATTCTCAAATGATGACAAATTATCGAAACAATTATTTGAAGCTGGCGAAAAAGTTCAAGAGAAAGTATGGAGAATGCCTCTACACAAAAATTACGATAAACTTATGAATTCGAAAAACGCAGATGTCCAAAATATAAATTATGTAGGCGGAGCAGGATCGACAACTGCTGCACAATTTTTACAAAGATTTATTATAAATAAAACACCATGGGCCCATTTAGATATTGCTGGAATGGCATTCTCTAAATATGGAGGAGCTTTAAATTCAGGTGGAGCAACAGGTTATGGTGTTAGACTTCTCAATCAATTAGTTGAAGAAAACTATGAGTAAAATCGAGAAAACGCTGTCAATAATTAAACCTGATGCAGTTGAAAGAAATTTGACCGAAGAAATCAAAAAGATTTTTGAAGAAAAAAACTTAAAAATTAAAGAAAGTAAAAAAATTCAAATTTCTAAAGATGAAGCAGCAGAATTCTACAAAGTTCATCAATCTAAACCATTTTATAATGATTTATGTAAATATCTTTCCTCTGGTCCGATTGTTGTTATGATCTTGGAAGGTGAAAATGCAATTTTATCTAATAGAAAAATAATGGGAGCAACAGATCCAAAAAAAGCCGAGAATAACACTATTAGAAAGCTATATGGACTATCAATTGATAAAAATTCAGTTCACGGTTCAGACTCTTTAGAAAATGCAAATAAAGAAATTAATTTTTTTTTTAAGAATTAACTGTTTCTAAATACTTTAATTATCGCTTCCGGGAAAGCAATATATTCAAGTTTTTGAGTTTTATTTTTTAGATCCAAAATATTATCATTTTTATCAATATAAAATTTTTTTTGAACTATAATTCTACCACTATCAAGCTTTTCGTTTACAAAATGAACAGTACATCCAGTTTTAACTTCTTTTTCTTTTAAAATTCTAGCAAATGTGTTTAATCCTTTGAATTTTGGTAAAAGAGAAGGGTGAATATTTATAATTTTCCTCTTAAATGATTGAATAAATTTTTTTGAAATAATCTTCATATAACCAGCTAAACATATTAATGATATTTTTCTTTTCAAAAGTTCATTAATTATCTTATTTTCAAAATTTCTTATTTTTGTATTAATTATCAAGTAAGGAATTGAATTTTTTTTTGCATACATAATACCCTTTGCTTCTATATTATCGCATATTACTAGTTTAACCTTTATGGGAAAATTATATTCTCTTGATTTATTTATTAAATTTTTTAAATTTGACCCTTTTCCTGATATAAAAATACAAGTGTTCCTTTTTACCATCTTAGGCTATTAATTAAATTTATACGCTTTGTGCTCTTTGAAATATTTCCAATTTCATAAGGTAAAAATTTTTTTGAAAAAAATTTTTTAATTTTTTTAATATTTTTTCTCTGCACCAGTAGACAGAAACCAACTCCACAATTAAAAGTTTTCATCATTTCATCATCAGAAATATCTTTTGTTTTTAAAAATTTAAAAATTTTATTTATCTTAATTTTAGATAAATCTATATTTATAGATAAATCGTCAGGAACTGATCTAAGTAAATTTTCTATTAGCCCTCCACCAGTTATATGTGCAGCAGCATTAATTAGTTTTTTATCAATTAATTTTAAAATCTCTTTAGAATAAATTTTAGTTGGTTTTAGAAGTTGATTTTTAAGATTTTTTGTAATTTTAGTTTTTTTAAGAAGAGACCTGACCAAAGAAAAACCATTTGAATGCAAACCACTAGATGGTATTGCTAAAATAATATTATTTTCCTTCACATTTTTTTTTGTTAAAATTTTTTTTTTTGAAACAATACCAACACTAAATCCTGCTAAATCAAATTTATCTTTAGAATATATTCCAGGCATTTCTGCTGTTTCCCCACCAATTAAGCTACACTTTGACAACGAACAACCTTTAATAATACCGCTTAAAATCTTTTTTGATTTTTTCAAATCTAACTTTCCTACTGCAATATAATCAAGAAAAAATAAAGGTTTAGCACCCTGAACGATTAAATCATTAACACACATTGCAACTAAATCTATTCCAATTGTATCAAACTTTTTAAATCTGTTAGCTAGATCGATCTTAGTTCCGACACCATCAGTGCTCGAAACAATTACTGGGTCTTTAATTTTATAGTTACTAATATCAAACATAGATCCAAACCCGCCTATATTTTCCTTCTCAAATGAATTATTCCTTTTTTTGACATTTTTTTTTGATATTTCAGATATATGTTTTACAAACTTATTAGCTAATGAAATATTTACACCACTTTTTTTGTAAGTATTTTTTATTTTTTTCATTGTTAAAAATGATATTTATTTTTTATGAAAAGCATTAAAATAATTTTCTTTATATTAGTTATTTTTTTAAAAACTGGAAATAATTTGTCAGCAGACAACTTATTTTATGTTAATAATGTAGAAATTTTTAAAAAAAAATCTAGTAATACAGAAGCTTTAGCGAATGAGGCTATAATGAAGGGTTTCAAAGAGCTGATAAACAAAGTTCTTTTAAAAAAAGATCAACAAAAATTATCAGATTTGAGTTTTTCAAATATTAAGGAATTGATCTCGCATTATCAAATTATAGAAACTGATAAAGAAAGCGAAAAAAAAAATATATTACTTTTTAATATTAAATTCGATCAATATAAAATTCACAACCTATTTTATAAGAGAGGGATACTTTACTCAGATATCTCACGAGATGAACTTTACTTACTTCCAATTTTAAAAAAAGGCGATCAAATTTTTATTTATTCTAAAAATTATTTTTATGAAAATTGGAATATTACTAGGAAATATGATTTTATAGAATTTATTTTACCTATTGAAAATATCGAAATAATTCAAGTTTTAAATTCAAATTCAAATAATTTATTAAACGTGCAAATTAAAGAAATTTTCAATGAATATGGAAATAAAAATACAGCACTAATTTTTATTGAGGAAGACAACTCCGAAATAGAAAAGATTTTTATAAAAACAAATATAATGGGAAAAAATATTAACAAAAGTTTGCAAATAAAAGACTCAAATTTAAGTCAGGAACAACTTTATAGCAAAATAATTGATGAAATTAAGTATGAAATAGTCAACTTAGTAAAATCTCAAAATTTAATAGATATAAGAACGCCATCATTTATTAACGTAAATTTTTTGAGCTCTAAAAAAAATAATTTAGTAGATCTTAGTAAGCGATTGAAAAGAATAGAACTTATTGAAAATATTTATGTTCAAGAATTAAATAGCAAATACGTTACCCTTAAAATTAAATATCTTGGTAAAATAGATAAAATTATAAAAAAAATGGAAAGTCAAAATATAATAATGAAATTTACGAATGATCAATGGAACCTTAGTATAAAAAAATGAGTCAATTAATTTTCAAATTTCCTTTTAAAACAAAATACTATGAGCAAGATTTCTATGTTTCATCAAATAATTTTTCAGCATATAAATTAATCGAAGGTTGGCCAAACTGGCCTAATAAGTGGCTTAATATTTTTGGTGTGTCTGGTTCTGGAAAAACTCATTTATCTAAAATCTTAGAAAAAAAAATCGATAAGGTTAAATTACTTAATGCGAGTGAGGTAACTAATACTACTTTGGAAAAATTAGAAAAAATAAAATGCCTTATTATTGATAATTATCAAAATAATATAGAACATAAAATGTTCTATTCTTTGCTGAATCAATCTAAACAATTAGAAAATTATATTTTGATAAATAGCATAACTCCTCTGCAGTTATTTGATTTTAATACACCTGATTTACAATCCAGAATGAATAGTTTTTTAAATATCGGCATTGAGCTACCAACTGATGACCTACTTCAAGTCATAATTTCAAAATCTTTTTCAGATAAACAGGTAAAATTAGATCCAAAAATATCTACGTTTATTATTAAAAATGTTGAAAGGTCATACGACAAAATGATTAAATTATTAAAGGATATTGATGAATTTTCATTATCATCTGGAAAATCGATAAATATTAATTTAATAAAAAAAGTATTAAAGAAATAATGAATAAATACAGGACACACACATGTGCAGAATTAACTGAGAGGGATATTAATAAAATTGTAACTCTCTCAGGATGGTTGCATAGGAAAAGAGATCATGGAAACTTACTTTTTATCGATCTAAGAGATCACTATGGAATTACTCAATGTGTAATTGAAAATAATAATAAGTTTTTTTCAAGTTTAGAAAAAGTTAGGCCTGAGTCGATCTTAAAAATAATTGGTAAAGTTGTAAAAAGAGAAAAAGGTACAGAAAATTTAGATCTTAAAACAGGTAAGATAGAGATAATAATCGAACAAACCGATATTTTATCTAACGCAAAAGAATTACCAATACCTGTTTTCGGCGAACAAGATTATCCTGAGGATATCAGATTAAAATTCAGATTTTTAGATTTAAGAAGAGAGGAAATTCATAAAAATATAGTTCTCAGATCAAAAGTAATTTCATTTATTAGAAGCGAAATGTTAAAACTTGGATTCCTTGAGTACCAAACTCCAATTCTAACTTCATCAAGTCCAGAAGGTGCTAGGGATTTTTTAGTTCCTAGTAGATTAAATCCTGGTAAATTTTATGCGCTCCCGCAAGCTCCTCAACAATTCAAGCAGTTAATTATGGTTTCAGGTTTTGATAAATACTTTCAAATTGCACCTTGTTTTAGAGATGAAGATGCTAGGGCTGACAGAAGTCCTGGTGAATTTTATCAATTAGATTTAGAAATGTCTTTTGTTGAACAAGAAGATGTTTTTCAAGTTGTTGAAAAGTTAATGATAAATTTATTTAAAAATTTTTCATCAAAAAAAATAACTAATGAAAAATTTCCAAGGATTACTTATGAAGAAACAATAACAAAATATGGAACCGATAAACCCGACTTAAGAAACCCTTTGATTATACAAGATATAACTAAAATATTCACAAGAGAGGATGTTAAGTTTGATTTATTCAAAAAATTGGTAAAATCAGGATCAAAAGTTAAAGCGATTATAACTAAAAATACCAAAGATAAACCTAGAAGTTTTTTTGATAGCATTGATAAATGGGCAAAAGATCAAGGAGCGTCAGGATTAGCTTATTTTACTATTGATCAAAATACATCAATTACTGGGAAAGGACCAGTGGGTAAATTTTTTAGTGAAGAAGCTTTGAAAGAATTAATGAAAATTACTAATGCAAAAGTTGGAGACAGTCTATTTTTATCTTGTGGAACTGATTTTGAATTAGCTAAGATATTATCTATAGCTAGAAATAAAATAGCTGAAGAATTAGAATTAATTAATGAGGATCAATTCGCTTTCTGCTGGATAGTAGATTATCCAATGTTCGAAATCGACGAGAAGTCCAAAAAAATAAAATTTAGCCATAATCCATTTTCAATGCCACAAGGAGATATCAATAATCTTAATTTTAAAAGACCATTAGATATGAAGGCTTACCAATACGATATAGTATGTAATGGCGTTGAGTTGTCATCGGGTGCGATAAGGAATCATATCCCTGAACTAATGTATAAATTGTTTGCTGTAGCTGGTTATAATGAAAAACACGTAAATGAAAAATTTAGTGGTATGATTAACGCACTTAGCTATGGTGCTCCTCCGCATGGTGGGATAGCGCCAGGAGTAGACAGAATTGTGATGTTACTCGCAAATCAGAAAAATATCAGGGAAGTAACACTCTTTCCAATGAATCAAAATGCTCAAGATTTAATGATGAATGCGCCCTCCAAAGTTGATCCCGTTCAACTTAAAGAACTCGGTATCAAAACTGACTCAAAAAAAAGTGATTAATTTTTAGTTTTTAAATTAATTCTAACGTTAGAAAGATCTACTAATTTTTCCTCAAGATTACTTCTAACAAAACCTTTTGAAGTAATGTTCTTAACGATTCTTAAAAATTTATCGTCGGTATTCTCTTGAGGCAAGCTTTTCGACGTAGCTATTGATGGAGTATGTGCAAGCTCCTCTTTTCCAAGGTATGAAATAGCTAGTTCTCTAAAAACATAATCTAAAATTGAGGAGGCGCTGAGTATTCTGTCATTTCCGGTAACGTTACCCGAGGGTTCAAACTTTGTATCAATAAATGCATCAACATATTCTTCTAATGGTACCCCATATTGCAAACCTAATGAAATAGCTATTGCAAAATTATTCATCATTGCTTTTACAAGTTCGCCCTCTTTGTTAGTATCAATAAAAATCTCACCTATTTTCCCGTCATCATATTCACCTGTATGTAGATAAACTTTGTGATCCCCAATTTGTGCTTTTTGAATGTATCCTTTTCGCCTATCTGGCATTCTAAAACGAGCTTGATTTTTAATTTTTTTAAAATTTTGATTATCTGTTAGTGAAGATTTATTAATTTGAATTTTTGAGCTTATATTTTCTGAAATATTGTGTTTATTCTCAACATTCTTGATTTTGTTATTTTTATCTCCGCCAACTTTCCTCGTTTTTCGATTATTTAATTTAACATCAATTACTTCAACACTTCCGTCAGTTCTATTATCAATTTTAGATAGCTCCTTGTCATTTAAATCATCTAGAGCATGAACGGTCTTAAAGGTACAGGTGTAGTAAGTTTCAACTATAAATTTTTTCATAATTAAAAGGAATCTGTTATATTGCAGATATAAAGCAAATATTATAAGTGTCTATTGTATAATTATACAATTTAAACTTGTGTGGATTTATTTTTTTAAATGAGCTTAAAAGTTATTTTTACTTGGTGGAATAGACAAACCTTTGGAACTTTCCTTAAAACTTTGTTCACAGGAATATTTGTCGGCAAAGATGAATTAGGAAATAAGTATTATAAAAATAAAAACAATCAAAGATGGGTTGTTTACGCTCACAATGTAGAAGCTACTAAAATCACATCAGACTGGTATTTATGGATGCATCATACAATAGATAAAATTCCAGAGAAGAAAAACAATCAAAAGTATTCCTGGCAAAAAAAACATGTTGAAAACAAAACTGGGACCACTGAAAGGTATTACCCTACAAAAATAAAAAAAAATGAAAGTAAAAAAAAATATAAAACTTGGAAATAGATTTAAATTTTTTCTAATTAAAGTTTTTTTAATTTCTCTACCTATTCTTGCTTTTACAGAAGAAAAAATTATAAGCACACCTTTAGTAAATGTGGAAAAAATTAAGCCAAGTTTTGAAGAGCCAAGTGATGTTTTAGAAAAAGAAAACAACGATAAAAATATAAAAGAAAAAAATTTTACAAACATTGAAAAATCTTATCAGGCTACACTGATTGGTTTAGATAAAATTACTGCCAAATCTTCAAAACTCATTGTCAATTTTAATGAACCTAAAACTTATGGTCCTTTAGAGATTAAAATTTTGAAATGTGGAAAAGTAAAAGTTAATAATCAGATAGATGATGTTGCTTATATGCAAGTTAAAGATTTAACTAAGGGAGAAAACGAAAAAGTCTTTATATTTAATGGCTGGACTTTTGCTTCTGATCCAAGTTTAACTCCTTTTGATCACGCAATTTACGATTTACAATTACTTAGTTGTAATAATGCCTAATAAAATTTCTCTTTTCCAAGCCAATTAGTATCAAAATTTGATGAAATAAATTTTTCATGATTTAAAATTTTTTTATGCAATTCTATCGTTGTGGTGATCCCTTCTAAGACAAATTCATCTAAAGATCTCAAAGTTCTTTGAATAGCTTCAGTTCTATTCCGCCCTTTACAAATCACCTTAGCTATTAAACTGTCATAATATGGGGTAATTTTACATCCTTGAAAAATAGATCCGTCTACACGAGTTCTAAACCCCGAGGGTTGATGACAAACATTGATTATTCCAGGACTTGGCTGAAAATTTTTTGATGGATCCTCAGCATTTATTCTACACTCAATAGAGTGACCTCTAGGCATTATATCATTTTGATTTAAAGCAGTCTTTCCCGTATAAGCTATCCAAAGTTGCTCTTTTACAATATCTATCCCCGTCTGAACCTCAGTAACTGGATGTTCTACTTGAACCCTTGTATTCATTTCTAAAAAATAAAATTTTCCATTTTCATAAATATATTCAACAGTGCCAGCTCCTTCATAATTAATTTGCTCTACCATTTTGACGGTTTTTGTTAACAAGTCATTTCTTTGTTCTTCAGTTAAGACTGGACTAGGAGTCTCTTCAATCAGTTTTTGATGTCTTCGTTGAACTGAGCAATCTCTCTCACCTAAATGAACTGTTTTATTTTTGCCTGAAATAACTTGCACCTCAATATGTCTCGGGTTCTTAAAATATTTTTCAATATACAATTCATCATTTCCGAAAAATTTCTTAGCTTCACTTTTTGCAGTTAAAAATAGATTTTCTAACTGACCCTCTTTCTCAACTATTTTCATACCTTTACCTCCTCCACCTCCGGCTGCTTTAATTAAAATGGGATAACCTATTTTCTTTGCTATTGCTTTTGCTTCACTTAAAGATTTTACTCCACCCTCTGACCCTTCGATTATAGGAAGTCCATATTTTTTAGCTATCCTCTTAGCTTCAATTTTATCTCCCATTTTTGAAATAATTTCAGCACTTGGTCCAATAAATTTTATTCCATGTTTGCTAACGATCTCAGAAAATTTTGCGTTTTCTGATAAAAAACCATAACCCGGATGTATGGCTTCTGCACCAGTAAGATCTACTGCTGACATAATTGAGGAAATATTTAGGTAACTGTTCTGAGGTTGATGTGAGCCAATACAAACACTCTCATCCGCTAATCTTACGTGCATAGACTCAGAGTCTACATCAGAGTGAACTGCCACAGTTCCAATGCCCCATTCTTTGCAAGCTCTGATTACTCTAACAGCTATTTCACCTCTATTAGCTATTAGAACTTTTTTAAACATCTATTATTTTAAAATAAGTAACGTTTGACCAAATTCAACTGGCTGACCGTCTTCAACCAAAATTTTTTTTACTTCACCATCACTTGATGAAGGGACATGATTCATAGTCTTCATCGCTTCAACAATCATCACTGTTTGACCTTTTTTAATTTTATCACCGACTTCTACAAATTTTTTTGCGCCTGGTTCGGCAGCTAAGTATGCAGTACCAATAATTGGAGACTTTATTCTAATACCATCACTGTCATCTGAGTCTTTCAGAACTGCTTTATTCTGTGGAACCACTGTATTTGTTTTTGAAGACTCAGCTGATTTGTTCGATTTTGAAACTTTAATTTTAGTATGACCTTCCTGGTAATCTAATTCGGTGAGATTAAATTCTTTAAGATAATCTACCAATTCTTTTATTAATTTCTTATCGATTTTCATTTATAAAATATCTTTCATAGCATTTAAACTCATTACATAACCATTAGTACCAAATCCACAAATTATTCCTGTAGCAACTCTGCTAATGAGAGATTTATGTCTAAATTCCTCTCTATTATAAATATTACTAATATGCAATTCAATAATTGGAATTTTTATAATTTTTAATGCGTCGTGAATAGCAACAGAGGTATGCGTATAACCACCTGCGTTTATAATAAGTCCATCATAATCATTTCTAGAGGATTGTATCTTTTCAACAAGTTCTCCCTCTATATTTGATTGAAAAAAAACAACATTCAAATTTAACTTTTTTCCATATTCTTCACATTTATTTTCAATTTCCTTAAGAGTAG